>CAYFHK010000034.1:0-22606 GCA_964342585.1 uncultured Caulobacterales bacterium | reverse complement strand
GCAATCTCTTCGGCGGAAAGGTCTGTGTTCTGGTAAAGGGCGAGGGCGGCCGCATGGGCAAAATTGCCGCCCGAGCCGATGCCGATCACGCCGCCACCATCCATCGGTTCAGGCTCGATCACATCGCCAAGGCCGGAGAGCATCAGCGTTTCGTCCGCATCCGCCACAATCATCAACGCCTCTAAGCGACGCAGATAACGGTCCGTGCGCCAATCTTTTGCGAGCTCGACACAAGCGCGTTTCAACTGGTCGGGGTATTGTTCGAGTTTGCCATCGAGCCGCTCGAGCAGCGTGAAGGCATCGGCGGTGGCGCCTGCAAACCCGGTGATGACCTTTCCCCCGCCGATGCGGCGCACCTTTCGCGCATCCCCTTTGGATATGGTTTGACCCATCGAGACTTGGCCATCGCCAGCGATGGCGACGTGTCCTTTGCGGCGGACGGCGAGGATGGTGGTCATAGGACTCCTTGGGAAACAGCAGCGGGAAAGCGATGCCAGCGAAGGTGGGGACCCGTCTACGGGGATCAAGCGCGGGGTGCGACAAGTGTGCCTGCACTTTTTTCGCATTCGGGCCCAGTTGGTAACCTATCGGTAGTCGGGATGTGGCATTCTTCCCGTATTGGTTGCGTATTGAATTTGATTCTTAGGGGGTTCTTCCCCGCTCACCATGAAAGCTGGCCCGTAAGGGGGGAGAGCTTTTCCTTTTTGGAGACCTGACAATGAATGATGAGTTTGCGGATCTCGTGGAAGCCGAAGCCCGCCGCGTTTGGCAGGAAGATATGCCGCCGCGCCTGCGCACAAAGCTCTCTTGTTTGATGGGCATCATGGCCATGTATGGACGCAATCCGGCCCAGTTTCTGACCGCCGCTGCGGAGTCACGCGATGAGGCCAAGGGGCAATCCGCGATGTCTCAGGGCGGTTTGGGTAGTGGCCGCATTCGTCGCGCGGCTTAACTGACCGCTTCCATCGAACAGCTTTGCAGCCCGGCGAAAAATTGCCGGGCCATGGCCGGGGAAAGCTCGCCCGAGCGCAGCGCGTCCGCGGCCTTTTGATCAAGATCGAGACCGTTTGCCGCGTCGCGCATCAGCGCTCCCAATAGGCGCCGCTCTTCGGACGGAATGGCATTGGTGCGATTGTTAAGGCAACCGCAAAACACGCGTACTTCTGATCGTGTCAGGGTGTCGGTCGCTCCCGCCATATCCTGACAGGATTGATCGAACGAGGATGCGCCGCCGCCGCATCCCGTCAGCGCGATGCCCAGCAATAAGATGTAGTAGCGCACCTTTTCCTCCGTCCTTCGCGCCGCGTTTTAGCCGTAAGGGCCATGATCGCGAAAGGGAGCGTGCGCCGCTGGTTTCATCCCGTAAGATTTTCGCTTGCTATTAGTGCAGATGACTGGGATCTGTCTCAGAAAATGCCGATTTGCAGCGGGAGGAATTCACATGATCAGTCGTCGAGGTTTTGTTGCTGGCGGGGCGGGCCTCTTGTCCGCTTCAGCTCTCCAAGCAATCGGCACCGCTCGTGCCGCGGAGCTGTTTCCGATCGTCGAGACCGATAACGGCAGAATGCGGGGCATTGTTTCGGGCGGCGTCGCCCAGTTCAAAGGCATTCGCTACGCTGCCTCCGCAGAAGGTAAGAACCGTTTCCGCGCGCCGCAGCCGGTTGAGAAATGGTCCGGCATCCGCGATCACCTCGACTTTGGGCCTATCGCCCCGCAGATCCCGGGCAACCCGCGGCACGTCTACGCGAAGCTCATCTACAATGATCTTCAATATGGCGGAATGGGCGAGGACTGCCTCAACCTGAATGTTTGGACGCCCGGTCCCGGCGACGGTGCCAAACGACCGGTCATCGTGCGTTTTCACGGCGGCGGGTTCTATGGCGGTTCGAGCAATACGCCAGGAGCGGATGGTGCGGCGCTGGCCCGGTTCGGCGATGTCGTTGTGGTGACGATCAATCACCGGCTGAGCTCGCTCGGTTATCTTTATCTGGGTGAGGACGAAGACTTCGCTGATTCCGGCACGGTGGGCATTCAGGATCTTGTGGCGGCGCTCCGGTGGGTGAACACCAATATCGAAGCCTTTGGCGGTGATCCTGACCGTGTGCTGATCTTTGGGCAATCCGGCGGTGGCGCAAAGACAAGCTGTTTGCTGGCCATGCCGACCGCAAAAGAGCTCTATCACCGAGCAGGGGTGATGAGCGGTTCCATGATGCGGGCCATGCCGCGCGAAATGGCTGCCGAAGCATCGGACGTGTTCTTGAAGCAGCTTGGGCTCTCTCCGGGCGAGGTCCGCAAGCTTCAGCGTGTACCGTATCAAGACCTTCTGAAGGCGCAGGCCGCCGTTGAGGCAGCTGCGCGTGCGGCCGGGGAAGCGCCGCGCAGCTTTGCGCCCGTATTGGGTGACGCGTTGCCGCGCCATCCGTTTGATCCGGACAGTCCTGCGGTGAGCGCGGATGTACCGATCATCGTCTCAAGCGTGCTCGATGAGCGCACCTATCGGCAGATCGATTTCGACATCAGCTTTGAGACGCTCGAAACAGAGCTTCAAAAAACGCTGGGCGATCGGGCAGGTGCGGTCTTGGCCATGTACCGGGAGGAGGATCCGGCAGCGACGGCCTTCCTTCTCAAATCCCGCATCGTCAGCGATCAGACCTTTTGGAAAAACGCCATCACCATGGCCGAGCGAAAATCGGCAGGCGGCGCGGCGCCGGTCTGGAGCTATCTGTGGACCAAGCCGAGCGATGCCTATGGCGGTCGATACGGGGCCACCCACGGCATCGATGTTGCGCCCTCAATGAATGAGGTGCGATTCCCCCTCGTCGGCTCAACGGCGGAAAACCGGGTGCTCGCCGACCAAATCTCTGGGGCTTGGGTCGCGTTTGCCCGGACGGGGGATCCAAACCATGACGGCATCCCAACCTGGCCGAGCTATAACACGGCATCGCGCGCGACCATGGTCTTCGACACGCCGGTCGAGGTGGAAAACGATCCTAGGGCGACCATTCGGCGCTACTGGGCAGGGTGAAGTCGGCCAGGCCTCGGCGTGGGCGCGCCCTTCACCCTGTCTTGACCCCTTCCGTGCCAGGCTATGATGGGCCATATCCCCTGTTCTGATTAGGAGAACTTCCCATGCCCCTCGATCAAGCTTCGGGGACGCGCGTTGCGTCGCACCAGCGGCAAACCAAGGAAACCGAGATTTCGGTTCGCCTCGACCTTGATGGGTCGGGCCAAGCCGATGTGCAGACCGGCATCGGCTTTCTTGATCACATGCTGGAAGGCTTCGCCAAGCACGGCCTGATCGATCTTGAAGTGCGGGCGAAGGGCGATCTGCATATCGACATGCACCACACGACCGAGGATGTGGGCATCGTCATGGGCCTCGCTTTCGCCCAAGCCGTGGGGGAGGCGAAGGGCATTACGCGCTTTGGCCATGCCTATATCCCGATGGATGAGACGCTCACCCGCGCGGCGGTGGACATCTCAAAACGGCCCTACCTGATTTGGAAGGTCGATTTCTCGCGCGACAAAATTGGCGAGATGGACACAGAGCTCTTCAAGGAGTGGTTCCATGCCTTCGCGACAAATGCGGGCATCTGCCTCCACGTCGAGAACCTTTACGGCACCAACAACCACCACATCGTGGAGAGTTGCTATAAGGCGCTCGCGCGGGCGTTGAAAATGGCCGTGACGCCAGAGCCGCGCCTGGGCGGGGCCAGCCCATCGACCAAAGGCTCGCTCGGTTCCTGAATCGATTTCAGTTGGCCTATCAGGGGGTTAGCGCATCGCGATGAAATTTCGCGGTTTGACGCCTTTATTTTGCCTTAACGTTAACCAATAAGGCGCGCGCCGCTCGCACCAAGCTGGGGTGGCGTGAACAATGAATAGAGGGACTAAACGATGAAACTCCTGATGATTGCTGGCTTCGCGCTGGCCGCTGGCACCACTTCCGCTTTCGCTCAAGACGCAGAAGTGATGGAAGCATGTGAAGCGTACAAAGCTGAGTACGAGTCCAACACCGATTGCGCCTGCCTGGCTGAGCAAGCTGCCGCTGACGAAGCCACGAAAGCCGACATCATGGCGATCCAAACGCCAGACGACGTCGAAACCGCTTCCGACGCAGCCATGGCTGCTGTCGGCGCTTGCCAAATGTCATAAGCCACGCGGTTCAACGCGAAGGTTTTGAGGGGCAGGTCGGTTTGCGGCCTGCCCTTTTTGCTGTGCGCGACGCCAGGGCATTGCCGTTTCGGGTGGCGGCTCCTAACCGGTTCCCATGCAATACGTCGCGTTGATCGATTACGGCTCCGGCAATCTCCATTCCGCCCAAAAAGCGCTTGTGCGGGCCGCGACTGAGCGCGGCGTCGACGCGGCCATCCATGTCACATCCGATCCAAAGGTGATCGCAACGGCGGATCGAATAGTGCTGCCCGGTGTTGGTGCATTTGGGGCATGCATGGCGGCGCTCAATGAACGGCCCGGCCTCGCGGAGGCGATTGATCGGCACATCCGTGACGCGCAGCGCCCTTTCCTTGGCATTTGCGTGGGGATGCAGCTCCTCGCCGAACGTGGGGTTGAATATGGTGAGCATAAGGGCCTTGGCTTTTTGCCGGGCACGGTCCGGCTCCTAGAAGCCAAGGGTCAGAAGCTGCCGCATATTGGGTGGAACACGGTGGAAGGCGCGGGTCACCCGCTCTTGCCGCCCGACGGCGACGCCTATTTCGTGCACTCATATTGTTTCGATGCAACGCAGGCGAATGATGTGGCCGCAACTGCCACCTATGGCGAGCGGTTCACGGCGATGGTGGCGCGCGATAATGTGGCGGGTACGCAGTTTCACCCGGAGAAGAGCCAGGCCTTCGGTCTCGCCCTTCTCGGTAATTTCTTGGAATGGAGCGTGTGATGGCGTTCACTTTGTGGCCAGCGATCGATTTGAAGGGCGGCAAATGCGTGCGCCTTCTGCATGGCGATATGTCGACCTCAAAGACGTATGAGGACAATCCGGCCGCGCAGGCATGGCGCTTTCGCGATGCCGGCTTTAAGCACTTGCACGTGGTGGATCTCGATGGTGCCTTCACTGGTCAGCCGGAGAATGCCGCGGCGGTGGAGGCGATCCTCTATGAGACTGATGCAAGAGTGCAGCTTGGCGGCGGCATCCGTAATCTCGATATCGTCGAGAAATGGCTCTCACTCGGCGTCACGCGGGTGATCCTCGGGACGGCTGCTGTCAAGGACCCTGGCTTTGTGCGTGCGGCGCTTGCGGCCTTCCCGGGGCGGATCGTTTTGGGTATCGATGCGCGCGATGGGTTCGTTGCCACCGAAGGGTGGGGTGAGGATAGTGAGCTCCGGGCCGAACAGGTAATCGGCCGATATGATGCCGAGAAGATCGCCGCGATTGTGTATACGGATATTTCGCGTGATGGTGCGCTGACTGGCGCCAATGTTGAGGCGACGCGGGCATTGGCCGAAGCGGTCGGCATCCCTGTCTTGGCCTCAGGCGGCATTGCGGCAGTTGAGGATTTGCAAGCCCTAGCGCTGCACACTGCCGATGGCGTCTCCGGCGCCGTGCTCGGACGATCGCTCTATGAGGGCACAATTCGGCCGCTCGAGGCGCTGGCGGTGGAAGAGGCGGCGGCATGACCTTGAAGGTGCGCGTGATCCCTTGCCTGGATGTTGCCGGCGGCCGCGTGGTGAAGGGCGTAAATTTCGTCGATCTGCGTGATGCAGGCGACCCGGTGGAGGCGGCGAAGGCCTATTCCGATGCGGGGGCGGATGAAATCTGCTTCCTCGACATCACGGCCAGCCACGAGACACGGGGCACGCTGCTCGATATCGTCACGCAGACGGCAGAGCAGGCCTTCTGTCCTCTGACGGTCGGCGGCGGTGTGCGGACGGTCGAAGATGTGCACGCGCTACTCCACGCGGGGGCAGACAAAGTGGCAATCAATTCCGCGGCAGTGCGCGACCGTGATCTGATCAATGCGGCGGCGGAAGCGGCAGGCAATCAATGTATCGTTATCGCGATTGATGCGAAGTCGGTGGGTGAGGGGCGGTGGGAGATTTTTACCCATGGCGGCCGCACGCCCACGGGCATTGACGCGGTAGAGTATGCCGTGGATGCGGCCGCGCGCGGCGCGGGCGAAATCCTTCTCACCTCTATGGACCGGGATGGTGTGAAAACCGGCTATGATCTTGAGCTGACACGGACGATCTCAGATGCGGTGCCGATCCCCGTGATCGCATCAGGTGGTGTGGGCACGCTTGACCATTTGGCCGAAGGCGTGACCGAGGGGCATGCCTCGGCGGTGTTGGCGGCAAGCATTTTCCACTTTGGCGAATTCACGATTGCTGAAGCCAAAACGCGTATGGCCGCGCAAGGCTTGCCGATGAGGATTGTGTGATGGCGGCGCTTGGCGATGTCCTTACCCGGTTAATGGCAACGATCGCGGCCCGCAAGGGCGCCGATCCGTCCACGTCTTATACGGCTAGCCTGCTCGCGAAGGGGCCCGCGCGATGCGCGAAGAAGTTTGGCGAGGAAGCGGTGGAGGCGGCCCTCGCCGGGGCACTGCGGGATAAGGACGAATTGAAGGCCGAGGCGGCGGACGTGCTCTACCACCTCGCAGTGCTGCTGGCGGCAAACGACCTCACTTTCGATGATGTTGCCGAGGTGCTCGCTGCGCGTGAAGGTATGTCAGGGCACGAAGAAAAGGCATCGCGGCCTAAGGGCGAGTGACGCTACTGGATCCCGGTACGCGCGATGCGCGACTGGGATGACCCCTTAGGTGAACGAAGAGATTGTCACCCCGGCGCCTGAGGCTGCCGGGGGCAATCTCTGGATGCTGCGCCCCTCAGATCAGGCCATTGTCTTTCGCCAGCGTCCGTAGGCTGATTTCCGGACGGGGACCCATATGGGAAATCACTTCTGAGGCGGCGAGTGAGCCGAGCGCCGCGCACTGTTTCAGCGGCATGTCCCGCGTAAAGCCATAAAGGAAGCCGCCGGCATAGGCATCGCCCGCGCCGGTCGTGTCGACCAATTGCGGCGGGGCCACGGCGGGCACCTCTTCGACGGGGGTATCGGGGCCATAAACCAATGATCCCTGCTCGGAGCGTGTCACGGCGCCGTAAGGCACAAGCTTCGACATGGCATCGGCCAGCGCGCCCGCTTCGTCATGATTGCCGAACAGCGCCCGCGCTTCTTCTTGGTTCGCGAAGAGAAGGTCGACATGCCCATCGATGAAGGAGAGGAGCGCGTCGCGATTGCGCTCGACCACGCCGACATCAGACAAGGTGAGGGCGGTCTTCCGGCCTTTCGCGCGGGCGATTTCGCACGCCTTGATGAAGGCGCTACGCGGGCCTTCGCCTTCGAACAAATAGCCTTCGAAATAGGTCACTTGCGCCGACTCAATCGCGCGCTCTTCCACATCCTCGTCGGAGACAAAGCCCGCCGCCCCCAAAAAGGTGGCCATAGAGCGCTCGGCATCGGGCGTCACGGCGATCAGGCAGCGCCCGGTCCCAAGACCGTCGCGCAAGGGCGCGGTGTCCATGCTGACGCCTAGGTCGCGCATCGACCGGCGATAGACTTCGCCGAGCACATCGTCTGCCACTTTGCCGACGAATGCCGCCTTGCCGCCGATGCTTGCAAGGCAGGCCACCGAATTGCCAGCGGAGCCGCCCGCCACCTGGTCGGTCGCGCTCAAAGCGGCGGTGATCGAGGCGGCTTTCGCCGTGTCGATCAGCACCATGCCGCCCTTAGGCACGTCGTGCGTGGTGAGAAAGGCGTCGTCAGTGTGCGCCAACACGTCTACGATGGCATTGCCGATGGCGATAACGTCGATTTCGGTCATAAATTTCAGGAGATCCGTCATGCTTCGCTGCCGCCCTATCGCGTCTTCCGGTCTGAGGGCAAATCTCGCCTTCGCGCTCATCGCGATCACGCTGGCTGCATGCGGCACGACCGGGGGCGGATTGTCGGGCCGCTCGGCGCCTGGCGAGGGTGATCCGATTGGCGATCTCATCCGCAGACAGGACGATGCTCCGCCGGGACCGAAGGCCGAGCGATTTCTCGGTCAGCCTGTGGCGAGGCTTGAAGCCGTGGTCGGCGCGCCTGCCTTGGTGCGGCGTGAGGGCGCGAACGAATTCCGCCGCTATGATTTGGGGGATTGCCGGGCCATGGCGATCGTCATGCCGGCGGGTGGGACCGTGCGTGAGCTGACGACCATGGCATCAATTGCCGGTGTGCCCGCCCCGCCGTTTGAGCGATGCACCGCAGGGCTTGCGCCAAGGGTCGGCAGCTAAGCTCTTAGGCGTCTTGCCCGGTGCCCGCGAAGGTCGGCCGGGCTTTGCCCACGCGCACCCATTCGGCCAGCGCGGCGGCCACGCCGAGCAAGCCGAGGATCGCCGTCAGAATGAACACGTAGGCGAAGCCGCGTCCATCGATCAGCTCGCCTAAGAAGCCGCGACCGAGAACGGCCACAAGCAGTGAAAGCGAGGCGAGGATCGCATACTGAACGGCCGCATAGCGCTTGTTCACGATGGACGAGAGGTAAGCCACATACACCACGCTGGCGATTCCGACGGCA
Organism: uncultured Caulobacterales bacterium; assembly: GCA_964342585.1. Taxonomy (GTDB): domain Bacteria; phylum Pseudomonadota; class Alphaproteobacteria; order Caulobacterales; family Parvularculaceae; genus Parvularcula. Next base: position 14,033 of record CAYFHK010000034.1, on the reverse strand, counting down.
AGGTTTTCGGCCGCAATCACCACCATCAACCGGCCAAGCGCATTGCCAACGACGACATCTTCGTCGGGCGAAAGCAGATTCACGAGCGCATTGATCGGCGGGAACAGGATATCGATGTGCACGGCTGCGATGAACTGATCGACATAGGCCGCGCCCTCTGCAAGGTCCGCGTAGAGAAGGTTCGTGGCGGCGGCGAGCACCGCCCCAAGAAAGAGCGCCGGCATTTGCCCCATCAGGCGCAGCATGGTGCCGCCCACGGCGACGCCGGCGATGACCATGAGGACACCGAAGGTTTTCGACGCGGCGGCGACCTCTGCCAGCGTATGTCCCAGCCCCCCATTCACTTCGGGGGCACCGAGATAGAAGGGATAGGCGAACGCGCCCCAAACGCCATCGGCATACCGATAGAAGAGGACGAGAACGAGGATTGGGATGAGCGCATAGCGAAAGCGCGTGACGAAATCGATGAAGGGCTCAAGCAGGGTGCGATAGAGCGTGTCGGCCTTGCCGACAGCCGGGGCCTGTCCCACCAATTGCGTGCCCGCTTTGCGCATGACCGCGAGCGCGGCGATGACGGGGGACAAAACGCAGACCAGGATGATGATCGGCCCGCAATAAAGCGTGAAATTCCGCGTCTGGAGGATCGTCTCGCCCGTCAGCTCGGCGTTCACCCCGGGAAGGATCCGGAGGACCATGGCAATGCCGCCCGCGCCCGCCGCGATGGCGGTGCCCACCGCATTCTCCTGATTGAGAATATAGGTCATGAACAAGAAGACGACCGTGATGGCGACGGCCCAGGCGATCAGCACGGGCAAGAGGATTGCGCGGCGCTCAGACGGCAGCAGCGTACCGCCCAGCTCGATATGGGGCGCCTCTGCTTCTTCGTCTTGGTCGATTTGCGGATCGGGCACGAAGTAGACGCTGATGAAGCACACCGCAACGAGCCCCGCGATGAAGATCCACGCCACCTCCCAACCGAAATTCTGCGCCACGACGAAGGCAACGGCGGCGCCGAAGAAGGAGGCGATCCGATAACAGAATTGTTCGATGGCGGTGAGCGTGTTTAACTCGTCCTTCGTCCGGGCGACGCGGATCCGCCAGCCGCCGATCGCGATGTCCTGTGTGGCCGACGCGAAGATCGCCACGAGTGCGAGGACGGCAATGATGCCGATATGCTTTTCGGGATCGAGCGAAGGCAGAATGAACAGGATCGGCGTGATCAGCGCCAGCGAGACCAAAATCCAGGCGCGCAGCCGGCTGACCGATTGCAGCTTCGACAACAGCGGCGGGCTCGATGCGCCAAGGATCGGTGACCACAGGAACTTGAAGACGTAAGGTAGGCTCGACATCGAAAAGACGCCGATGGAGCGCGCATTGATCTCATAGGTCGCAAACCAGGCGATGATCGTCCCGGTAAAGACGGCGTAAGGCAAGCCGGAAGCAAAGCCCAAAAACACCATCGCCACATTGGGCGGTAGGCGGAAAGACGCTTTGGCAGACGCGGCGGGCGCCGCATGGATGGCTTCACTCACTTCTTGCGCTCCTTGCCCTTTGACCGCCCCACAACACTAAGCCTGTTTCGGCCCAATAGGGTTAACACGCGGTACGGGCCTTTGGCAGATCAGGCGCTTGCGTTTCGGTCGGCGCTTCGCGGCCCTCAAACCAGGCGGCCAATTGACGGCCGAGCCGGGTGATATCGTGGTGCTGTTCCACCCGCCGCCGCGCTTCGGCGCCCATGGCACTGAGCCGCGAAGGGCTCGCGGTGAGGCAATCGCGGATCGCTGCGCGCAGATCCTCGACGGAGCTCGCGGGCACGATCCAGCCGCATTCGGCGTCGAGCAGTTCGGGAATGCCCGCAATATAAGTGGAGATGGCAGGGCGCCCGAGCGCCATAGCCTCCATGATCACGATGGGCAGGCCTTCGGCAAAGCTCGGAAGCATTAGCGCGCGTGCCTCTTTCAGGTGCTCGCGGACGAGACGGTTCTCCATCCAACCGGTCAGCTCGATGTTGTTGCGCAGATTGAGCCGGTCAATCTCGCTTTCGATCAGGCCGCGGGTTTCGCCATCGCCGATGAGCACGATTTTGAGCTGGGGGAATTCACGCACCAGCGGCGCCACGGCTTCGGGGATCAGGGCCTGGCCCTTTTGCGGGCAAAGCCTTCCGATGCAGATCAGGGTCTGGCTTTCCGGCACCGGGCTTGGCGCGAAATCCTCCAAGGGCAGGCCGCATCGGCCGATATGGATCTTCTCGCGGTGTTCAAGCCCGCCCCAGCGGAGGAGCTGCATCCGGCCATAATGGCTGATCGCGACCGCAAAGCGGGCATGTTCCATTTTGAGGTCGAACCGGAACTGCTCTGGGCTCACAAACTCATCGGGGCCATGTGCGGTGAAGGAATAGGTCGGCCCGCCCATGAGGTGGCAGAGCATCGCCACGGTCGTCGCATTGGTGGCGAAATGCGTGTGCAGATGGGTAACGCCATCGGCCGCTGTACGGCGGCGCAAATAGGCGGCTTCCAATAAATAGGCGATGGGCCGCGCGATCCCGGGTGTTGCTTTTGCGATCTGCCGCCAGACCGGCAGCGCGCGTCGCACCCCCGCGAAATTGTCTTTCAGCTCCGCGGCGAAAGCCGTGGCCAGGGCCTTGGCATTGCCCGTGAGCAGGTAATGCGTCTTGGCTTGTTCGGCTTGGTCCAGCGGGTCGACCAATTGGTCATCCCACCGCCGAACCGCATATCGCGTGACCGGTAATCCCTCCGCCTCGACCCCAGCGATCTCCCGGCGGATAAAGGTGCCGCTCGTCACCGGATAGGTGTTGAGGAGATAGCCGAGTTTCACTGAACGCCCCGATCCATTTTTACGCGATCCTTCTTAAGCGCGGAAGCTACACAGGCCGTAAACACAAAAAACGCGGCACCAACATGGCGCCGCGTTCTGAATCTCTGGAGATGCGACCGCGCGCTTAGCGACGCAGGCCAAGCCGCTCGATCAGCGACTGATAGCGATCTTCGCTGCTCTTCTTGACGTAGTCGAGGAGACGGCGGCGCTGCGAGACCATCATCAAAAGGCCGCGACGCGAGTGGTTGTCTTTTTTGTGCTCTTTGAAGTGCTCGGTGAGGTTATTGATCCGCTCGGTTAGGATCGCGACCTGCACTTCGGGTGACCCTGTGTCACCGTCTTTGGTTCCGTATTCCGAGATCAGTTCCGCCTTGCGGACAGGGGAAATCGACATGTTTTTCTCCGCGGTGCCGTTTTTGATCGTCTTCTCCGCCAGGACACCGACCAGCAGAAGAGGCGCGAGCTAAGCCAAGAACCGTTGCAACGCAAGCCAGTTCACGGAATGAACGGGTCTTTGGCGACGGTGTATCAGATACCTGGGGAGGAGCCGACGAGATGGCGCTGCCGAAGCCGCAAGCTGACCAGGGCGCATCGCGTGGGCCGGGCGGTATGAGGCGGTCTTACCGCCGTGCGTTGATTGGCGGGCTCGCCGTCGCGGCGCTTACCCTGGCTGGGCTGGGTGCTGCGGCTGTGATCGGCCCCACAGAGCTGGCTGAACGCCTTTTGGCCTTGCGCGGTCAAGTCGACCCGCTGATTGGCTTTTCAGTGCTCCTTCTTTTCACCTTCGTTCTGTTCGTGAGCGTCCTGCCCTTTGGCAGTATTACCGTGCTGGTCGCGGGCGCGGTCTTGGGGCCAGGGGCGGGGTGGGTGGTCTTTGCGGCCCTCATCGCGTCTGGGGTTTTCCTTTTTGAATTGTCGTCGCCCGATCTGCAGCAAAAGGCGGTGGCGGAGGTGATCCGGCATCGCCGGGTCGCAAAATGGGTATCTCGCCTCCGGCATCATGGGACGCTGACGGTCGGGGTTCTGCGCGTGGCGCCGGTGGTGCCAGCGGCCATTTGCAGTCTCGCCGCGGCGGGGCTCGGCATTGCGCGGCGGAAATTCATCATTGGGACGCTGGCGTTTGGGTGGATTCGGCCTGTGGCCTTGGGCGTCATCGGCGCGCAAACGGATGCCGCGCTGATGCTGCTTTGAAGAAGCGGTATGCCCACCCCTCGAATATGTGGGTTGCCAATGTAACCGATCCTGCCATCAATGCGCTCAATTCAGACCAAGGGAGTTTCCATGCCTGATACCTCCATCCTGTTTCAGCCCGTGACTGTCCGGAACACGCATTTCGAAAACCGCATCGTCATGGCGCCGATGACGCGCTCCTTCAGCCCAGAGGGCGTGCCGGGCGAGAATGTCCACGATTACTATCAACGCCGGGCCGCTGCCGATGTGGGCCTGATCATTTCAGAGGGCACGCTGATCCCGCGGGGCGGGGCGGCGAATGACCCCAACATTCCGCTTTTCTATGGCGAGCAATCGCTCAAGGGCTGGAAGGCCGTGATCGACGGTGTGCATGAGGCGGGCGGCAAAATGGCGCCGCAAATCTGGCACCAAGGGATCGCCCGGAAGTCTGGCACCGGCCTCTTCCCCGACGCGCCGACCGACAGCCCCTCCGGCGTGACGCCAAAAGGGCAGCAGATTTTCGAGGCCCCCTCGACGGCTGAAGTCGAAGACATGCTCAACGCTTATGTTGAGGCGGCGGCCGACGCGGCGCGGCTGGGGTTCGATGCAATCGAATTCCACGGCGCCCACGGCTATCTGATCGACCAATTCTTCTGGGCGATGACCAATAAGCGCGAAGACCGCTTTGGTGGCGACATCGCAGACCGAACGACTTTCGCGGCTGAGATCATCAAGGCGACCCGCGAGAAAGTCGGCGATGTCCCGATCATCCTGCGCTGGTCGCAGTGGAAGCTTTTCGATTACACCGCGCGGCTGGTCGAAACGCCCGCCGATCTTGAAACCTTCCTGAAGCCGCTGGTCGATGCGGGCGTTGATGTCTTCCACGCATCGCAACGGCGCTATTGGGAACCTGAATTCCCCGAAGTCGATGGCGAAGATGGTCTCAACCTCGCAGGTTGGTGTAAGAAGCTCACCGGGCTGCCGGCGATCTCCGTCGGGTCAGTTGGCTTGGATGGTGAATTCATCGGCTCCTTCCGTGGTGAAGGCTCTAAGTCCCGTCCCATCGAGGACCTTTTGGCGCGCATGGAAAAAGGCGAGTTTGAAATGATCGCCGTGGGGCGTGCCCTGCTCCAGGATCCTGAATGGGCCACCAAAGTGAAAGACGGCCGGCTCGACGATCTGGGCGATTACAATGCCGAGGCGATCAAGACCCTCTATTAACAAACGTTTCTCGCCGGTGCGGTATCAGCCCTTTCGCTGATGCCGCACCGGTGGCATGTCCCTTGCGCGACGCGATGCCGGCGGAGAGAGGGCTGCTATGACACGAGTACTGATTACGGGCGCTGCCGGATTGGTGGGGCAAAACCTCATTACGCTTCTGGCAGGCGAGACCCGTTATCAAATCGTGGCTGTCGATAAGCACCCGGCGAATGTTGAGGTGCTACGCCGTCTCCATCCTGAGATTGAGGTCATCGAAGCTGACCTTGCCGAGCCTGGCGAGTGGGAAGTGGCGGCGGCGAGCTGCGAGAAGGCGATCATACTCCACGCGCAGATCGGTGGGCTCGATGGCGATGAATTCCACCGCAACAACATCGTTGCGACCGAGCGCGTGCTTGCGGCGTTGAAACAAGGCCCGTGCGATTATCTGGTTCATGCGAGCTCATCCGTGGTCAATTCAAAAGCAGTTGATTTTTATACGGAGACAAAGAAGGCGCAGGAGAAAATCGTTGCCGAAAGCGGCTTTCGCCACGTTGTCTTGCGCCCCACACTGATGTTTGGCTGGTTCGACCGAAAGCACCTTGGCTGGCTTAAGCGCTTTATGGAAAAGGCGCCTGTTTTTCCGATTCCCGGCAGTGGCAAATATCTGCGCCAGCCCCTTTATGGCGGTGACTTTTCGGCGATCTGCCGTGCCAGCCTCGAAAAAGAAATCGAAGGCACTTACGATATCAGCGGTCTACAGAAGATCGACTATATCGATTTGATCCGTGAGGTGCGGGCGGCCGCGCGGCTGAAAACGCCGATTGTGAAGATCCCCTATTGGAGCTTCTATTCACTGCTCAAGACCTACGCGATTTTTGACAGCAATCCGCCCTTTACCGTCACGCAGCTCAAAGCGCTGGTCACGCCTGACGTCTTCGATGTGATCGATTGGCCTGGGATTTTTGGGGTGCCCGCGACCCCGCTGCGCGAAGCGCTAGAGCAAACCTATCACCACCCGGAATATAGCCATGTCTTCCTCGAATTCTAATCCTGACGTCACGGTCATTGGCGCAGGACCTATGGGCCTCGCTGCCGCGTATTACGCCGCCAAAGCGGGCCATCGCATTGCCGTATATGAGGCGGATGACCGCGTCGGCGGCATGGCGGCGCATTTCGATTTTGACGGCTTGTCGATCGAACGCTTCTACCATTTCTGCTGTCTTTCGGATGTTGATACGCTGTCGCTGCTTGACGATCTCGGCATGCCTGATGGCATGAAGTGGGTGCACACCACGATGGGCTATCAGGTGGGGGAGCAGCTTTATAATTGGGGTGACCCCGTCTCCCTACTGACCTTCCCGAAAATGAATCCGATCGAGAAGCTTCGCTACGGGTTGCTCGCTTTCAGCTCCACTAAGCGATCAGATTGGTCAAAGCTCGATCAGATCAGTGCCAAGGAATGGTTTGTGAACTGGTGCGGGGAGACCGTGTATCAGCGCATGTGGAAACCACTCCTTGAGCTGAAGTTTTACGAGTACTCTGACGAGGTCTCCGCCGCCTGGATGTGGCAGCGGATGAAGCGGCTCGGCAATTCGCGCAAATCGCTCTTCGAAGAGCGTCTCGGCTATATCGAGGGTGGCAGCGAGACGCTGATGAACGCGCTGCGCGACGCCATCATATCCATGGGTGGTGAGATTCACCTCTCTTCGCCGGTGACACAGATTGATATCCAAGACCGGAAGGTGACGGGGGTGACGCTGGCTGATGGCCGAAAGGTGGCCAGCGCACAAGTCATCTCGACAGCGCCGACGCCCGTCGTCGGGAAGCTCTTGCGCGAAAGCGCGCCGGATCTGGTCTCCACCTATGACCGTATCAAGAACATCGGTGCCGTGTGCGTGATGCTCAAACTCAAGCGCCAAGTCAGCCCGCATTTTTGGGTCAATATTTCTCATCCCGATGTTGAAATCCCGGGCATTGTTGAGTTCTCAAACTTGCGGCCGCTGCCGGACACGGTGGTGTACGTGCCGTTTTACATGCCGCAGGGGAACGCCAAGTTTGATCGTGATGATCAAGCTTTCATCGCTGACTCCATCGCCGCGGTGCAGTTGGTGAACCCCGAGATCAAAGAAAGCGACGTTTTGGCGACCCATGTCGGTCGCCTTCGATACGCGCAGCCAATTTGCGAGGTGGGCTTCGCAGAGATGATCCCGCCGGCGCAAACACCGATTGCCGGACTACAGATCGCGGATACCTGCTTTTACTACCCAGAAGATCGCGGCGTTTCAGAAAGTATAAAATTTGCGCGTGGTATGGCTCAGGCCTTAACGCGGGAGCCAGTGGCGGCATGATGAGCCGGGAGTTTATCGCCTTTGTTGCGGCCGGCGGCACGTCGGCGGTGATCAATTGGCTGTCACGCATCGGCTTGTCTGAGTTCATGCGCCTCGAATACGCCGTCACCATTGCGTATTTGATCGGCATGTCGATCGCCTACACGCTGAACAAACTGTTCGTATTTCAAAAGTCAGGCCGGAACGTCAGCGATGAGTATATCCGCTTCACGATCGTGAACATGGTGGCGCTCGTGCAAGTCTTGATCGTCACCGTCGGTTTGGAAAGGGTGGTCTTTCCTCTGATCGGCTTCGATTGGTACTCAGACGAAGTGGCGCACGCCATCGGCGTTGGGTCGCCCATTGTTACCAGTTACATCGGGCATCGGCACTTCACCTTTTCAAAGAAGCAGAGTTAAGCTGGGCAGATGGCAGAAGGGTCAGCATCGTTGAATCAAGAGCGGTCGCAAGCGACGAAATGGCCATTGGCGGTGGATCTTGACGGCACATTGCTCCGCACCGATACTCTTTACGAGACCATCGCATTCAATATTTTCAGTAAGCCTCTCAAAACCGTGGAAGCGCTCCTTGAGTTGCGTAAGGGTAAGGCCGCGATGAAAGCGGCGTTAGCCGATCTGTCCTTGCCCGATGCTGCCTCTTTGCCCGTGAACGAGACGCTCGTTGAATACCTCGTGGGGCAGCGCGATGCCGGGCGGCAAATCCATCTTGCGACTGCTGCTGATGAACGGATCGCGAAGGCGGTCGCGGATCAAGTGGGCTGCTTTGATAGCTATGAGGGAACGACGCCTGAGCGAAACCTCAAAGGGCCGAACAAAGCGGCAGCGCTGAAAGAGCGGTTTCCTGACGGTTTTAGCTATGCGGGTGATCACGAGGCGGATTTGCCCGTTTGGTCTGCTGCGCAGGGCGCCGTGTTCGTTGGCGTGTCGCCAGAGCTCAAACAGAAGGCGCGTGATAGCGGCGCCGTGGTCGAAGCCGAATTCGACGACGCACGCGCGGAAAGCAAAACGAAACTGTGGCGCCGCGCGCTTCGTGCCCATCAGTGGACGAAGAATATCCTCTTATTTGCGCCGCTGCTTCTGGCGCACAAATATTCGGATCCAGGTGCGATCATCTCGGTGACGCTTGCCTTTTTGTTCCTCGGTCTGGTCGCCTCTGGCACCTATATCCTGAATGACCTCTCCGATCTCGCGTCAGATCGTTGTCACCGCACGAAATGTCGCCGCCCGTTTGCGGCGGGAGCATTGCCGGTGCGGGACGGACTTGTCGTTGCGCCGGCTTTGATCGTGGGCGGATTGTTACTGGCATTGATCCTGTCGCGTGATCTTGCTTTGGCCATGGCGGCCTATCTGTGTGCCACGTTGAGCTATTCCTTCGGTTTAAAGCGCATCGCGATGCTCGACGTCGTAATTTTGGGACTGCTTTACACGCTGCGTCTGATCATGGGTGTGGCGGTGCTCGATGTTTGGTTGTCGCCATGGCTGCTGTCATTCTCCTTTTTCTTCTTTTTCGCGATGTCTTTGGCCAAGCGGCATGTCGAGCTGCGTCGCGCAACGGGGCAGCCGGAAGATGAATTGATCCCGGGGCGCGGATATCGGCCAGCGGATTGGCCGGTCACGCTCGGCATGGGCGCAGCGTCGACCTTTGCCTCGCTTCTCGTCCTTGTGCTGTATTTGACAGAAGAAGCGTTCCCACTGAGCGTTTATAGTACGCCGCAATGGCTCTGGGCGGCTCCAGCGTTGATCTTGCTCTGGACACAGCGGATTTGGCTACTCGCCCATCGCGGCGACCTTGATGATGATCCGGTCGCCTTCGCCATCCGAGACAAGGTGTCGATTGCTTTGGGGGGAATGCTTCTTCTCTCGGTGATCCTCGCCATAACCTTCTGATGGGGCAGGCCGACGACACACCGATTGGCCCCTGGGAATCATGGGGGCGCGTGGTGAAGGCGCCGCATCGGCGATATGCGCTCCACCATCGGGATGATGCGCCCGGTCTGATAGCAAAGGCCGCCAGCGGTCACTCCGTCCTGCCCGTGGGGCTTGGTCGGTCTTACGGCGACAGCAATCTGAACGCGCACGAGGCGATCCTCGAGATGAGCGCGCTCGACAGGCTGATGGCTTTCGACCCTGAGACTGGCATCTTGCGGGCCGAAGCCGGTGTCAGCCTTTGGGATATTCTCGACTTCGCGGTGCCGCGCGGGTTTTTCTTGCCGACCACACCGGGAACGCGCTTCGTTACCTTGGGCGGCGCGATCGCAAATGATGTGCACGGAAAAAATCACCATCGCGCCGGCACGTTTGGGCGATGGGTGCGACGGATCGGGCTCCAGCGCTCTGATACGGGCTATCAGGAGCTGTCACCATCCGACCCGCTGTTCACGGCCACGATTGCTGGGCTCGGCCTCACTGGCGTCATTTTGTGGGCGGATCTTGAGCTGGTGCGCGTTCCCTCGAGCCAGATCGATCAAGAGGTGATCCCCTTTGGCGGGCTCGATGAGTTCTTCACGCTCAATAGGGAAAGCGAAGAAAGCCATGAGCACACAGTGGCGTGGATCGACTGCGTTGCCACGGGCGAGGGGCTCGGGCGCGGGCTCTTCACACGGGGCAATTGGGCGCAAGATGGAGAGTACACCGTCTGTCCACAGAATAGCCTGGTGACAATGCCGATGGATGCGCCAGGCTTTGTCCTCAACAAGCTGAGCCTCACGGCGTTCAACAAGCTCTACTATGCCAATGGCAAGCGCAAGGCGGGACGGTCGACCGTTCCCTATGGCGGATTTTTCTACCCGCTCGATGCGATCAACAGCTGGAACCGCCTTTATGGACAGCGGGGCTTTTATCAGTACCAATCGGTGATCCCGCCCGCCGCGGCCGAAGACGCAACGCGCGAGATGCTTGAAGCGATTGCGGCCGCGGGGCAGGGCTCGTTTCTCGCGGTACTGAAGACGTTCGGCGACCTCAAATCGCCGGGCCTGCTGTCTTTCCCGAGAGAGGGGACGACGTTGGCGCTGGATTTCCCCAATAAAGGCTGGCGCACGCTCGCGCTGCTGGATCGGCTTGATGCCATTGTCAGCGCAGCGGGGGGACGCCTTTACCCTGCCAAGGATGGTCGCCTGCACCCGGCGCAGTTTAGAGAAGGCTATCCCGCCTTGGGCGATTTCCTGCCGCATCGCGACCCGGCGATCAGCTCAGCTTTCTGGAAACGGATGAATATCGAATGACCACATCGACCTCACCCGCGCGCCACGTTGTGATTTTGGGCGCAGCCTCTCGTATCGCCGAAGAAACTGCGCGGCTTCTCGCGACACAAGGCGCCACGCTCACGCTCGTGGGGCGCGATGCCGTAAAGCTTGAGCCCATTGCGCAGGATTTGAAACTGCGCGGCGCGAAGGCTGTCGAGGTTGCTGCGATTGATCTGGTGGCGGAGGAAGACCCCGGGGCCCGGCTCGGCGATATGGCAGAAAAAATGAGCGGCTTCGATAGCCTGCTTGTTTTCCATGGTACGTTGGGTGATCAGGACAAAGCGCAAGACGACCTCAGCGAGGCTGAGCGCATCCTGCACACGAATTATACGAGTGCGGTGCGGTGGATCACCCCGGCGGTAGAGATGCTCGAGGCGAGCGATCATCCCGCGCCGGTGGTGGTGGCGGTCTCTTCCGTCGCGGGCGACCGCGGGCGGCGGTCGAACTATGTTTACGGCTCTGCGAAAGCGGGGCTGTCCGTCTTCATGCAGGGGCTCGCGCACCGGTTGGCTGACGGCAAGAAAACCCGCGCGGTGCTGATGAAACTCGGCTTCGTCAAAACGGCAATGACGGCGCATTTGAACCCGTCAGGCCCCCTCTGGGCAGAGCCCGAAGCCGTCGCCAAGGCCATCGTCAAATCGATGGAGAAGGGCGGCCCGATCGTTTACGCGCCTTGGTTCTGGCGGTTTGTGATGTTGGCCATCCGCGTAACGCCGGCCTTCGTGTTCAACAAAGTGAATTTGTAGGGCTCTTCTCAGATCTCTGACTTCTTGAGCCGCGCCGCAAAGAACCCGTCCATGCCGCCTTGTTCTTTCAAGAGAGCGGGCGTTGTACGGATGAAACCGTCCTTTGTGACTACGTCGAGCCCGCCGAGTTCGTCCGCTTCCGCCGGGATCACCGATAGGTCGGTGTGGCGGGACAAGGCGGCGGCGATCCGCTCCTCGCCTTCTTGCGGGAGTAGCGAGCATGTCGCGTAAATCAGCATACCCCCTGGTTTGACGAGGGAGAGGGCTTTGTTGATCATCCGATCTTGCAGCGAGGTGAGGAGATCGATTTCGCTCTCCCGCTTCGACCATAAAAGGTCCGGGTTCCGACGAATTGTGCCCGTCGCGGAGCACGGCGCATCCAGCAGCACGATATCGGCGGGCCCCGGTGGGGCCCAATCCAGCAGGTCGGTCACGACGATATGCGCATTGAGGCCTGTGCGAGCGAGGTTTTCTTCAAGCCGCGCGACGCGAGGCCCAGAGATATCGACGGCGGTCACCTGCGCACCCGCGGCGGCGAGCTGAAGCGTTTTGCCGCCAGGTGCCGCACATAGATCGTAAACGGATTTGCCTGTCAGGTCCGCGCCTGCCAATCGCGCCGGCAGCGTGGCCGCCACGTCCTGCACCCACCAGGTGCCTTCGGCAAAGTCCGGCAGCGCGTCGATCCGCCCACCGCTGGCGGGCCGCCGCAACGTATGCGGGCCAATGGGTGTCGCTTCCAGCGCCTCGGCGAGGGCCGCGCGCTTGTCGGCATCGGGCACAGTAATATCGAGCGGCGCCTCTTCAGCATGAGCCAGCGCGATCGCCTTGGTCCGCTGCGGCCCATAAGTCCGCTCCAGCCGCCGCCACAGCCAGCCCGGGGTGTCGAGCCGCAAGGACAGCTCTTCGAATTTCTCTTTGCCGGTCTCGCTGATCCGACGCGACACCGCGTTGACCAGTTTCGAAAAGCCTGCCGTCTGCCGCCGCTCGCGGGAGAGATCGACGGCTGTTGAGGCTGCGGCGTGGGGCGGCGTGTCGAGGAGGACCAATTGCGCCGCCGTCAGCCGCAGGATCGCGCGCAGCTCCGTCTGCTCAGGCTTGAGCGGGCGGGCCATATAGCCCTCGACCAGGGCATCGAGCCGCCCTTGGAAGCGGCAGGCTGTGGTGGCCAAATGCCGCGCGAACGCCCGGTCAGAGCCCTCCAGCTCGCTGAAAGACCGGCAGGCGGACAGCGCATCATCTAGGCTGCGACCGTTTCGGATCAGCCGTAACAAGTCGAGCGCCGCCCCGCGTGCCGCCAGCCCTGGCTTGGTGCGGCCGGCATGGCGCGGCGCGTCTTTCGGATCGGGGCCGCGACGACCGGATGATTTTTCGCGAGGCCGGGGCGGTGGCGGCATGGGAGGATCCTTTTCGGGCGCCACGTGGTAAACACGGATTGCGAAGATCGCTTGGTTGCGGCACGGTGGCGAGATAGAGTTTCGATGGTGGCAGCCAGCGCCGCCTGATCGACGGGAACATGCTGGCGATAAGGCCGTGCTTACGGCCAGTGAAATCATAGGGCTAGGGGTGAGTATGATGAATCGGTTCGTGAAATGGGTGGCGGTTTCGGCGCTAAGCGCCGCGTCGATCGCGGGTGTTGCAGCGGCACAAAGCAATGCGTTGAAGTCGAGCAGTGCGCCCGTGTCCAATCCGGGCGCGTTGCTCTCTAGCCTTCATGCGGAGGCGGTGCTGCCATTGCTCAACGAGTTGGGCATCCGCACGGAGGGCGCGAAGCTGCCAAACGGGCAAAAGGTGATCCTCGCCCAGGCACCAAACGGCCTCAAATTCCAGCTGACGCCCACGGCGTGTGACGCGCAAAACCAGCGCTGCCGCGGCATCCACATGCTGGCGATCTTCCAAACCAATGCCCCGGCACGCGCCGTTTCGGCGTTCAACTATCAATACGCGTTTATTTCGGCCGGCAAAGATGACAGCGGCGTTGCCTATATCAGCCGTTATGACATCGCGGATTACGGCATGCCGCGCGGCAACCTCGCCGTGTCGCTGGCCAACTATCTCCACATGGCTGACGCGTTTGACCGTCATCTTTACGAGGCGACGAATACCGTGCGCCAAGACGTCGATGACAGTGATCTGGCGGCCAATGGCCTGAACCTGCGGACGATCCTCTCCGACGCGCCGCTGGCGCAGGAAGTGGGCATCGATGTTGCCTCGCATGAGGTGAGCTTTGAGGCCGTGACCGATCTGGTCGACACCTACATCAAGGCCGATGCGCTCAACCCGGGCCGCCTGATCAATTCAGTGGCGAAGCTCGACTAACAGCTTGGTTGCCCGCTTGCCGGGCAGCGTTGAGATTTGAAGAGGCGGCGCTGCTGGCGCCGCCTTTTTCATGTCGGCGCTCTTGCCGTCCTCGCGGCAAAACCGCTATGGCCTCGAGCCTGGCACCCGTAGCTCAGCTGGATAGAGCGCTGCCCTCCGAAGGCGGATGTCAAGTCT
>CAYFHK010000033.1:0-22972 GCA_964342585.1 uncultured Caulobacterales bacterium | reverse complement strand
GTCTTTAATGGACGGTCGATTGTTTGAATTGGACGCCATATTGCGCACCTCCAAATCGTGAACGCGCGGTCTACGTTCTGGTTCCCCCCGCCACTAAAAAATTTCTCCATTCGGATGGAATAACCGCGATTCTGCGCATTTCGCCGTCACTTGTGTCGATGATGGAACCGTTTGCCGCAGTCATCGTTTCTTTTCCATCGCACCGGAATGCGACGCTCGACAAGTCCTTTTAGGACCACAAACAAAGGAGATGACAATGCTTGGATGGGCTCTTGGATTTTTCGTATTGGCGATTATTGCTGCCGCGCTTGGTTTTGGCGGTATCGCTGGCGCCTCTGCCGGGATCGCACAAATTCTGTTCTTTGTCTTTTTGGCGCTCTTGGTGCTGACATTTGTGGCGCGTGCCGTTCGCGGCCGAAGCCCAATGTAATAGCTGTCGATAAGACACAAAAAACCGGCCCTCAGCGGCCGGTTTTTTTTGACTGAATGCCTTATTACGAAGAGACGACGCGCAGCTCGTCCTTCGGTGCCTCTAGCGGCAAGTGCCGATCTTCAAGCAGCACGATATTCTCGGGGCTGATCAGATCAGGAACGGCTTTGTAGCCGAGAAGCTCTTGAACGTCTTTGTCTGGATGGCGCGCGAGGAATATCGTTTCGTCCGAGGAGAAATTGGCCAAGCCACGCGCGATTTCTTCGCCCGCCTCGTTATAAATATGCAGGACATCGCCCTTCTGGAAGACGCCTTGGACAGAAATGACGCCGCCATGGCCCATACCGATTTTCTGTTCGGCCAACACCCTAAGCGTATCGTTGTTTAAAACGAGGCTGCCGGCGACTTGGAGCCGGTTGGTCAACCAGACCGCCCAAGACGAACTCGGTGTGCCTTTGGCAATGCAGCGCGTGTGACGTCGCTCGTGCATAAGAACCGATGAAATCGGACGTTCGATGATACCACTTGCGATGATCGTGCTGCAGCCAGCGGTCTGCGCCATATTGGCGGCTTGCATCTTCGTCAGCATACCGCCCGAACCAAGGGTGCTCGTGCTCTCCGTCGCGGAAAGATACTCGCTCACATCTTCGACGGTTTCGACGAATTTTGCGCCCTCTTCAGAAGGATCGCGGTCGTAAAGGCCTTCAACGCTGGTGAGCAGGACCAGGTGCTCAGCTTGAATCATCTGTGCCACTTTGGCGGCGAGACGATCGTTATCACCCACGCGTAGCTCTTCGGTGGTCACCGTGTCGTTCTCGTTGACGATGGGCATGATGCCGCGATCGAACAGGCGAAGGATCGTGTTGCGGATATTCAGGAAGCGGCGGCGTTCTTCCATATCGCTCAACGTCACCAGGACCTGAGCGATATCGATGCCGTGCTCAAAGCCGACTTGCTTATAGGCATTCAACAAGAGCGGTTGCCCACAAGCGGCAGCCGCTTGTTTATCCAAGACGCCGGCTTCCTCAGGCATCCGCCCAATCATATTGAGCCCAAGCGCGACGGAACCCGATGAGGTGAGCACAACCTCATAGCCCTGGTCGCGCAAGCTAGCGATATCGCTCAACAATCCGTGCATGAAGGCGTAGCGGATGGTGAGGTGCTTATCGTTGGCGAGAAGTGACGAGCCTATTTTGACGACGATGCGTTTTCGGTCAGACACAAAAAAATCCCAAACGTTGCATGCAAATAGGGTTTCAAGACCCTTGGGACGCAGTGGGCGGGCGGCAGCTGGGCGTTGGGGCCAATTGCCGCTGGAGAAGGTCTAAATCGCGATCGAGGCGAGTCCCACCCGGCGTCGTGAGCCACATAGGGCGCTTGGCGGTTGAAGGCAAGTCGGCGGTCAAAAAGCGCAAAAAATTCGTAAAAGTGGCGTTTGAGACGACGCATTTGATTTTTGAATACTGTCGCGATATGCGCTTTCCCGCGATGAATAGAAGTTTGATCCTCCGCCTTTGATTCGCGTGCGACTGGTCAATTCTTGACGGTGCGATATTTCGCTGATCGTGCAGGGGGAATTCCTTAATACCACAAACGAGGATGTCGGGAGTTTATGAATACTTACGCGTTAATCTCGCTTGGTCTGTATTTTGTTCTGATGATGGCGATCGGATACTACGCGTATCGGAAGTCAACCAGTGATGTGTCCGAGTATATGCTCGGCGGTCGTCAGCTCCACCCCGCGGTCGGGGCGCTGTCGGCCGGCGCTTCTGATATGAGCGGCTGGATGCTGATGGGCTTGCCGGGGGCCGTTTACCTCACCGGCTTTGCCGATGCCTGGATTGCGGTCGGTCTCACCATCGGTGCGTATTGCAACTATCGGTTCTTGGCGCCGCGCCTTCGGGTGTACACTGAGGTTGCAAACGACGCGATCACGATTCCCGATTTCTTCGAAGAGCGGTTCCATGACCGATCGCACGTACTTCGGGTTCTTTCGTCCGTCGTCATCGTCATTTTCTTCACGCTCTACACGTCGGCTGGGATCGTCGCGGGCGGCAAGCTTTTCGAGGCCTCGTTCGGCCTCGACTATACGCTGGGTCTCTTCCTCACGGCCGGGGTCGTCGTGGCCTACACGCTCTTCGGCGGGTTTCTCGCTGTGAGCCTGACCGACTTTGTGCAAGGCTGCATCATGTTCGCGGCGCTGATATTAGTGCCGATCGTCACGATGCAGGTGCTGGGCGGTTATGGGGAAACCGCTGAAGCGCTCGCTGCAGCGAATCCCAGCGCGCTGAATTGGTTTAAAGGGGTGAGCGCGATTGGCATCATTTCGGCGATGTCGTGGGGTCTTGGCTATTTTGGTCAGCCGCATATCATTGTACGCTTTATGGCGATCAGATCACTGAAAGATATCGCCACGGCGCGGCATATCGGTATGTCGTGGATGATCGTGACGGTCATCGGCGCGGTGTCGACGGGTCTCGTCGGGGCGGCCTATGTGGCGACGAATGAACCCGCCGTGGCCGAATATCTGGCCGGGAAGGGCGGCCTTGCTGCCTTTGATGCAGAGACAATCTTTATCCTTCTTTCACAGATCCTGTTCCATCCCTTTATTGCGGGTTTCTTATTGGCGGCGATCCTCGCAGCGATCATGAGCACGATCTCGTCACAACTCTTGGTGTCATCCAGTTCGTTGACAGAGGATTTTTACAAGACCTTCATCCGGAAAGGCGCCAGCCAGAAAGAGCTGGTTGCGGTGGGCCGTTTGTCCGTGTTGGCTGTGTCGCTTGTCGCGGTTGGTTTGGCGTTCGATCAGTCGAGCTCAATCCTCGATCTGGTGAGTAATGCGTGGGCAGGGTTTGGTTCGGCCTTCGGTCCGATCATCCTCCTTAGCCTGTTTTGGAGCCGCATGACGCGCAGCGGCGCGCTCGCGGGCATGATCATGGGCGCGGTGACGGTCCTGTTTTGGATTTACGCCCCGGTTCTCGAGGACGGCGCGGCGCTGTCGTCCGTGATCTACGAGATCATCCCTGGCTTCTTGATTGCGTTGTTCTCGGCCGTCGGTGTGAGTCTAGTGACAGGCCATCCGCCGTCTGATGCAAAAGAGCAGTTTGCGGAAATGAAACGCATCGTCGAAGCGGGCTGAGACCACACTGCACGCGCCATTACGGCATCAGGAAAGAACCGACGGCGTTCGTGCCGTCGGTTTATGAATTTCTCAAACACTCCCCGTCATATTATCGCACAACTCTAAAAAGGGATGTGCGAACAGTGAGCGCGGGCCAACAGATCCATCCAATAGAGACGCAGCGCGTGAGCAACCTCGTCGAGCGACTTTTCTCGATCGATTACCGGTCGCTTGCGGCGATGCGTATTGTGATGGGATGCACTGTCATCGGGGTGGCGTACATCTGGGCACAAGATTTTGGGCTATTTTTTTCAGAGCAGGGCGTCTTGCCGCTCGAAGATCTACGCCGCTTCTTCCCGAGCCATCGCTTTACGCCTCTAGCATATGCCACATGGACAGGCCTTGCCTGGTTGATGCTGGGCGTCCTCGTCCTTTCCGCATTAGCGCTTGTGGCGGGGTATCGAGCGCGAGTGTCGGCAGCAGTGTGCTTTTTGACGTATCTCGCATTCGTCGGTCGGAACCCTGTCATTGCGCAGGGCGGTGATACTCTTTTGCCTTTGCTCCTCTTATGGGCCGCTTTTTTGCCGACGGGACGTGCCTTCGGCATCGACGGCGCGTTGGAGCGAGATCGCGATCTCAAAGCAAACCCAACGCTCTTTTCTATCGCAACCATCGGGCTTCTTCTCCAGGTCCTCTACGTCTACTTCTTCGGCGCACTTTTAAAGACGGCAGGATTCTGGTCGCCAAATTATCAAGCAGTGTTCATGGCGCTGCATATCGACAGTATGGCGACGCCACTGGCGCATTTTCTCCGGAACTTCGGCGTGGTGACAGTCTTCCTGACGCTTTTTGTGTTTTTGATAGAAGTCTTTGCGCCGGTCCTTCTTTTCTTCCCCGATCCGAAGATGCGTGTGCGCACCATCACGCTCGGTCTCTTGATGATGATGCATCTTGGGTTCAGGGCGTTTTTGAATATCGGTCACTTTTGGGCGAGCAGTCTAAGCTCGTTGATGGCTTATGTGCCGAGTCATGTCTGGAACAGCGTTGGCGATCGTTATTGGTCAGATGATCAGCGTCGCATCAAAATCTTTTACGACGAAGACTGCGGTTTCTGTCTCAAAACCTGCTTGGTATTGAGGGAATTCTTTTTGCCCAGTGAAGTCCAAATTGCGCCCGCGCAACAAACGCCTGCTATGGGGGCGTTGCTAACACGCGAGAATAGCTGGGTTGTCGTGACCGGCGAGGGAGAAACGCTCTTCCATTGGGATGCGCTTAGCTTCGTGACGAAGCAGTCCCCTGTCATGCGTCCGTTCTGGTTACCGGTCTGGCTGCTCGGCGCGATTGGTGTGGGGAAACCGCTCTATGGTAAGATTGGGAACTCGCGCCGCTCTTTGAGTAAAATTACGGCTGTCGCCCTACCTTACAATGTAGGGCCAAGGCCCATGGGGCGATTGAGTTCAGCGGTTGCTGCCGTGATAATCGTTGGCTGTCTGTTTTTGAACATTGAAGAGAATAAGCCTGAAAACGACCGGTCATTCGTTTACGAACAGATTCACCCGGTCATGAGCAAGGCCGGGCTGAGCCAGCGATGGAGCATGTTTGCGCCATTTCCTGCAATTATCGATGGGTATCCTCGCTTCACAGTAACCGATGCGAATGGCGTCAGCTATTTCGTCGGCAGGGCGGGAGAGCTGTCGGAAACGCCAGACATCCCCAATCGGTTGGAAAGTTACTATACGTCGTATCGTTGGCGGAAATACTATAACCGCATTGCGGTATACGATGATGATTTGCGGGCCGCTAGTTTTGCGCGCGTCGCAAGTACGGTCTGTGCCTCGGCAAGGCGTACCGGCGCCCCGGTTGGTGTCTATCCAGCGTCGATTTCGATTGAATGGTTGTCTAATCGATCATTCCGACAGCGGGAAGACGAATACACAGTCGAGACCATTGGCGATTGGCCTTGTGCGCACTAGATCGTTAGCAGGGCGTAGGTGACCGCGCCTTGGCCCGTTGAAAGCATTACAACGGCTCTTCCTCATAATATTTTACAACAGCTTAGCTAAATCGAATTCGATTAAATCTTAATCGATTTGGGTGCAGCTTTTCTTGGCGTGTTGTCCGTCTGCCACGGCCGTCCGAGTCGAGATAGTTGCGGTCTGAAACTCACCAACAGCAATTAACCCTACAAAATGTGTTAACAAAAGCATATGATGCCAAAATGTGGCGCTTTATGGCATGTTGTTGTTGCTTAATTGCTGACAGTGGCAGCGATACCACATAAATTTTTCATATGTGACAGTTTCCTATCGGCCCGTTGACGGTTTCATGAACCCGAGGCAACGTGCGCACAGTTTCGAGTGAAACAGTTTCGCGTTGTGCGATTTAACCGTCTTCTCGGAAGGGCGCGTGTTGGGGCGCCTAAGAAGCCCGGCCTGTTGGGGCCGATTTTGAAAACGTCACTTGGGGTACTTTCGATGACGAAAACTTTCCACGATAGCCGGCGCGGTCGCGTCGGTCTGAAGGGGGCGCTTGCGCTTGGGGCATCATCGCTCGCAGTCGCACTCACCTCTGCCGCCATCGCGCAAGATGATCTTGCGTTTGGCGACGAAGACGCAATTGTCGTTACCGGCTCGCGGGTTCGCGACGCCAACCTGACCGCGACAAGCCCGATCACCACGGTGGGCGCGCTCGACTTGTCGCTGTCAAACACGGTGAACGCGGAGCAATTCCTGAACACGCTTCCGCAAATCATTCCGGGTAACGACTCTTCGTCGAACAACCCGGGTATCGGTGAGGCGACCATTGACCTGCGCGGTCTTGGCGATTTCCGCAGCCTCGTTCTGGTGAATGGCCGCCGTTACGTAACATCCAACCAAAACCCAGGCGTTGTTGACCTGAACACGATCCCCTCGGCGCTGGTCGAAGACGTGCAAATCATCACCGGCGGTGCATCCGCATCCTTCGGTTCTGACGCCATGGCCGGTGTCGTCAACTTTGTCCTGAAAGATGACTTCGAAGGCGTTGAGTTCGATAACTCCTACGAAATCTCTGAAGAGTCTGACGGTGATATCTACAACTCGTCGCTGACCTTGGGGTCGAACCTTGCGGATGGTCGCGGTAACGTCACGTTGAATGTCGGTTACACCTGGCGCGATAGCGTCTTCCAAGGCGACCGCGATGGCGCGCAAACGACGCTCGTCGACAATGGCGCTGGCGCACCGCTAGGCGAATCCGGTTCGGTCAACGTGCCGTCGACCTTCGCATTTGAAGGCTTCTCGCCACGGTTCGATCTCGACCTCGACGACGATGGTGTTGACGATGATGGCGTTCTGCCCTCGCTCGCCAACGTCATTCCGAGCTCGCTTTACCCGAACTATTCCACCGCGCTTGGGCTTCCTGCCAACTGCGACGGTCCAGGTCTTGAGCCAGCAGAATTCGAAGTCACCGATGACGATGACAACGTTCTCGACACGCTCGACTTCGGTTTTTGTACGGCGAATTCACTCGGCTTCGTGTTCAACCCGCAAGGAAACGGTGTTGAGTCCTTCGTGAACACGGGACCGAACACAAACCGGTATAACTACGCGCCGGCAAACTACCTGCAAATCCCGCAGGAACGCTTCAACATCTTCGCGTCGGGTCGTTATGACATCACCGACAATGTCGAAGCTTTTGCCCAAGCGATCTTTGTGTCTTCGCAAACGGAGCAGTTGCTTGCACCAACGCCGGTCTTCACGACCGTCACGGTCAACCTCGACAACCCGTTCCTTCAGGATGACCCGGCAGCACTGGCGCTGTTGAGCCAGATCAACGCCGACCAAATGCGCCGCGCGGTGGCTGGTGACGGCGTGCCTTTGGCGTTCCCGGGTGAAGACGGAATTCTGGGTACGGATGATGACGTTGCCAATATGGTGCCAAATCCGGATGCAGACGGTGACGGTGTCGCGGACGCGCAGATTGTCACGGGTCGTCGTTTCTTGGAAACCGGCGGTCGTCTCTCGGACATCCGGAACGACAGCTTCCAAGTGCAAGGCGGGCTTCGCGGCACGTTTGCGCAAGACTGGTCGTGGACGGTGTTCGGTTCTTACGGTGAAGCCTCAACGGCGATCACGCAGACCGGGAACATCAACGTTCCTGTCTACCAATCGCTCGTTGCCAGCGGCGATGCGAACATCTTCGACACCAATGGCCTGACGCCAGACATCGTCGATCAGATCGAAGTGCTCGGCACGATCACCGGGGTGACGTCGGAAACGGTTCTTGCCGGTGACATTTCTGGCCTCCTTGGCGAGACGTTTGCGTCACCATTCGCTGATACCCAAATCGGTGTGACGGTTGGTGCGGAATACCGCCAAAACACGCTGAAGACGGCGGGTTCAGGCCTTGGTCCTGATATCGCTGGCTTCAACCAAGCGCCGGCGACGTCAGGTGACTTCGACGTCTACGAGCTGTTCCTTGAAACGAACGTTCCGCTCGTCGAAGATAAGCCGCTTATCGAAGAGATCGTGATGACCGGTGCTTTCCGTCGGTCTGACTACTCTTCAGTCGGTGGGGTGAACACCTATGCCGGTGGTCTGAGCTGGACGCCTGTGCCTGGCATGCGCTTCCGCGGTCAGTACCAGCGTGCTGTTCGTGCACCGAACATCGGTGAGTTGTTCCAGCCACGAGTTAACGCGTTCCCGGGTCTGGGCGATCCATGCTCCGGCGGTGGCAACGGGAACTGGGATGACCTCTCGGCAGCTGAACAAACCACGGCGCGTGCGAACTGTATCGCGAACGGTGTGCCTGCACCGGCCGTCGGCACGAACATCCAGCCGAACGGTCAGATTGAAGCGCTCACTGGTGGTAACACCGGTCTGAGTGAAGAGGTCGCAGACACCTACACGATCGGTGTGATCTGGGAGCCGACCTTCATCGACAATCTGCGATTGACGGTCGACTACTACGACATTGAAATCGAAGATGCGATCGAAGTCGTTCCTGCACAGACATTCTTTGATCAGTGTTTCCTTGAAGGCAACCAAGACCGTTGTGATGCGATCACGCGTCTCGACAATGGTGCAGTCGATATCTTCACCACCGATGTCGAAAACATCGCGTCCTTCGCGGTGTCTGGTGTCGATATGACGGTCGACTATTCATATGACTTCGGGAAGTACGGCTTTTTCAATGTCTACTCGCTGATTGGCTGGTATGATGAGAACACCTTCACGCCAGGACCGGATTCTGCGCCGATCCAGTGCGTTGGCTACTATGGTGCAACCTGTCTCGAGCCGACGCCGGAATGGAACATCAACACGCGCTTCGACTACTCACTGGGTCAGTGGGGCGCACGCGTTCGCTGGCAGCGTATCAGTGCCGTCGAAGACGATCTGTTCCGCAATGGCGGCGAGCCTGATCTCTTGATCGAAGGTGTCGATGCCTACAACCAAGTCGACCTGACTGGTTTTTACACGGCGAGCGAAAACCTCTCGTTCAGTGTCGGGATCGAAAACGTGTTCGATACGGACTATGTGATCATTGGTGACGACAGTGCTGAGCAGTCGAACACCTACCCAGCGACGTACGACACGATCGGCCGGACCTTCTTTGGTCGTGTGACGATGCGCTTCTAAGTCCATCTCCTTTGGGCTTCCCAGGAAAGGCGGACCCGTTTGGCCCGCCTTTTTTGTGGGCGCTTTACCTCGAGAATGCCGCCGTGACGCGTTGATCAAGGGTTTCAGCGTAAGTTTCTAAGAGGGTGCGAAAAGCGCCGCCGCCATCCGAGGCTTTCTGGGAGATCGGCTGCCGAACTTGCAGACTGCTAAAAGTGGCAACCGTGCGCTCACGCTGATGAAAATGCGTGCACGCATCATCCCAGGGTAAGCCAGCGGCACTGATCAGGGCGCGCATTTCACGGTCCGGATCCGTGACCAGCTTCTCGTAATCGATCACGTTGATCCGATCGCGATAAGCGGCGCGGTAGTCCGCCATCAATGTCGCCCATGCCTCGAAATAGACGGCGATGTCGTCGAGGTCGTGGCTCCATCGATAGGCTTTTGGAAATTGATGGCGATAAATCGAAATGGCGACGTCAAAAGGCCGTCGCCAGAGAAGAAGAAACCGCGACCGCGGAAAAAGCCGCGCGAGGAGAGGGATCGCCAGCGCATTGCCGGGCATTTTGTCGATAACGGCCTGGCCAGCACCGCGTGCGGCCTCGAGACCGGCAAGATATTGCGCGCGCCATTCGGTGTGCTTGCTGGAAACGAGCGCCGCAATGTCTGTTGCTTGATCTGCCTGAGCCGCGTGTACGAATCGATCAAGTAGCGTTGGGCCTTGTGCTCTCTCGCCAAAGCCCACGGCCGAGGGATGCGCGTCGAGAATGGCTTCCACGAGCGTGGTGCCTGACCGGGGCATCCCCACCACGAATACCAATGACGGTTCGTCCTCATCCGGCGGCGATGCTAAGGTTGGCGCCAAAGTTGCTACCGTCCGATGAAGGAGCGACATGTGACGATGTAAGTCATCTGCATCAAAACCATCGCCGGTCTTCACCGCATCGTCACGGCGCAAGGCATTGCCGCGACGATACCAGGAGAGTGACGTTTCAGCGTCGCTCGATCGTAAATGGGCATCGCCCAATCCGAAGGCGAGGGCGGCCTTCACCTGAGCATTTGCCTCGCTGGCGGCAAAGGCGGTTTCCATTTGACGCTTATCGTCCGCACTGATCTTTCCGCGCAGCGTTGTCGCCAATTGTGCCAATGCACGCGCAGAATCGCCGCCCAAAGCGATGGCTTCACGGCACAGGCGCTCGCCCGTTACCGGATCGCCCTGCAACGTCCTTAGACGCGCCAATGCGGTGAGCGCTTCGCTCGACTGGGGCAGGGCCTTTGCGGCCGCGCTCAGATGAACCTCCGCCTCGTCAAACCGCTGTGCGCCCAGGCAGATGCGCCCATAGGTCAGTGATTGCTCAGGCTTTGGCGTCCCTCGCGACACGATGGGCGCGAAGGTGCTTGCCGCTTGGTCGAGGTCACCATTTTCGAGAAAGCCGCGCGCCAAGGCTTCCCGAGCCGCAGCGGACTTTGGTTCGTGATCAAGCCACAGCTGCGCGCGAGAGATCAGCAGCGGCCAGTCTTGTGCAGCGCTGGCGAGTTCCACAGCGATGGGGAAGAGACGTGATTTGTCTGTCAGGTGATGATCGGCATACGACAAAAGGCGTTCTGCAGCCGCGAGGTCACCTGCCAAACGATGGAGAAGCGGCGCTTTGAGCAAATCGCTAGCGTCTGCTGCCCCCATGCGGATCAACTGCTCGAGCGCTTGGGCGGCCTTCGCAAAATCCTGAACAGCCTCGGCATACGCAACAAGCCGTTTGAGAAGGATAGGCTGGTCGGGTTGCCGTGCAAACGCCGTTTCGAGCAAGGCGATCGCGCGTTTCAAATCGCCGGCTTGTGCATTGAGATGCGCGGCATTTCCGTAAGCTTCCCATGGGGCGGCGCCCATTTGGATCGCCGCATCGAGCGCCTGCTGCGCAGCGGCAAATTGTTTCGCCTTCATCAGCTGCGCGCCCAAGGCGGCCAGCATCGGCGCATCCGCAGCAGTGGCGCTTGTAAGGGCGAGGTTCAGGTGCTCGATCGCTTGCGTGATCTGGCCGGCAGCCAGGGCCTCACGTGCGCCGCGGATATGGGGGGCGGCCTTGCTCATGGAATGTCAAAACGGCGTGGGTTTGGCACCTCCGCCTCCTATCGCGCTTGGGCTCAAAGTGGCAAATGGTGCCCATGACTGGTTCTCTCGACGCGCACCGTGCGGCCCTCCAGAAAGCAGCGAACTGCTTGAATAGGGGAGACGGCCGGGTGGCGTTGCAGATATTGAATAGCCTCCCTGCTTCGCTGCAACAGCATCCCACCACGCTCTATCTCACCGGCGGGGCCCAAAAGGCGCTCGGTGATGTCGATGGGGCCATCCGGTCGTTTTCACAGTCGCTGAAATTGGCGCCCCAACAGCCCCAGGTGGCGAATGCACTTGGTGCGGCGTTTCAGCAAAAGGGTGACATTGGTGCCGCGCAAGCGCAGTTTCGTCATGCCGTCTCCATTGAGCCGCGATTTGCGGAGGCGTGGATCAACTTAGGGAGGCTCGGGCTCGAGCAAAATGATCTCTCCACGGCACAAGAGGCCATCGCGCAGGCTGCGCGATTGGCGCCGCAGGATGCGCGTGTGAAAATGGCACGGGGACGGTTGGCGCAGGCATTGGGTGACTACGCAGGCGCCACTTCTGCTTTTCGCGAAGTTATCGTGCAGGCACCTGATTATCTTCCTGCGTATCGTTTCTTGGCGGCAAGCCAAAAGTCTGCGGGCGATCTTGAAGCCGCGCGGTCAACTTTGGATCAAGCCTTGGGGCGCCAAGCTGAGAATGCGGACCTTCGCCTAGACGCTGCGCGGTTGGCCCTCTCGGTTGGGGAAATCGAAGCGGCGGCAGCGCACGCGCAAAAAGCCGTTGAGGCGGTGCCGCAATCGCTCTCGGCTGCCGAACTGTTGAGCCGGATCCGATACATCTCCGGCGATCCGCGCTTCCTCGACCCCTATCTGGAAGGTCTTGCGCACACTGATGATAAGAATAGTTTTTTGTCGGCATACGGCATGGCGGCCGCTGCCTCGGGGCAGGCGGCCGAGGCATTGGCGCGGCTTGAAGGCGCGATAAAGGGAGCCCGAGGGGCGCCAGAAGTGATCAGCGTCGCAGGCTATCTGGCGCAATTGGTCGGGGAGGGAGAAAAGGCCTTGTCCTTCTCGGAGGCCGCCTACGCCGCCGCACCCACGCAGAAGGCGATCGTGCAAAACAGAGCCATGGCGCTCATGGTCTTCGGCCAGGCGGATGAAGCAATTCGAGTGGCTAGAGAGGCTGTTGCGCTGGACCCCAGCGATCAGCTTGGTCTTGGGTATCTCACGACTGCGGCGCAGCTTGCTGGGGACGCTCAGGCAGGGACGCTGTTTGATCTGCACACGATGACACAGCAGCGAGAAATCGAACCGCCAGCCGGCTTTTCATCGCTGAAGGAGTTCAACACCGTCTTGCGTGAAGAACTCCTCCGCCTGCATCGCGGTGAGCGCGAGCCCATTGATCAAAGCCTTCGTGGCGGCACGCAAATCGAACTGAGCGGTCTCGTCCATCAGAACAGATTGATTGCGGCCTTGGCCGAGGCGCTAGCCGCAAACGTCGCCCGCTTTGCCAAAGACCTGCCTCACCGAGAAGGCCACCCATTCTTTGGTCGGCGGCCGGAGACGATTAGGTTTTCCGGCATGTGGTCCGTGTGCCTGAAGGAAGGGGGGCGGCACGTCTCCCATGCGCATCCTGAGGGCTGGTTGAGCTCGGCTTATTATGTGTCTTTGCCGGAGGATGTTTCGGCGGCAGACCCTGAAGAGGCGGGGTGGCTGGTCATTGGCGATCCCCCTTTTCCCACGCCGCGGCCAACACAAACGACAACCTTTGCCCCTCGAGAAGGGACGTTGATTCTGTTCCCCTCCTATGCCTGGCACGGGACCAAACCGTTTCGGGGTGACGAGCCGCGTCTCACCGTGGCGTTCGATGTGATGCCCGCGTGAGAGGCTGCGGCAAGGACGCTTTGGCAAAGTCCTGACATTCGCGCTAAGCTAAGCCTTCAAACATGTTGGCGATGAGCGAGGTGAGGGTATGGCGGACGAAGCAAAGAGTGGGGGGATCCATCGGTTGCCCACGATCGGGCTGCTGCTGGGGCTTGTGCCGGTGCTCATCTATTTGGGGATGACGCTAGCCTACCGGCTTGATCTGATTAGCTTTTCGGTCATTTTCCGTTCCTGGCCATGGCTGATCCCGGTGCTTATGGGCGCTGTCGTTCTTATGGCCGTTGCCGCGGTTTGGTTCATTTTCACACGACGGGTGGGGAGCGGTCTCGTTGCGATCATGGGCGCATTGGCGGCTGCTGCAATGATCATGGGCCCCACGCAGATGCGGGCGCAGGGCGCACAAGTGCCGCCGATCCATGACATTTCTACCGATGTGGAAAACCCACCGGCTTTCGTGGTCACGGCGGCGCAACGCACGCCAGACGACAATCCGCCAGCCTACGATGCGGGCCAGACCGCCCAGCAGCTAGAGGCGTATCCCGATCTCCAATCCATCGAAGTTTCAGCATCACCGGACCAAGCCTTTGGGGCCTGCGTCGCTGCCGCAGAGGCGATTGGTTTGAAGATCGTCGATGAAAGCCCTGAGGAAGGGCGGCTCGAGGGGACGGCGACGTCGCGCTGGTTTGGCTTTAAAGACGACGTCGTTTTTCGCCTGCGGCCCACCGATGATGGCGGCACGGTCATTGATATCCGGTCGAAATCGCGCACCGGGCGCTCTGACTTAGGCGTGAACGCCGCCCGGATCCGCCAGCTACGCGAAGAGATTGAAGCGGCGCTCGAATAGCTGACGGTCGCGAATTGATCCGCCGCACGGGTGGGCGTAAAGGCTGGTGCTT
Source organism: uncultured Caulobacterales bacterium (assembly GCA_964342585.1). Taxonomy (GTDB): domain Bacteria; phylum Pseudomonadota; class Alphaproteobacteria; order Caulobacterales; family Parvularculaceae; genus Parvularcula. The sequence continues at coordinate 8,950 of CAYFHK010000033.1, read as the reverse complement.
TCCGCCCGTCAGGAAGTTCGATGACCGTACACGTCCGCTTTGCGCCTTCGCCCACCGGTAAGCTGCACCTAGGCAATATTCGTGCAGCCCTGTTCAACTGGCTGTTCGCCAAGAAGAATGGTGGCCACTTTCTTCTGCGCTCAGACGATACTGACCAGGCGCGATCGACGGCGGCTTTTGAGGCGCAAATCAAAGACGATCTCGCCTGGCTCGGGCTGACCCATGACAGCTATGCACGGCAATCCGAGCGGTTTCCGATCTATGACGAGATTGCCGCCGCGTTGAAGGCGGAGGGTCTGCTTTATCCTTGCTATGAGACGGCGGAGGAGCTTGACCGGAAGCGGAAATTGCAACGCGCGCGCGGCCTGCCGCCGGTTTATGATCGTGCGGCGCTAGAGCTTAGCGATGCGGAGCGTCAAGCTTACGAGGATGAGGGCCGGCAACCGCATTGGCGGTTCAAACTCGCGCGCCGGGAGGTCCACTGGGATGATTTGATCCGTGGCGAGACGAAACTCGACACTGCAACAGTATCTGATCCGGTCCTTATCCGTGAAGACGGGCAATATCTCTACACGCTGCCTTCCTGCATCGACGATATCGACTTCGGCATCACGCATGTCGTGCGCGGTGAGGATCACGTGACCAATACCGCGACCCAGATCGAAATCTTCGAGGTGTTGATCCGTCTGCGCGGGAAAGGACAAATGCCGGCGTTTGCGCACCATTCGCTACTGGTGGGGAAAGATGGCGAAGGGCTGAGTAAGCGCCTCGGCTCCCTCTCCATCGAGAGCCTGCGCGAGCAAGGCTTTGAGCCCGAGGCGATCACATCGCTCCTGGGTCGTTTGGGGACGTCCGATCCAGTCGAGCCAATCCTCGATTTGGGGACCCTCGCGGACGGCTTCGATTTTGGGCGGATGGGCCGGGCGCCGGCGCGGCTTGATTTGGCGGAGCTTGAGCAGTTGAACGCTAAGGTCCTCCATCAAATGCCGTTTGACCGGGTGGCGGACCAAGTCTCTCCCATGGGTGTCGATGCAGAGATTTGGCCCGTGATCCACGGAAATCTCACCCGTCTCGAAGACGCAAAAGCGTGGGTGGGAGTGCTGCGTGGCGAGATCGATCCCGTCATCGCCGATGAGGATCGGCCCGTTGTGGCCGCAGCGGCGGCGCAAGTGCCCGATCGACCGTTGACGGAAGAAGACTGGAATGCGCTGGTTACGGCCGTGAAAAACGAGACCGGCGCAAAGGGCAAGAAGCTCTTTATGCCCCTGCGTCTTGCCCTGACCGGGCTGCCACATGGCCCCGAAATGGCCCCGATTTTTATGATGCTTGGCCCAGAAAAGGCAAAGGCGCGACTGGGAGGCCAGCGCGCTTAATCCTTATTCTCCGTACGCCTTATCGTAAGGTCGTCGATAGCTTGGGAAGATGCGGGAGCGCGCCTGCATCCGCATCAGGACCTTCCAACCGGTCAGCATGACGCAGGGCACGGAAGATCCTGTCCGCTGTTAACCGCCGGCGGGTTTCGCTTGCCCCAAGTTGCTCGAACAAGGCGCGTGTTTTGTCTCTATTGTCCGTCATTGCCCCGACCCCATCAAATTAGGCGATTTTATGGTATGCGGACAACTTCACGAGGCGTGGTTAATGAAAGGTTAACGCGGGCAAAAACCACACCCCTGTTGCTCAATCGCTACGCACTTTGACGTAGCTGCCCGGCGCATCTTCGAGGACGGGCAGGGGGCCATCTTCTGGATCCCGCGCCGGCACTTGTTCTGGAGAGTGGCTGTCGAGCCATTTGATCCAATACGGCCACCATGAATAGTCGTGGCGCTCCGCCGACTCCTTCCATTCCTCAAGCGTCTCGGGCAGCTTATCATTGGTGCTGTAATGATATTTCTGCTTGTCCGGATGATTGATGACGCCCGCGATGTGACCAGAACCCGCTAACATGTAGCGGACATCTCCAGCAAAGAGCTTCGCGCTTCGGAAGACGGAATTGGGCGGGGCGATGTGGTCGCGCTCGCCGGCTTGCATAAAGATCGGGATATCCACCGTCGACAGATCAATCGGCGTGCCCTCAATGTCGAGTTCGCCCCGGCTGAGCCGGTTCTCGAGATAGAAATTGCGCAGATAATAAAGGTGACACGCCTTCGTCATCCGGGTCGCGTCGGCGTTCCAGAACAGGAGATCGAACTTCTTGGCTGGTTTTCCAAGATAGTAGTTATCTACGAAAGCTGACCAAATCAGGTCATTCGGACGGAGCATGTTGAAGGTGCGGGCCATCGCCTCGCCCTCCAAAACACCGCCCGACGCATCGATCTGCTTTTCCAGATTTGCGAGCTGCTTTTCATCCACAAACAAGGCCAGATCACCGGCTTCGGCAAAATCCGTTTGTGCCGTGAAGAATGTCGCGGTTTTGATCCGTTCATCGCCATGATGCTTCATGTAGGCCAGCGTAACCGCGAGAAGCGTGCCGCCAATACAATAGCCAATGGTGTCGAACTCTTTCTCGCCCGTGGCGCGCTCAATGACTTCGAGCGCTTCGAACACACCTTCGCGCATATAGTCAGGGAAGGATTTGTCTTTCAGCTCAACGCCGGGATTGATCCAGGACACGACAAAGACGGTGCGTCCTTGATCCACGAGCCATCGGATGAAGGAATTCTCCTTTTGCAAATCGAGGATGTAGAACTTGTTGATCCATGGCGGGAAGATCACCATGGGGCGCTTTGCCACTTTCTCCGTCGTCGGCGTATATTGGATCAGCTGCATCAGGTTGTTTTGATAAACAACCTTGCCAGGTGTGGTCGCCAGGTTCTCGCCGACCTTGAAGAAGTCTAGGTCCGCTTGCCGGATCGCCAGCTCACCATGCCCGCGCTCAAGGTCTTCCATGAAGTTTTTCAGACCGGCCAGGAAATTGGTGCCCTGGGTTTGAATGGCCTCGTCGACGACGGCTGGGTTGAGGGTTGGGTTGTTGCTTGGCGACATGGCGGCGAGGAATTGGTCCGCGTGGAAATAAGCGCGCCGCTTGGTCGCTTCGTCAACGCCTTCTGTCTGGTTGATGGTTTGGGTCACCCAGTCTGAGAACAACAAGTAGGACTGCTTGATGAAGTCAAGCATTGGGTTTTCTTCCCACGCCTTATGGGTGAACCGCTTATCGCCCGGCCCCGGCGCGGCGACCGGTTCGACCTGCGCCCCGGCCATCTTTTCCATCGTGTTGGTGAAGAGCCGTGCGTAGCCGTCCCACAGGCCCAATTGCGCCTGCATGAGCTTTAGCGGCTTTGCCTGAAGCGCCGCAGCGACTTCTGATCCCGCTTCGGACACGTTGAGCGGGTCGGGCGGCGTTTCAGCCCCGCGCCGCCCCGTCAGTGCACGGCGTTCTGCGATATCTTCGAGAATGTCACGCGTTGCGAGGTTGATGTCCGCCATATATTCCGCGAACCGCGCCATGTCGGTAAAGATCGGCGTGTCATCCTGACTGCTCGTCTCTTTCGCCGGCGGTGTTGCCGGAGAGGGCTTAGCGGGCTCAGCGTCCGCCGCTTTCGCTGCAGGAGCTTCCGTAGCCGGTGCTTTTTTCGCGGTGGCGGCTGTCTTGCGCGGCGCAGCTTTCCGAGCGGGGGCCTTTTTAGTCGGGGTGGTTTTGGTCGACGCGGTTGCGCGCGCAGTGCCGCTCGAGGCTTTCTTCGTTGTCGTTTTTTTCTTCGCTGCGGCCGCTGCGGTAGCGCCCGTTTTGCGCGGGGCCGCCGTTGTTGTCGATTTCCGCGAAGACTTGCGGCGAGGCGTTTCAGATGAGTCGGAAGCGGAGGACTGATGATCTGCCATTACTCGGTCTTTTCCTTGCCAGACGCTAACGGGCCCGCCTAAGCGTTTTAAGGCACCCGGTTGGGTCGGTCTTATACCCTGTTGGGGATACGTTTCGAGGGATAGATGGCGAAAATTGCACATCTCTTTCTTTTCGCAGTTGCAAACGCGGGGTGTGCGTCTGAAGTCGCGGGGCCGATGGGGGCGGATACCGTCAATCCCACGATCGAACAGCGAATTGAGGAGAACGTCGCTGAAGGCCGATCGGCGGGCTTTCCAGATTTGCGCTCAGTGCCGGGTACGCCGCCGCCGCGCCCCTCTGCGCAGGAGCAGGCGGTGAGCCGCGACGACATCATCACCCGCGCCGAAGGGCTTGTCAGTGACATCGATACCGCCCGTGCCGCAGAGCGTGACGCACAACTGGCTGCGCGGGCCGAGGCGCTGCGTGACGCCGTTGCGGCGGATCGGGCGGCGGCGGGCGCTGAAGGGCTGCTCTCAACCGAAGCGATCCCGATTTTGCGTCCGGATCCCGGTGAGCCCCTCTTTCCCGAGGTGGAATAAAGGGTTACGCGCAGCGAGTTGCAATCGACCTGCCGGGCGATCACACTGGCCGGCGGGGTGAAGAGGGAAAGATTATGCGAAGCTTCAAGGTGAGTCTGGCGGGGTTAGGGGTCGTTGGCACAGGGCTCTTATCACTCCTCACCAAGGACACACGCTTCGCCCGCCAAGGCCTTGGCTTTGAGATCGCCGGTGTCTCGGCGCGCACGCGTCACCGCGATCGCCCAGAGCCGATCGATCAATATCGGTGGTTCGATGATCCTGTGGCGCTTGCCACTGACCCTGAAACCGAAATTTTTGTCGAGCTGATTGGCGGCGCAGACGGTCCTGCAAAGGCCGCTGTGGAAGCGGCGCTGTCGGCCGGGAAAGCCGTGGTGACCGCAAATAAGGCGTTGATCGCTGAGCATGGGCCGCGGCTCGCAGCCATCGCCGAAGAGTCAGGCGCCGCGCTCAAATTCGAAGCCGCCGTGGCGGGCGGCACGCCTGTCGTGCGCGGCATTCGGGATGGCGTCGCCGCTTGCACCGTCACCGCGGTTAGCGGGATCTTGAACGGCACCTGCAACTATATCTTGTCGACCATGGCAAAGACGGGTGCTGATTTTGATTCAGTCCTGCTTGAGGCGCAGCGCGCAGGCTATGCCGAAGCGGATCCGAGTTTCGACATCGATGGTGTCGACGCCGCGCACAAATTATCGATTCTCGCCACTTTGGCCTTTGACGTCGCGGTGCCGATGGAAAAGATCAGTATGCGCGGTATTCGTGACATTACATTAGGCGATGTCGAAGAGGCGCGCTCATTGGGCATGGCGATCAAGCTGCTCGGCGAAGCCGTCCTCCGCGATGGGCAAGTGGGACTGCGCGTCACCCCCGCGCTCATCCCGGAAAGCCATGCGTTCGCCAAAACGCAAGGCTCCGAGAACGTGATCATCGTTGATGCGCAGCCGCTCGGGCGCCTCGGGTTTAACGGTCCGGGCGCAGGGGCGGGGGCCACGGCGGCGGCTGTCGCGGCCGACCTTTGCGACATCGCGCGCGGTGCCACCGGCCCCGTTTATGCGACCTCCGCTTCGCAATTGCGCGAGCTGCCGCTGCTCGAAACCGATCAGATGGAGAACCCGTATTTCCTTCGGATCGATCTGCGCGATGAGCCGGGCGCATTGGCCACCGTGGCCGCGGCGCTGGCCGCAGAGCGTGTGTCGATCGACAGCCTCAAGCAGCCGCCAACGCCAGATGGGGGAGAAGCCTCCGTCGTGGTGACCACGCATCCGTGTAAAGCGGCGGCCATTCACGCCGCTGCGGACAAAATCTTGCAAGAGTCCTTTGCTATTCGGCCTCCCGCCGTATTGCCTATCATCACACCTTGAGCCTTATTCTGTACGGAGACGATCATGGCCGACCAAGAAGCATATCTAGACCGCATTCTGACGATTGAACTCGGCCGGTGTACGGAGGCAGCGGCGGTGGCAGCGTCCTCCATGATCGGGCGCGGCGACAAGGAAGGCGCCGACCAGGCAGCCGTGACGGCGCTCCGTGCGGCGCTCAACAAACTGGATATCGACGGCACCATCGTGATCGGCGAGGGCGAACGGGATGAAGCGCCGATGCTGTTCATCGGCGAGAAGGTTGGCAAGGGCGGCCCGAAAGTCGATATCGCGCTCGATCCCCTCGAGGGCACGACCCTGACTGCCAAAGCCATGCAGAACGCCTTGGCCGTGGTGGCCATGGCCACCGGCGGTTCGTTGCTGCACAGCCCGGACGTTTACATGCAGAAGATTGCGTGCGGTCCCGGCTACCCCAAAGGCGTCATCGATTTGGATGCCTCACCGCAAGACAACATCGCCAATTTGGCCAAGGCGAAGGGCGTTGATCCTTCCGAAATCACGCTCTGTGTGCTCGACCGTGAGCGGCATGAAGACATCATCAAAGCGGCACGTGAGATGAATTCGAGGGTCTTCTTGATCTCAGACGGCGATGTCGCCGGCATTTTCCACACCACGGACCCCGCAACTGGCATCGACCTTTACATGGGCTCGGGCGGCGCGCCGGAGGGCGTGTTGGCCGCGGCCGCATTGCGGTGTGTGGGCGGACAGATGCAGGGCCGCCTGATCTTCCGGAATGACGATGAGCGCGCGCGGGCAGAACGGGCCGGGATCACCGATCTCAACAAGAAATACGATCTGCATGAAATGGCATCCGGCGATGTGATGTTTGCCGCGACCGGGGTGACCGATGGCTCCATGCTCAAGGGCGTGCGCCGTATCGGCGATAAGGTCTTCACACACACGGTGGTGATGCGGAGCAAAACCGGCACGGTTCGCTACATCGATGCGACCGCAGCGGCACAGAGCCACGGCCTGAAATAGCCGTTTGCCGGCTTGCCGGGGGCGCTGATCAGGGAGATTTCTACAATGCGTCAACTTGTTGGATTGCTGTGCGGTATCCTCGGGTTTTCGGCATGCGCTGATCGCACCGAAGAGATGCCCGCCGAGGCCGCGCCCTTATCAAACGTCAGCCAGCTGCCTGAAGCGCCCGCTTATCCGGAGACTATGATGGTCGATCAAACCGACACCTATTTCGGGACGGAAGTCGCCGACCCTTATCGCTGGCTTGAAGATGATGTCCGCGTTTCCGAACAGGTGGAAGCATGGGTGACCGCGCAGAACGAGGTGACCGACGCTTACCTGGCGAAACTGCCTGGCCGAGCCGCCATTGCCAGCCGCCTGCAGACTTTGTGGGACTACGAGAAATTCTCCGTGCCCGAACGGCGTGAGAACCTCTACTTCTTCTATCGCAATGACGGCCTGCAAAATCAGTTCGTCTATTATGTTCAAAAGGGGCTCGATGGTGCGCCGCGTGTGCTGATCGATCCCAATAGCTGGTCGGATGATGGGGCCACGGCGCTGGCCGATGCAGAGCCGAGCCCTGATGGCCGGTATGTAGCCTATGCCATTCAAGATGGCGGCAGCGACTGGCGCACGGTTCGTGTACTCGACGTGGCAAGCGGCGAAGTCCTCGAAGACACCCTTGATTGGGTGAAGTTTTCGGGGCTTTCGTGGGCGCCCGATGGCAGCGGCTTCTACTACTCGCGGTTTCCGGCACCTGAAGAAGGCGAGGCGTTCCAATCGCTGAACTACAACCAAACCCTCTATTTCCACCGCATTGGCGCGCCGCAATCCGCCGATGAAGAGATATTCGCGCGACCCGATGACCCTGAGATTGGCGTTGGCGGCGAGGTGGTGGCCGACCGATATCTCGTGATCACGATGTGGCGTGGCACAGATGAACGCTATGAAGTCGCTGTAAAGGACCTTCAGGCCCCCGACAGCACCCCGCGCATGATCATTACCGGCTTTGAGTATGAGTACGACGTCTTCGGCGCTGACGAAACGACCCTATGGGTACGGACGAATGAGGGCGCGCCGAACGGTCAGATTGTCGCCATGGATCTTGGTGAGCCCGAATTGACGCGTCGCCCGCTCGTTCCCGAAACGAAGGATGTGATTTCACGTGCGTCTGTGGTTGGCGATGCGATGCTCGTCCAATACCTGGCCGACGTGACAACGCGCGTCGACATTTATCAGATAACGACTGATGCGCCTGGTGCGACAAAAACGGGATCCGTCGATCTGCCGGGGCTCGGCAGCGCCAACGGCTTTCAAGGTGACGCTGAAAACCCAGAGACGTTCTATGCGTTTTCGAGCTTCAACGTGCCAACCACGATCTACCGGTTCGATGCGGCGACGGGTGAGAGCGCGGTGTTCAAGGCGCCGGAAACGCCGTTTGATCCTGCAGCCTATGAAGTCCGCCAGGTTTTCTATCCGTCTAAGGATAGTACGGAGATCCCGATGTTTGTTGTTCACAAACGCGGGCTCGATTTCGAGAGCGGCGCCCCCACTCTCCTTTACGGATATGGCGGGTTCAACATCTCCCTGCCGCCAAGTTTCTCGATCACCAATTTTGCGTGGATGGAGATGGGGGGCGTGTTCGCGCTCGCCAATCTCCGCGGCGGCGGCGAATATGGGAAGGCCTGGCACGATGCCGGTCGCCTATTGAACAAGCAAAACGTCTTTGATGATTTCATTGCCGCCGGCGAATATCTCGTCGCAGAAGGCATGACGACGCCGGAGAAGCTTTCCATCTATGGCCGCTCAAATGGCGGGCTCTTGGTCGGGACCGTTGTCAATCAGCGGCCTGATCTTTTTGCCGCCGCACTGCCGGCGGTGGGCGTGATGGATATGCTCCGCTTCGACAAATTTACCGCAGGCCGCTACTGGACAGACGATTACGGTAAGCCATCGGAGAACGAGGCTGATTTTCGCAATAATTATGCGTACTCGCCTTATCACAATATCGCGGCGGGCGAGACCTACCCCGCGGTTCTGGTGACCACCGCCGATACCGATGACCGCGTCGTGCCTGGCCACAGCTTCAAATATATCGCGGCGCTGCAGGCGGTGGAGACGGGGGATGCGCCGAAACTCATCCGAATCGAGACGCGCGCAGGCCACGGCGCCGGCAAGCCGACCGATAAAATCATCGCGGAATATGCCGATATGTGGGCCTTCATTGCCGCGCATACCGGACTGGAAGTGCCAGCGGC
>CAYFHK010000032.1:0-23028 GCA_964342585.1 uncultured Caulobacterales bacterium | reverse complement strand
TTTTTTGGCCAGCTTGCCGATGGTGGTGGTCTTGCCGGCGCCGTTCACGCCGATCACCAAGATCACATGCGGCTTCTTTGTAACATCGATCGTGAGCGGCTGCTGCAGCGGGGACAGCGTTTGCGCGATCTCTTCGGCAACGATCGTCCGGACTTCTTCGTCCGTGACTTCTTGATCGTATTTCGACTTTGCCAGCGTGGTGATGATCCGTGTGGCCGCGGGGACGCCGAGATCCGCCGTGATCAGCAGGTCTTCCAGCTCTTCCAGCGTGTCGTCGTCGAGCTTTCGCTTGGTGAAAATGGCCGAGACGCCGGTCGCGAATTTTTGCGATGTTTTCGCAAGGCCCGACGTCAGCCGGCTGAAAAGACCGCGCTTTTTCTCTGGGGTCGGTTCCGGGGCGTCGGCGGGCGTTGGCGCTGGCGCCTCAACCGCTGCTTCGGACACCGGTTCTTCTGGGGCCGCCGCCTCCTCGGGCAGCGGCTCATCGAGCGGCGGGGGCGGGCCAGCGTCTTCATCCGTGTCGGCGCCGCGCTCTAAAAAGACCGGCGGCTCTTCGCCTGGCGCAATGGTGCGCTCGGCTTGATCCGTCTCCGCCTCTTCTAAATCATGGGGCGAGACGGGCGCGGCTTCCTCCGCGAGCGGCACTTCGGCGGGGGGCAGGTCACGCGCGTCCTCGCTAACTTGCGCCTCGACATCTTCCGCATCGAGCGTTTCGGCCTCTTTCGCCTGGTCCTTCTTCTTGGAGAAGAAGCGGGAGAACATGCCTTTTTTCTCAGCCATCGATTGCGCCCTCCACGGCCGCGCCGAATAAGTGTCGGCCATTGTGACCGTTGATGTGGACGGCGATCTCATCCCCCACCCGGGCGGGGCCGTCTAAGGTCACATCGGTGAAGTCGGCCAATTTGCCCATGGCGCGACCCTCTTTGTTTTGCTCGATCAGCATGCGTTGCCGGGTGCCGCCTTTCCGGTCGAGGTGGGCGGCGAGGGCGGCGTCGGCAACGGCGCGCAGCTGCTGCGCGCGCTCTTTGATGAGGGCTTTGTCATGTTGCGGCATCCGCGCGGCGGGCGTTCCCTTGCGCGGTGAAAACGGGAAGACATGCACGAAGGAAAGGCCGCACGCCTCAATCAGGGTGCGGGTGTTCTGAAACATCTCTTCGGTTTCGGTGGGAAACCCGGCGATGAGGTCGGCACCAAAAGCGATGTCAGGCCGGGCGGCGCGCAGTCGCTGCGTCAGGGTGATGGCGTCCTCGCGGCTATGCCGCCGCTTCATGCGCTTCAAGATCATGTCGTCCCCGGCCTGGAGTGACAGGTGGAGATAGGGCGCGATCCGCGGCTCGGTCGTGATCAACGCAAACAGCCGATCGTCCACCTCCGCCCCATCGATCGAGGAGAGGCGTATGCGGACATCCGTCGGCAGGGCCGCAAGCAGCGCGTCGATAACATCGGCCAGCGTCACGTCTGGCCCCAAATCAGGACCATAGGAAGTGAGGTCCACGCCGGTCAGCACGATTTCCCGCGCCCCGCGCTCGGTCAAGGCGAGGGCCTCAGCGGCCGCTTCCGCTGGGGGCTTCGATCGTGCATCGCCTCGGCCCGTGGGAATAATGCAAAAGGTGCAGCGGTGATCGCAGCCATTTTGCACTTCCAAATGGGCGCGCACATCGACCGCGCGCGGCCCCGAAAGCGGTGTTGCCTGACCCCAGCTTTCCGGCGCGAGCTTCTCCGCATTGGGGATCACGCGGGCGACCCCGGGCAGGCCGCGAAAAGTCTCGGGATCGATTGTGGCGGCACAGCCGGTCACGACGATCTCCGCATCGGGATTTTCCTTTTGCGCCCGCCGGATCGTTTGCCGGCTTTGGCGCACGGCTTCATTGGTGACGGCGCAGGTGTTGATCACCACCGTTTTGCGCCCGGCGCCGGCGGCCAGCTCGGCCATGCGGTCGCTTTCATAGGCGTTGAGGCGGCAGCCAAGGGAAATGGTGCGGGCGGGAGAAACCATTGGCGCTATGTGACGCCCTCGCCGGCACCTCGCAAGGCTAGCCCTAGAATCGGCCTTGACCGTTCAGCGAGATCGGTCCCGTCATCATCACGTGATCATTGTCGGCGCGCCACTCGATCCGCAGATCCCCGCCCGCCAATTTGACCGTTGCCGCGCGCTCGGTCAGGCGGCGGCGCACTGCGGAAACAAGCGTCGCGCAGGCGGCGGTGCCGCAAGCTGCGGTCAGGCCAACCCCCCGCTCCCAGGTGCGAGCTTCAATGGTTTCGCGGTCGATGACCTTGGCGATGGTCACATTGGCACGCTCGGGAAAGAGCGGATGGTTCTCCACCAGGGGCCCAAAACGGTCGAGCTGGTGCGCATCGAGATCCTTCACAAAGAAGACGCAGTGGGGGTTACCCATATTCACCGCCGACGGTCCCCAAAGCACCGGGTTGTCGATGGGCCCCAGCTTGATATCGATGAACCGCGTGTCGTCCATCTGCTCGGCCAGGGGGATGTCTTCCCAATCAAGCTTTGGCGGGCCCATGTCGACGGTGACCTGGCTCGGGCCATCAAGCGCCGCCTCGATATCCCCGGACGGCGTGGTGATGGTCACGTTCGGCGCGCCGGTCTCCCGCATGGCCAGCCAGGCGACACAGCGGCTGGCATTGCCGCAGGCGCCCGCTTGGCTGCCATCGGCATTCCAGATGTCCATGTGCGGATGATCAGCCGAGCCATTGATGGTGATGATCTGGTCGGCGGCAAAGGGCCCTGAGCGGTCGCCAAGCGCGGCCGCGGCGCTTTCGGTCAGGCGTCCGCTCTCGCGCAGGTCGAGGATGACGAAATTGTTCCCCGCCCCGTCCATGAGCCAATAGGGCACATCATCGAGCCCAGCCGGCACCACCCAATGATCCATCGCTTCGTCTGACATGGCGACGTCCTGTCAGATCATCGCGGTGGCGTCGAGCGCGAAGAGAACCGCGAAACCGCCCATCCATCCCATGGCAAAGGATGCCGTGCTTTCTGCCCGATGCGCGCGCAAGGCCATATGTCCAACGCTTGCGGCTAGGGCAGTCACAAAAAGCGGCAGTGGCGCCAAAAGGGCCGTGAGCACCAGGATCGAAAAGACCGCCATGCTCCCTTGGTCCCATTGGTCGATCGTCGCGCGAAAAAGCGCCGGGCCCGACAGAACGATCACGGCCAGGCGCAAGAGCAGCCTCCCCAGATCGGGCTGAATGGTCGGCAGGCTCGGTGGGTGCCCCTGAAAGAGCCAGTCGGCGTACGCAAAAGACGCGGCGACCATTGCCGTTGGCGTGAAGCTGAGGATGTAGAACACCCGCATGTGCTGACGTAAGAGCGTTCGCGGTGCGCAGAGAAACAACATCGCTGCGATGGGTAATAAGAGGCCTGAAAACCCGGGCACGGACATATAGCCAAGAGCAATGCCCAGCCCCGCAATGGGCATGGCGCGTTCAGGCGTGAGTGCCGGCATCGCAATCAATGCTCGCCATAGGGCGTAAAGGCCGAGGATGGCCCAGCCATAGCCGCCCGCGATCCCTGCGATCACAAGGGGTGAGCTACAGAGCAAGAGGCAATCGATGAGCGGCTGTGCCTCGGTTGGGGCGAGCCGTGCTGCAATCGCCATCAACACAGGAAGGGCCAAAAAGCTTGATGTGGCGAGCGCGACGGGCTCGGCCAGCTTGAGACTTCGCATCAGGAGCTCGGCAATCATGAGCGTTAAGTCCGTGCCCGGTGCGATGCCGCGTTGCTCCAATAGGTCATCAAGGCGATCGGCGAAGATCATGCCCACCAAGTTGAGCCCCGCGAGGGCGAAGATGCTGAAGAGGCATAAGACCGTCGCTGCGATGACCTGGGTGGTCTTGGATGGCCGCAACATCGGGGGCAGTCCACTCGGCGCGGTCGTCATGCAGCCGCTTCGCCGCCAACTTTTGCCAGCACCGCTTCGGCGCTTTCACCGGCGCTGTGCGTCGTCTTCTCCCAATAAAACGGCTTTGTGATGAATTGCCAGAGCGCGATATATCCGGCTACTGACTGCATCAGCCAATAGATCGGCGCGAGGAGGGCGTAGGGCACTAGGTCCAACCAACGCCGCCGCATCGGAGCCAGCATAAAGAGCCAGAGGTGGAAGAAATTCCCCGCCAAGAGCGCGGCGGCGGCAAAGGCGTCGAGGGGAGTGGGAAAGAGCGGCTCGGCCCAATCAGCCGCGCCGCTGAGCCAAAGCCCATAAAGAAGCCAAAAGATCGGATTGAAGAGTGCTGCCACGACAACGCTCCCAATCAACAGATGCAGGCTGAGAAAGGTCGTCCACAGACGGGAAGGTCCCTGCGCGCGGACATGCACCATCCACGTTTGCAGATAGCCTTTGATCCAGCGCGATCGCTGGCGCAGCCAAGGCGCCAGCCGTGAGGTCGCTTCCTCGTAGGTCGTTGAGTCGATTGTCTGTGACGTCAGGCCCGCCGCGGCGAGGCGCATCCCAAGGTCGGCGTCTTCGGTGACGTTGAAGGGATCCCAGCCGCCAACAGCGATCAGATGATCCGTCTTGAACACATTGCTCGTGCCGCCGAGCGGCAGTGGGGCGCGCAGCTTGGCAAGACCCGGCAGCACCAGATCGAACAGCAGCGCGTATTCAATGGCGAAGAGCCGCGTGATCCAGGTTTTCTCACGGTTATAATAGTTGAGCCGCGCCTGGACGCAGGCCAGCTCCGGCGGTCCCGCGGCGAAGGTGGCAGCGGCAATACGGAGTTGATCGCGCTCTGGTCGATCTTCTGCGTCATAAATGACCAGCAAATCGCCAAGGGCCGACCACAGACCATAATTACATGCTTTCGGCTTTGTCCGAGGCAGCGAGTCCGGCACGATGACGATATCAAAGGGGGTGCGTTGGCACAGCAGCCTTGCGCAGGCGATGGTCGCGGCATCGTCTTCTTCAAGGAGCAGTTTGATGTCGAGCTTTGTGTTCGGATAATCGAGACCAAGAAGCGCATCGACGAGATGCGGGAGGCCGCGTTCCTCTCTATACATTGGGCACAGGATCGTCACCATTGGCAGTTCATCATCCGCCACAGCTCGCGGCGCCGCGCGATGTTCGGCCTCCCGGCCGATCGAGAGGTAGAGCAGCACGAGCCTGAGAAGAAATACGCTGAGGCAAAACACCAAAAACAGCGTGTTCAGACCAATCAGCACCATCACCGGCGCGGCAATGAGCGCGCAGGTCAGCATGCCGGCCAAGGCGATGAACAAGCGCCTTTGTCCTGGGCTGAGCCGCGAGCGCGCCGACAGATTTGGGCATCGCTCGTCAAACAAATATACCGCGGCATGGCTCAGCACATCACGAAAGGGCGTGCGTAGCGCGGCCAATTGGTTTGGCGTCCGGGTTGAGGCTTTGAGCCGTGCCCTGAACGCATGAAGGATCTGCGCGCGCGCTGCGCTCATTTCTCGAGCCGCCGCCGCAAAAAAGTGCCGATGATCGGCGTCGTGACGAGACCGAGGTGGAGCCAGGGCACCGCCGCGACCGTGTCAGAGGCCATCACCCCAAGACCGATCCGGCAGATCGCAAACATCTCCGGCTGCAAGAGCGCCAGCGCCAAACCGCCCAGGCCAAACGTCCATAAAACCATCAGAAGCAAGATGATGATCATGGGATGGTCACCCATAGTGCCACGAAGAGGCGGCCGCCCTTATCGAGGTTCCGCCCGGCCAAATCGACGCCGCCGCCGATCTGAACTTGCGTTCGCTCCGTGACCGGCAACACGATGGAGGGGGAGAGGGTCGTCAAATCATAATCGACGCCGCCGGGCGCCGCATCGGTCAGGCCCACCGTGTTGAAGACGTCGAGAAGGAAAAGCCGGCCGCTCTCGTCTTTGCGAGCAAAGGTCACGTCAAAGCGAAATTGGTCGGCGTCATCCCCCAAGCTGGCGCGATAGCCGGCGCTCGAGGCGATGAAATGCGGCCCCACGCTCCACCCGTGGCGCGCGCCAATCTGAATGGCGGCATCTCGACCTGACTCAAGCGGCGGGTTGAAGACCGAGCGGGTGCTGACCGGTGCGGCATAGAGGAGCTGCAGCGCGCCCACTTGATGGTCCGTGCGGAAGAGGCGCCTTTGCACGAAGCCGTCTGCTTCGATGAGGCCGGTTCGCTGATCCTCAAAGGCGGCATTTTTTATGTCCTGCCAGCCATAGGAGAGCTTTCCCCCGACGGTCCAATCCGGCGTCAGGCCGAATTCCGCATAAGTTTCCAGACTGGTTTGTGCGAACCTGCGTGCATCATCAGACGCGCGATAATGATCGAGCTTTGTGATGGTGAGGCCTTCGCGGGGGCTCTGTCCCCATGGCGAGGCATAAGCGGGTGCGAAACACGCACAGCAAAAAAAGAGCGCAGCAAAGCCGCGCCATACGTAAAGCATAGCTCTCCCCCCTCATCGCCATGCCATATTTCCGGCAAATGGTTGTAAGGTCTCTCGGACCTCAAGTCCTAAGGGAGGGGTTGTGTCGCCCGAAACCAATCAATTGGCGAATAACAGTGGCGACACAACGTTAGGTGTAGGCGCGCTTATGACCCGCACTCATCGCTGGCGCGATCCAACGCATTGGATACGCCAAGCAGCGAGAAGGTGTATTCGGTGGCGTTGCCGCGCTCAGACATGGCTGAGACGCGCATATCCGTGCCGCGCCGCATCGCATTGACGAGGCGCCCTTCATCGGTGTCGCTCTCAACAAAGCTTTCGCGGCCTGAGATATACATATCCCACTTATCGGACCCGATGCGGATCACCGGTTCGGGCCGCTCCCGCAGCGAATAACCAGTCATAAAGCTTGGCTGTTGGTTCGCGGCGCCACTGCTCCACGAAGCAACCAAAAAGAACACATCGCCATGGTCCAAGGTTGGCGGATCCATATCTTCGGCGGTGGTGGCGGCGTAGCAGATCGTGTCGCCATTCACTTCGGCTTTATACACTATCCAATCGCGATAGGTGGCCACCTGCTCCGGCTGCGCGAAGGCGGCGGTGGCGGAAAGGGCGACCAGGGCCGATAGGGACGCAGTCAGCTTAGCGGTCATCGAGCATCCTTCCATGCGTTTGCCCGCACGTTATTGCAAAGCTCGCGCCATGAAAAAAGCCTGGAAGTTGTTTACACCTACGCCATGTTCGCGCGGAGCGCCGCCGCGGCGATGAATGGGCACACCGCCAGTCCTTGAAGCGAGAAGGCTCCCAGCATCAAAAGGGGGACGCCGCTCGCCTCGCCGGCGCTGGCGGGTCCAAAAACGAGAACGGGCGCGAAAAGCGGCAGACACAGAAACACAAGCAATGCGGTCCCGCGGCGTAGACCTGCGCTCACGGCCCCAATCGCCCCGGTGATGAAGGCGAGGGCAGGGGTACCGACCAGAAAACCAATTGTCCCGCCGACAATGCTCTCAACGCCAAACGCAAAGAGAAGAAGCGGCGCAACCGCGACCAGGGGCAGGCAGGCGGTCGCCCAGGCGGCGATCATTTTGATCAGCGCAATCGCCGAAAGCGGCACATCGCTTAGCCTGTAAAGAAGGAGGCCGCCGCTGCGTAGATCCTCCTCAAAAAGGCCATCAAGCCCGATCAAGAGGGCGAGGCTGGCTGTCAGCCATAGAATCGCCGGCGCAGCCGCGGCCAACAGCTCGGCTTCGCGACCAAAGGAGAGCGGCGCCATGCCCGCCGCGACGACGAACAGGGCGGCGCTTGCGGCCCATCCGCCCCCGCGCAAGCGCAGGGTCAACTCGCGCCGGAATATCGCGGAAAGCGCGCTCATGCGGCCGCGGCGTCTGGCGCGCGGGTAAGGCGCAAGGTGGGGGCGTCGGGCAGGCCGTCATCATGGCTTGCCATCAAGATAATTCCCCCCGCGGCGCGGTGTTCTGCCGCGAGATCGAGAAGCAGCGTTCGGCCCGCGGCATCGAGGCCGCTCATCGGTTCATCGAGCAGCCAAAGGGCGCGCGGGGAAAGGATCAGCCGTGCCAGACCAAGGCGCCGCCGCTGGCCGGTTGAGAGTTTTCCCACAGCTCGCGCTGCGTGCGCGCTCATCCCGACCCGGGCCAGCACCTCCCCTTCGGCGGTGCCCTTCTCGCCATAAAGTCCAAGCCAAAAGGAAATCGTTTCGGTCACGGTCAGTTTGTCAGCGAGGCCGTCTTCCCCGCCGAGCCATTGAAGGTGGTGGGCGCGCATTTCGGCCGGATCGGTTGTCTCACCGTCAATCGCGAAGGCGATCACACCGGCGGGCGGCGCTGCGGTGCCCGCGATGGCCCGCAAGATCGAGGTCTTGCCCGTGCCATTGTCACCGCGAAGGATCAGCGCGTCGCCGGGTTGGAGCGCGAATGAGATGCCGTGCGCCACGACGCGGCCGCCGCGCGCCACATCGATATCCTGTACGGTGAGCGAAAGCGCGAATGAGGCCGATGACATGGCCGCGGACATGGCGGGCTTCTTCGCGGGCGGTCAAGTGATGCCGCAGAGTGGGCGAGTGACACTAGATTGGTTTTCGTTTCGCGCGCTCCCGCACGTTCCCGCGCAGGCGGGAACGTGATCCCTGCCTTCGCACGGGTGAGCGGACGGTGGCCCTCCGCCTCAAAGCTGATCGATCACCGCTTTCAGCTTGCCTTGCACATCGCCGGCGATGCTGGCCAGGGCCGGATTCTCGACTGCCTGCATCGAGGCGGCGGGATCAATGGCCGCCGCTTCAAATTGGCGTTCCCCCGCCTCCTGCAAAATCACATTGCAAGGGAGCATGGTGCCGATTTTGTCCTCAGCGCTCAGCGCCTTGTGCGCAAGCTGCGGGTTGCAGGCACCTAAGATCCGATAGGGCCTGAAGTCCTCGTTCAGCTTCGCCTTCATCGTCGCGGCGACGTCGATCTGCGTGAGCACGCCGAAGCCTTGCGTTTTCAGTGCCTCTGTCACGCGCGCCACCGCGTCCTCAATATCGCCCGCTGAAAAGGTTTTGGCGAAATAATAGGTCACTCTACATTCTCCTTTGGTTGTGCGCGTGTGATCAGGGCTGCCGCGTGGATTGCGCTGCCTTCACACCTCGCGCATAAGGCGCTCATTGAATGCGCCCTATTTAACGCTCTTGGGAGAGCGCAATCCGTCGGCCCGGCATTCTGCCGCCCGCCGGCAGCGTGACCCAAGGTCAGCCCCGAGGAGGACTTAGATGATTCCTGGCCATGACAGCCTCAAGACGAAGAGCACGCTGACCGCAGCGGGCAAGACGTATAGCTACTATTCGCTGAAGGCCGCCGAAGCGCGCCTTGGCGATCTTTCGCGCCTGCCGGTGTCGCTGAAATACCTCCTCGAAAACATGCTGCGTTTTGAGGATGGCCGGTCGGTCACCACCGACATGATCGATGCCTTCGGCACATGGCTGAAGAACGGCGGGAAGAACCCGATCGAGATTGCCTACCGCCCGGCACGGGTGCTGATGCAAGACTTCACCGGCGTCCCTGCAGTGGTCGACTTGGCCGCGATGCGCGACGCGATGAAGTCGATGGGCGGCGACCCTGAGAAGATCAACCCGCTGGCCCCGGTCGACCTCGTGATCGACCACTCCGTGATGGTCGATTATTTCGGTACGGAGGATGCGTTCGAGAAGAACGTCGAAAAGGAATATGAGCGCAACAAAGAGCGGTACAAATTCCTGAAATGGGGCCAAGGCGCGTTCGACAATTTCCGCGTTGTCCCGCCGGGCACTGGCATCTGTCACCAGGTGAACCTCGAATATCTCGGCCAAACGGTGTGGACGGCTGAGCATAAAGGCGAGACCTACGCCTATCCTGACACATGTGTGGGCACGGACAGCCACACCACCATGGTCAATGGCCTGTCGATCCTTGGCTGGGGTGTCGGCGGGATTGAGGCGGAAGCCGCGATGCTGGGCCAGCCGGTCTCAATGCTCATCCCCGACGTCATTGGCTTTAAGATGACGGGCAAGCTGCCCGAGGGCGCGACGGCAACCGACCTTGTGCTGACGGTCACGAAAATGCTGCGCGACAAAGGCGTGGTCGGCAAATTCGTGGAATTCTTCGGTCCTGGCGTGGGCAATCTGTCGCTCGAAGACCAAGCGACGCTCGGCAACATGTCGCCTGAGTTCGGGTCGACCTGCGCGTTCTTCCCAGTCGATGACGAGACGCTTCGTTATCTGCGGACCACGGGCCGTGACGAAGACCGCATTGCGCTGGTTGAAGCATATGCGAAGGAACAAGGCATGTGGCGCGATGACAGCATTGAGCCTGTCTTCACCGACACGCTGGAGCTCGATCTTTCCACCGTCGTCCCGGTGATCTCTGGGCCGAAGCGCCCGCAGGACAAAATCGTTCTGACCGAAGCGCCGGAAGCTTTCGCGGCGGCGCTCGACAAGGAATATGGCAAGGCCGACGAAGCATTTAAGCGCTTCGAGGTCGAGGGCGAGGAGTTCTCGCTGGGCCATGGTGATGTTACCGTGGCGGCGATTACGTCGTGCACCAACACATCGAACCCTGCGGTGCTCGTTGCTGCCGGTCTTGTGGCCCGTAAAGCGCATGAGCGGGGGCTGAAAGCCAAGCCGTGGGTGAAAACCTCCTTCGCCCCGGGCAGCCAGGTGGTTACGGATTATTTGGAGCGCGCTAATCTCCAAGATGATCTCGACGCGATCGGTTTCAATCTCACCGGTTATGGCTGCACCGTCTGTATCGGGAACACCGGCCCGCTGCCTGAGGCGATTTCGAAAACCATTCAGGAAAAAGACTTGGCCGTGGCCGCGGTCCTGTCGGGCAACCGGAACTTTGAAGGTCGGATCCACCAGGATGTGCGCGCCAACTTCCTGGCCTCGCCACCCTTGGTGGTCGCCTATGCGCTTGCCGGTTCGATGAACGTCAACGTGACCAAGGATCCACTTGGTCAGGACAAAGACGGTAATGACGTCTTTTTGAAAGATCTCTGGCCGACCAGCCATGAGATCGCAGAGATCGTCAGCCAATGCGTCACGCGCGAGATGTTCATTGAGCGCTATGGCGATGTCTTCAAAGGCGACGAGAATTGGCAAGCCATCGAAGCGGGCGGCGGCGAGACCTATAGCTGGCCGCAATCCACCTATGTCGCGAACCCGCCTTACTTTGTGGGCATGGGCCGCGAGCCGGGTGATCTCGAACCCATCGAAGGCGCGAAAATCCTTGCGCTGCTCGGCGATAGTGTGACCACGGACCACATCTCACCGGCCGGTGCGATTAAATCGGACAGCCCGGCAGGCGTTTACCTGCAAGAGCACCAAGTGCCGGAGCGGGAGTTCAACTCCTACGGCTCGCGTCGCGGCAACCATGAAGTCATGATGCGCGGCACCTTCGCCAATATCCGCATCAAGAACGCCATGGTTCCAGGTATCGAGGGCGGCATCACCAAGCATGGTGGCGAAGTCATGCCCATCTATGATGCGGCGATGGCGTATAAGGCAGAGGGCAAGCCCTTGGTTGTCTTTGGCGGCGAGCTTTACGGCAACGGGTCTTCGCGTGACTGGGCGGCCAAGGGCACCGTGCTCCTCGGCGTGAAAGCTGTGATCTTCGAATCGGTTGAGCGGATCCACCGGTCGAACCTCATCGGGATGGGTGTCCTTCCGCTGCAATTCAAAGAAGGGGACAGCTGGAAATCGCTCGGCCTTACGGGCGATGAGGAAGTGACGATCCACGGCGTTGAAACGTTGGAGCCACAGCAAGAACTCAAAGCCACCATCAAAATGACGGATGGCTCAGAGAAGGAGATCACCCTCCTTGCGCGGATCGATACGGCGGATGAGCTCGACTACTACCGCAATGGCGGCATCCTGCATTACGTGATCCGCAAGCTCGCGGCGTAAGCGGTACAACGATGAAAACACAAAAACGCCCGGCCATTGCGCCGGGCGTTTTTTATGCCTCTTGCTCCAAGGCGTGAGCGATCAAGGCGTCCTTCGACAAAATCTCCAGCGCCTTGGCATGGGTCGATTCGAGCACAACGGGAGGGGCGACATTCGCCTCCCGCGCCTGTTCCCAGCGGCTGGCGCAAACGCACCACCGGTCACCGGGCTTCAGGCCAGGAAAATCATATTCAGGCAACGGTGTGGACAGATCGTTTCCCATATCGCGCGTATACGCCAGAAACTCTTCCGTCATCACCGCGCATACGGTGTGACTGCCCACATCCATCGGGCCCGTTTCACAGCAGCCATTGCGCGTGAAGCCCGTCATGGGGTCGTAAGAACAAGGTGCCAGCTCGGTGCCAAGAATGTTGATCGCCAATTCGGTCCTCCATTATTTCGGCTCTTATGTAGCGATTGACGCGGCGCGGAACAGACCCTGCGGCGATGCCTCAATTCATGCACTCGCGAATTGCGCTCATTTGCGAATGTTATAAGAACCTTGCCATCTTCGAGAACGGTCCGGGATCGAAACAACACAAGCAAGGGGAGATGTCCGTGGGCATCATCAACGAATTCAAAGAGTTTGCCGTCAAGGGGAACATGGTTGACATGGCGGTCGGCATCATCATCGGCGGCGCGTTCGGCACGATTGTCCAATCGCTTGTCAAAGACATCATCATGCCGCCCATCGGCTACCTCGCCGGCGGTTTGGATTTCTCGGACCTGTTCTTGGATCCAACGGGCGGCGATTACGCGTCGCTCGATGTGGCGCGTGAAGCGGGGGCGCCTGTGATTGCCTACGGTCTCTTCATCAACAATGTCATCAGCTTCCTGATCGTCGCCTGGGCCGTCTTCATGCTGGTGAAAGGCATGAACAGCCTCAAGCGTAAAGCTGCGGAAGAGCCGCCGGCAAAACCCGCCGAGCCGTCAGAAGACATTCTCTTGCTTCGCGAAATCCGCGACAATTTGAAGAAGGCTTAGGCCTTCTTCGGGGGTGAGTGGGTCGCTTTAGCGACCCACAAAAACCTTTATGACTTGTACAGCGGATTTTCCAGCTCAAACCGGTCGAGCATCATCACCTTGTGCCATGCCTCAACAAAGGTGTGGACAAAGCGCTCATGCCCATCTGAGGCAGCATAGACATTTGCCACTTGGCGAAGCTGTGGGTTCGAGCCGAAGACAAGATCCGCCCGCGACGCTTGCCACTTCTTGTCACCATTGGCGCGGCTGACGCCGTCAAACACTTCCTTGTCTTCATCAACCGGGGACCACTTCGTGTCGTTGTCGAGGAGGTTCACAAAGAAGTCGTTGGTCAGCACGCCATTGTGCTGGGTGAAGACGCCCAGATCGGAGCCATTGTAGTTCGCACCCAGCACGCGGAGCCCCCCGACAAGGGCGGTCATTTCCGGTGCCGTCAGGTCAAGAAGATGTGCTCTGTCGATCAGCATGCGCTCGGTTTCCACCGAATAGGTGCCCGCGCGATAATTGCGGAAGCCGTCGACCATGGGTTCGAGCACGGCGATATTATCTTCATCGGTTTGCTCTTGGCTCGCATCCATCCGGCCAGGGACGAAGGGTACATCGACAGCGACACCAGCATCGCCGGCGGCTTTTTCAACCGCCGCACATCCAGCGAGCACGATCATGTCCGCCATTGAGATGCGCTTCTTGCCATTTTGCTTGCCGTTGAAATCCGTCGCGATCTTTTCGAGCGCGTCAAGCACACCCTTCAATTGCGCCGGATTGTTCACGGCCCAATCGCGCATAGGGGCCAAGCGCACACGCGCCCCATTTGCACCGCCGCGGAAGTCCGTCTTGCGGAAGGTCGAGGCGGAAGCCCAGGCCGCGCTGACCAGCGCCGCAATACTCTGACCGCTATTCAGAACCTCAGCCTTCAGGGTGCGGATGTCTGCTTCGTCGACGACCTCATGGTCGAGGGCAGGTACCGGGTCTTGCCACAGCAATTCCTCCTCTGGGACTTCCGGTCCTATGAGCCGGTTCTTCGGCCCCATGTCGCGGTGGGTCAGCTTATACCAAGCCCGTGCGAAGGCGTCGTCGAAGAGCGCAGGGTTGTTCACGAACTTCTCGCACACCGCCCGATAGGCGGGGTCTACAACCAGGGCGATGTCCGTGGTCATCATCATGGGCGGATGGCGCAAGCCTTCCACATGGGCATCGGGCACCATATCGGCGGCTTCGCCGTTTTTCGGGCGCCATGCGCGACCGCCGGCCGGGCTCACGGTCTGCTCCCACTCATATTTGAAAAGATTGTGCAAATACTCATGGTCCCAACGAATGGGGTTAGAGGTCCACGCGCCTTCGATCCCGTTCGTCGTCGTGTACTGCGCATTGCCCGTGCCGTTGCTGTTGAGCCAGCCAAGCCCTTGCGCCTCGATGGCCTCCGCATTTGGCTCAGGCCCGAGATAGGATTTGTCCGAGCCGCCATGGCTCTTGCCAAAGGCGTGCCCGCCCGCGATCAGCGCCACCGTTTCCTCATCATTCATCGCCATGCGGCCAAAGGTGATGCGGATTTCCTGCGCGGCGGAAATCGGATCCATGTTCCCGAAGGGCCCCTCTGGGTGGACGTAGATCAGCGATTGGCGTGACGCGGCGAGGGGGTTCTCGAGGTCATAGTCTTCGCGGCCCGGCGTGCCGGTCCACCGTTTATCTTGAGTCGCCATTTCGGTTTCGGGGCCCCAATAGGCAGAATCGTCCGCCTCCCACGCATCGATGCGCCCCCCGCCAAAGCCAAAGGTTTTAAAGCCCATTTGTTCCAGCGCGACATTGCCGGTCAGCACGATGAGATCCGCCCACGAAATATTCTCGCCGTATTTCATCTTGATGGGTTCAAGGAGGCGGATCGACTTATCGATATTGCCGTTATCTTCCCATGAATTCAGCGGGGCAAAGCGGATCAGCCCTTCGCCTGAGCCGCCGCGACCATCGGCCACGCGATAGGTGCCCGCCGCGTGCCACGCCATACGGATCATTTGCGGCCCGTAATTGCCATAGTCGGCCGGCCAAAAATCCTGAGATGTGGTGAGCATCTCGGCGATGTCTTTTTTCACCGCCTCAAGGTCGAGCTTTGCGAAGGCCGCTGGGTAATCGAAATCGTCACCCAAAGGATTGGCGCGCGGTGATTGGCTATGCAGCTGCTCAACGGGCAGGCGCTTGGGCCACCAATCACTGTTTGTCGGCGGCGTCCCTATCGCGCCGCCAATGCGGTTGCTTTCGATCGATTGTCGGGCGCCCGTGATCGGGCATCTCATATCATCGGCCATGTCGGACCCTCCTGGCTCTGGATACCTAAAGGTAGGTCGCCGGGCGGATTCGGAAAATCGAGATTATCAGTGGCCCCGATAGAGGCGGGCGATGGGGTTAGGCCTTTGGCAGGTCAAACCACGCAATGCGGTCGCCATAGATGCTGCCCATATAAACGCGGCCATGGTGCTCGCGCAGGCCCGTGACGAGCCGCATCTCTTTGGGATCACCGTCGAAAAGGTAGACCATTTTTCCGTGCCCGTCATAGGCGACGACCCGGCAGCAAGGCGGCACGCCCTCCGCCGGTGCCTCGCCCCCGGCCAACGCGGGGTTGGGCAGTGAAGGAATAGCAATCCATAAAAGACCGTCCGTGCCCAACGCCATATTGTCCGGGTGCCCTGGTGTGTCGACAAAGGGCTCGATCGTGCCATCAGCCACGCTCACGCGGTGTACTTTCTGACGGCCCGTCTCGGCGACATAGACATAGTCTTGCGCGGGGCTGAGGGCGACGCCATTGGCGAAGGCCAGACCTTCCATGAGGACCTCGGCCGGCTCGCCCGGGCGGAACCGCGTCAGGCGCCCCGTGCAGGTGTGTTCGGCCAGATCGCGACCATGCTCCGCAAGCTGAAATTTCTGCGAGCTTTCCGTCACATAGGCGGTGCCATCGCTTGTGATCGCGGCATTGTTGCAGATCGTGTACGGCTTATCGCCGATCAGTGTGCCTAGGCTCCAGGCCTCGCCGGTGCTCGGGTCGTAAACCTGCGGGCCCAAATCGCCATTGCAGATCATGAGGTTGCCGTTCGGCATGCGCTCAACGCCCAAGGGTTTGCCGCCGAGTTTGGCGACCACCTTGTGCGCTTGTGTTTCCGGGTCGATGCGGAGCAGCTCGCCCGTGCCGTTGAGCGCCGTGTAAAGCTGGCCATCCGCGCCAATCTCGACGTCTTCGGGCCCGCGGCCTGGCATGGTCATTGTCGTGAGGGGCGGCATGGGTGTTGGTGTCATGCAATCCATTTACCGCGACTAGCGTCGGAAGGGAAATGGGATAACTTTTAAAATCGCACCCGCACGCTGGCCCTTAATTGCCGGGGCGGCACGGGGTGGAAGTGAAAATCCTCCACCGGTGCCATTTCGCCGGCCAATCGGCTCTCGTAGAAATAGGTGATGTCGTTGTCCTCGACATCGAAGGCATTGAGCACATCGACCCCGAACGTCAGCGCACGCCAGTCATAGGTCACACCGAGATTAACGATAGAGGTGGGCTCGGAGGTGGCGCTGCCATCCTCGATCAAGGGCGCGCTGCCGAAATGCCGATATCGAATGCTCGCCTTCAATGGGTCGAAATTGAACAGGGCTCCGGCGGAAACAACGGCCGCAACGGCATTCGGGATGTCATCGGCCGGATCGCCAATGTCAAAAGCTGCGTCCGTGTACCCACCGCTGGCGTCCAACACCAGCCAGCTCGTCGGTGTCCAGAACAAGCTTCCCTCAACGCCGTAGCGCCGTGAGGGATCGTTCACCTCGGTGGTTGCTGCATCGCCGACGAAGACGAGTTCTGAATCGAGCTCGATAGTAAAGGCAGCAAGGCTCAGGCGTACATCGCCGCGTTCATAGCGCGCGCCAACTTCGCCGCCGCGGCCTTCGACCAAGAGATCGACAGGATCAGCGGGGTCGCCCGTATTAGGATCGAGGACGATGGTCGAGCCGCGCGCATCGTTTGAGTGGAAACCTTCGCCATAATTCGCATACAGTTCGATCGTCTCGGTCGCGCGAAAGGCGAGGGCGAGAGAGGGCGAGACGATGGTGTCATCTGCCTCGCCGCCATTCGCCGGCAGGCTGATCGCCGTCACGTCCGCCTCGTAATAATCGATGCGAATGCCAGGCGTCGCGCGAAACCGATCGGTGATCAAAATTTCGGCATGGGCATAAGCGCCCAGGCTAAATTCTTTCACAGCGTCCTGCCGCAACACACCGTTCCGCGCGCCGGCTGTGTCGAGCGAATAAAGCCCCACCTCCTCGATATTATCGAACTGGGTTTGTGCCCCGACGGTCAAATGGATATCGCCCAAAAGGTGCCGCGCGTGCTCGACGCTGGCCCCGCCCAGGGTGCGGCTGTCCGTCTGCTCGAAGGCATCGCCCGCAATCGGATCTTCTAAGAAATAGGTAAAATTCGACCGTAGGCTGAAATCGTAATCGACGCCGTAGCCATCGATCCTCGTATAGGCGCCACTTGCGTGCCCGAAGGTGATATTGCCGAAGAGGCTGTATCGCGTCGTCCGCCCACCCAAGTTTTTATCGATCGCGCCGAACTGGCTGATCAGGCTCTGTTCGACCGCGCGCTGCGGGATTTGATCCGTTGACGTCCAATCGCTGTCATAGGCGGTCACGCCGAGGGCATAGTCCCATCCGGCGCGGTCGCCGACCAGCTTGGCGAAGGCATTGGCCTTCTTCAAATCTTGCGCCAGCTCCCATGGGCCATCGTCGGTTGCCAGCTCGAGCGCGCCGACAATCCGGTCATCCGGCGTCAGCGCGGCATCGCCCGCTGCGACCAAGCGGCGGAACTCGTCCTCACCCACCGCAATTTCGATGAAGTTGTCCGCAAAATCGTTATAGGTCCGATATCGGGCCGACCCCGCCAGGGAGAAGTCGCCGGTGTCGGCGAAATATGGCCACTTGCGATAGGCGACCTGCTCAATGGTCTCGGGAATGACGAAATTGAGATCGAGATAGCCTTGTCCATGGCCATGGGTGCGAAAATTCACCGGCACACCGTCGACCCGGGCGGAGAAATCGCTGCCATGGTCGAGATTGAAGCCGCGGAGAAAATATTGATTGGCCTTGCCTTCGCCTGAGTGCTGGGTCGCGACGACGCCGGGGATCACCTCAACCAGCTCGCCGACCCGCGCCAAGGGCCGGTCTTCAAAATCGTCATAGCCCACCACGCCTTCGGAGGCGGCGGCCGCTTGGCCGATCAGGGTTTGCGCCCGGCCATAAACGGCAATCTCGTCGATGCTGTCCTCGGCAGAAGCAGCGGTGAGGGCGACCGCGCTTGCCATTGGCACAGTCATGGCTAGCCTCAGAATATACCCTACCATCGAAAAACTCTTTTTGTCGCCCCCTTTCCTCAATAATCATGGAAATGAGCGCAAGGCAAGACCATACCCCGACGTCGAATGGTTGGGGCCGCCTTGCCCCGCCGCTGTGGCTGTTACATCACGGGTGAGCGGTAAGAAGGGTGATGTCGATGGTCTCACCAGCGAACGGAAACGACAAAACCCTTGTGGTCATCGGTGCGGGCGGCCGAACCGGCCGGCCCCTCGTGAAGCAGGCGCTCGCGCGCGGCTACCATGTGCGCGCGGTTGAGCACACGCCGAGCCTCGCGCCAGCAGAAAATCTCGAGCGCATGTCAGCGGATATTCTAGAGGACGATCTGTCGGACGTGGTCGCCGGGGCCGATGCGGTGTTCAGCACCATTGGCCTGCCGCTGGGACCCATGGCGGTGATGGACCCGCCGCCCCTATACACTGAAGGCATGTTGCGCGTGACCAAAGCGATGAAAGCCGCAAGGGTTTCGCGCCTCTTGGTCATCAGCGCGGCGTTCGTCGAACCCGATAATGGGGCGCCCCTTTGGTTTCGCCAAAGCGCGGGGAAGGCGCTGCGGCACATTTTTCGTCAGATGGCGGATATGGAGCGCCTCCTCAAGGCGAGCGAAGGCATTGACTGGACGGCGGTGCGCCCCGGCTGGCTGCTCGATCAGCCGATGACCACGGATTATCAAGTCGATGCAGATCACTTGCCTCGCGGCGCTTTCCGCACCCGCCATGGCGACCTTGCGCATTTCATGTTGGAAACGGCGTTTACGGAGGAATGGGTGCACCGAACGCCCTTTATCGCCCGGCGAGAGCCCTTGCGCTATGCCTCGCCGCCTGCGCTCTTCGCGGAGCTGGCTGAGCAGGGGCTGAGCCAGCTCAGCCGAGGCAACTGACGTTGGGTGTCCGCCTCGATCCAGCGAACTCCCCGCACGTATAGCGTCGCTGAAAGAGCTTGAAAGAACGCATGTCCTGAGCTGTGATATTTTGCGCCGTTAGTCCTGGGGGGCAAAATGCGAGCTTTGAAGGCGTTTCTGATCGCGCCTGTTCCCGCCGTAATCGTATTCTTATTATGGTTGTTCGGCCCCGAGATTTTCTACGGCGATGTGAACACTTCGCCTGAAACTTTCCGGTCCCAGTTTTTGTTCTTTCTCAGCGCGAGCCTGGTGGTGGCGTACGCGTTGGTCGTCCTATTCGGCGTTCCTCTCTACCTCATTCTAAGAGCACTTCGCATTGAGAATGCGTTGGTGACGATCCTACTGGCGGCGTTAGTCGGTGCGGGCTTTCAGCTTGTGCCGGAGTTGCTTCGTATTCTTACCGTTAGTGAGGGAAGCACGTTTTCCTCCCGGATCGGGAGTTGTGAATCAGTTATTGATAATGTGCGTACTCGATGTGGATACGCCTTGCTTTTACGAGAAACGGCAGTGTTCGCGTTGTTCGGTGCTTTTGCGGGCACTAGTTTTTGGCTTGCCTACAAAGCTGCCGAGTCGATTCGCCTATCTTGGATCCTAGCAGGTTTTGCTTTGGTTGGTGTGTTTGTCAGCCTCGCTGTCTACGCCACCGTCGATAGATCTTGCCATAACATGTTCCGTGACGGTCGGACCTCCATAGGTCCTGAGAAAAGTTTTTACCTGGAACTGTCGGAAGAAGAATGGCCCGATTTGACCGCATCAATGGAACTGTTTGCCGAGCGTAACAACTTATCATTCCGGGATCGGACGGTTGTCGAAGGATCAGTTGCCATGCTTCATTTGAGCGTTTGCAGCGAAGAGGGCTTCAATATCCAAGTCCACAACGATCCAATTCCTCGAAACGTCAGTCGCGTCAGGATTTACATCTATTTGATGAACGAGAGCTCGGCTTGGGAAATAACCTGGGAAAAGTTGAAAACGCACATCGCCGGACGATGGGAGATTTTTCACGAAGCGCCCTCTGAGTAATCGATTGGAACGCGGTCCGCGCGTCAGTCACTGCTGCGGCGGCCGCAGCGGCTTCCGCCCCAAAACGCGTAGCGCCAAATTCCGCCCCGCCCGAAGGGCCGGGTAGAGACGTTCGAGCAGCTGCGGGCTGGTGAGGAGCGGCAGTCCCGTCCATTTCGGCGCGAGCTTCCCGTTGATGTAGGCCAGCGCCGCGCCTTTGGTCAGCGTCTTACCCTCAGCCTTGACGATAAAGCTCTCGTCGATCTCATAGCCGCGCGCCGCATAGTCCGCGACGAGCGCCGGGTGCTCTCGCGCATCGACCAGCTTCACCTCGCCAACACGTTCACGCAGACGCGCCAGTCGCACATAATTGGCGCAAAAGGGGCATTCCCCGTCATAGACAATGGTGATCATCGGAAAGCCAAATTCCGTTCCCACTCTCGATGAGATAGGGAGCGGCGCCGGTGATCAGGAGATCCGGGGAGCGGATTTTGACGCCTGTTACCTGCGCGCCTCAATTCCCCTCATAGTCATACTCTTCCATCTGCGTGCCCCAAGCGGGCTCGAAGGAAGGATCGTCGGTGGCGATGTAGGAGCCGTCTTCCATCTCATAGGCGCGGTCATACTGGGAGGGCGCCTCGATGTGCTCGCCATATTGGTTCTGATAGGCGGTCACGCCTCTGTTGGCGTCGTTCATCCGGGCAACGCCCGCATCTTGGATGGCCGAGCGCTCCTGATAACCGTTGGCAATGATGTCCGAGGTCTCGTTGAGCGTCTGGTTGAGCCGCGCCTGGGCGGCGGCGCTGTCCTGGGCGCGTTGATTGGCGCCCCGCGCGGCAATACCGGCCATCTTGCGCTGATGCTGCATCATGCGCTGCTGATAGGCTTGGTCGGGTTTCATCGAGCTCCAAAAATGCACCAGCGGCGTGGTGTCGAACCCGCTTTGCGGCCCCGTCATCGAGGCGATGCCCATGGTGAAGCTTGTGGTCATATAGCCGCTCATCCCGCCATACATATCGGGCATGGGCTGGCGGGTATTCCCGACAGCGGCGTGGAAGACCTCGCGTACCGGCTGGCCATTCATCTGGTAGTGGGCGACCACTTCGGCGGCGCTGAATTGGGCCATACCCCCGGCCGTACTTTGCGCCAGCTGCAGCAGCTTCGGGTTGGGGGAGACGTTCACGATTTGCGCGCCGGGGCGAAGATTGCGCACGGCCATTTGCAGGTAGTTCGCCGCGTCGGTCGGCGGCGCCAGAATACAGCCAGAAGAGCGGGTGCCCGGCGGCGTGCCCATTTGCTGATAAACACTGGCCCAGGACCATGCCTCGGCGGGCTCGCCGCGGATCATCAGACCCGATTGCGGATCCCGCGCTTCGATGCGCATCTTTTGATTGGTGTGGATGCAGGGCTCGTTGGCGTCCCAGGTGATACCGCCCTGAAAGGTCCAGCTCGCTGGGACTTCCGTCCGATAGGCGACGACGGGGCGCTCAAACCCGTTGCGATCGTAGATCTCGACGGTCTGATAGGACTGCGCCATGGCGGGCGCAGTGAACGATAGGCCCATCGCGGCCAGGGCAAGCATTTTGGGACGCATCACTCTCTCCTTTTGCCGTTATCCTAAACGCTCAGAGCCCGAAGGCGCAAAATGTTTCGGCGCGAAAACGGCAATGCGGCGGGCTTATCCCTGCCAAAACAGAAGCGCCGCGCCGCCGAGATAGGCAAGGAGGAGGGCAATCGTTTCAAAGCCGATATGGCCAGGGCCCTGGCGCTGGCGTCGCAAAAGGCCCATGAGGAGGATCGCGGTCATGACCACACTCAGTGCGATGATCAGCGTCTGCTCCCCGGTGATCGCGGCATAGATGGAGCCCTCGCCATAGGCCGCGTCTGAGGCGGCGATGAACAGCGTGTCAAAACTGTTTCCGCCGATAATACCGCCCACAGCCAATTGCAGGGCGCCGCGCCGCACCGCCGCGATGGTCGTCACCAATTCCGGCAGGGAGGTCAGCAGCGCGGTGGCATAGGTGCCAAGCAGGCCCTGGTTGAGGCCATAGGTTCGCACCGCGCCCTCCGCCGCGAGGGAGAGCAAATAGCCGGCAGCCGCCGTTGCCAATGCCAGCCCCACAAAGATCAACACCAATCGGCGCAGCGGTTCTCGCTGCGCATCGCCATCGGGTTCGTCATGATGGGTCAGGCGTGTTTTCGTGGCCATCCACCCAGGGTCCAGTTGCGCCGCGCGCGCCACGCGCAGGCCATAGATGTAGAAAAAGATGATCAGATAGCTGACGGGATGGAGCCCAAAGACAGCGATATCCGGCATCGCCATCGCCAGAAAGGTAAGGGACAGGCACCCAATGAGGATCGTCCCTTGCAGCAAGTTTTCGAGCGACGCGGCGGCATGTTCGAGATTGGCGCGGCGATAGGTGATGTCGGCCACGACGAGAAACACTGTCTGCCCCGCAATGCCGCCCGCCGCGTTGGAAATCGCCAATTCGGGCAGCCCATTCCACGCAGAGGCGACTGATGTGGCAAGGCCCGACAAAGACGTTGCCCCGCCCAGCAGGAGGCCGCCCACCATGGCTTCGCCCCAGCCCGTGCGGTCGGCCAGTCGGTCCGCGACATCGGCGAGCTTCACCCCCGCAGCGAGAATGATGACGGCGGCGAGGGCAAACGCGCCGATAATGCCGGGCGGGCTCGTGAAGATTGTGTTGATGGGGTCCGTCTTTCCTTACCGTGTATTCGCTCTTTAACGCACTAAAGCGGGAACCGTTTCCTCACGCTCAAAATCGCGCATTGCCGCGCCTCGCCGGCCCCTATAAATCGCCGCGATGACCGACCTCTCACGCATCCGCAACTTCTCCATCGTTGCCCATATCGACCACGGGAAATCCACC
>CAYFHK010000031.1:0-23194 GCA_964342585.1 uncultured Caulobacterales bacterium | reverse complement strand
CGCCAGGCAGCACGAGCGCCAAGACGCAGACAAACGCCGCTTCGGCGCCGCTCGCCCCCTCACCCAGCTCTTCTTGGAGACGCGCAAACGCCCCGGCATAGCCGCCGGCCTCTTCCGCGAACCGGGCTGAGCGTACCCCCGGCGCGCCGCCAAGCACCGAAATCGACAGCCCTGAATCATCGGCCAGCGCTTGCTCGCCGGTGGCGACCGATGCAGCTTTCGCCTTCAACACGGCGTTCTCGGTGAAGGTGGTGCCGGTCTCTTCGGGCGCCGGCAGCGCTCGATCCGCCGCCGAAACGATCTCGACTCCAAGGGGCTCTAGACTGTGCGCGAACTCCTTGATCTTACCCTGATTGTGGGTAGCGACGAGCAAAGGGCCGGGGCGGAGATGGGGCATGGATGAGAGCCTTTGGGCGCGTATCGAACAGCACATGGTGTAGCCGCGCGGCCGAAAAACCCAAGCGTTACGAAACCCCACCTTGCGTTTTGGCGGCAATTTGCCCGAAAAGTAGCGGCCTCGCCCAGACAACGGGCCCCGGCCGCCGCCCGAGCCAAGGATATCGCCGCCGCCCATGACCATCCGCGTCAATTTGGATCGCATGCTGCAACAGCGGGGCATGTCACTCACCGAACTCTCTGAACGTGTCGGCGTGACGATCGCCAACCTCTCGATCCTGAAAACGGGCAAAGCCAAGGCGATCCGCTTCACGACCCTCTCGGCAATCTGCCAGACCTTAGAGTGCCAGCCCGGCGACATCCTCGAATTTGACCCTGACTGAGCTGGGCCTTTTGCAAGGCGCCTCATTCCTATATGTCGTCCCTCTTTTGAAACTGAGCAGCACCACCCATGGCCACCACGACGCTGATCGATACGCAAAGCGCGGCTACGGCGCCGGCGCGCACCAATCTGATCGGATTGGCAAAATCCGCATTGGTGGCGAAGCTTGCGCAGGATTTGGGCCTTGAGCCTAAGCCTGCGAAGATGCGTGCCACCCAGATTTGGCAATGGGTCTATGGCTATGGCGTGCGCGACTTCGGCGCGATGACGAACATTGCGAAAGACATGCGCGCCAAGCTGGCCGCGCTCTATGTACTTGATCGGCCAGAGATCGTCTCGCGCCAAGTTTCGGTCGATGGCACACGGAAATATCTGATCCGCCTTAGCCCGGGGATCGAAGTGGAAAGCGTCTTTATCCCTGGCGTTGGCCGCGCGGGGGCACTGTGCGTTTCGAGCCAGGTCGGCTGCACACTGAATTGTACGTTCTGCCACACGGGCACACAGGCCCTGGTACGGAACTTAACCGCCGCCGAGATCGTACAACAGGTCATGGTGTGCAAGGACGATATCGAAGAATGGCCGTCCAGCCGCGACGAACGGCAACTTTCAAACATCGTCTTTATGGGGATGGGTGAGCCGCTTTATAACCTCGATGCCGTCACCGCATCGATCGCGATCATCGCCGATGGCGAGGGCATATCGATCTCCCGCCGCCGCATCACGGTTTCAACATCTGGCATTGTCTCGAAAATGCAGGAGCTCGGCGACCGCACCGATGCGATGCTCGCCATCTCGCTGCACGCCACCAATGACGAGCTGCGTAACGAATTGGTGCCGATCAACAAGAAATGGCCGATTTCGGATCTCTTAGAGGCCTGCCGCACCTATCCGGGCACGTCGAATTCAAAACGGATTACGTTCGAATACGTCATGCTCAAAGGCGTGAACGACAGCGACGCGGAAGCCCGTGAACTCGTGCGCTTGCTCAAGGGCATCCCGGCGAAAATCAATTTGATCCCGTTCAACCCCTGGCCAGACAGCCCCTATGAATGCGCCGAGTGGGACCGGATCGAAGCCTTCGCCGATATCGTGAACGCGGCAGGCTATGCGAGCCCGATACGCACCCCGCGTGGCCGCGACATCGCCGCGGCCTGTGGCCAACTCAAATCCGAGAGCGAAAAAGTGCGCGCCAGTGAAAAACGCCGCGCCGCTCAGAGGGCGACCGTCTAACCAAAGGCGGCTCCGGGCCGGCAATTGAGCGAATATCGAAGCGCGCAATCCGGCGGCGCCAGCTGCACAAGGTGGTTCTTTTTCGCCGCACTCCGCGCGAAGTGGGATCGAAGAGCCGTTAACGCTTGCGCCATTGGCCCCGCGCGAGCTAATGTTAATCGATCGTTAGTCGGGGGATTGCGACCCATGGGCAAAACCGAAATCTTCTTTCTGGGCGCGCTGGTCCTCCTTCTGGTCGTGGCGGGCATCGCTGCCGTCATCGGGGGCGGCGAGAAAGACCCTCGCGCACCGCGCACCGCCGATCGCGGCGGGTATGAGGAAATTGCCCCTATCGGCAGCGCCTTTGTCCGCTTCACCGGCAATGATCAGCAAGATCTCTGCACCTGCTATGAGCAGGCTTACGCTTACGCAGATCGCAAGCTAGGCCTTGAAAGCGTGGAATATCTCGGCGGGTTCGCCGCGTGCCGCGAACGTCTAGGCGAAGAGGGCGGCAACGCGTGGACCTGGGGGTGGTCGAATGCGGGCGGCCGAGGCCCCAATTCCTGCCGCGGCTATGAGGCGACCTTGCGCGCCATCAACGGCTGATCTGCGTCAGCGATTGACGATGGAAAGCCCGCCACACAGCGGGCTTTTTGTTTTTCGGTCGATTATTCGGCCCGCAGCGGGCGCGACAGCAATGAATTGGTCACCGCATCGACGGTGAGCTTGCCCTCGACCAAATCCGCCACCGCGGACGCAACTGGCATCTCCACCGACTTTTTCTTTGCCAGGTCAACGAGGATCCGCGCCGTGGCCGCACCCTCAGCGACGCTGCGGCGACCCGCCATCACGTCGCCGACGCTTTGCCCCTCACCGATGGCGAGCCCTAAGCTGTAGTTCCGCGACTGGGTCGACCCGCAGGTCAGAATCATATCGCCAAGACCAGACAGCCCATGCAGCGTATCGGGATCGGCGCCATAGGCATCAGCCAACCGCAAAAGCTCCGCAAAGCCTCGGGCAATGAGCGCTGCGCGGGCACTCTCCCCAAGGCCGCGACCGGCCACCACGCCACACCCGATGGCGAGCACGTTCTTCGCGGCGCCCCCAAGCGCCACGCCCAACAGATCCGTCGAGTGATAGGGGCGGAACGACGGGGTCGCCAGGGTCGCTGCCCAGCGTTGCGCCACGTCCTCCTCATCTGCTGCGAGGGTCACCGCCGTGGGTTTGCCCCGCGCCACATCTGCCGCAAAGCTTGGCCCCGAGAGGATCGCCGGGATGGCTTCAGGCCATACCTCCGCCAGCACTTCGTGCACAAACATGCCCGTAGACTGCTCAATGCCCTTGGCGCAGAGCAAGACGGGCATCGCGGCGCTCTTGGCAGCATCGCGGAACGTGGCGAGATGCTCGCGCGCGTGTTGGGCGGGTATGGCCATCAGGAGGGCGTCCGCACCGGCGAGAATTTCAGTTCCCGCCGTAACAGAGAGGCGGCGCGGCAGCGGTAAGCCCGGCAGATGGCGTGCATTTTCGCGTCGGGCCTCCATGGCGGCGGCGGCCTCATGGGTCCGCGCCCAAAGGGTCACCCCGCGATCGGCATTGGCGAGCAAAATGGCCAGCGCCGTTCCCCAACTGCCCGCACCTGCGACAACGGTATGGCCAAAGGGCGTCGCCGTTGCTTCCGTCATGCTTTGCGTCCTTTCCGTCCAGCACCCAAGGTCACGGGTGCATCACGTTCATCGAGTGGCCAGCGGGCCCGCGGCGCGAAGCGCAAGCCCTGATCCGCCTCGGTCTTGTCCATCAGATAGGCCCGCGCCCCCGCATAGGCGATCATGGCGGCGTTATCCGTGCAATAGCGCAGTGGCGGGATCGTAACGGTCCAACCCATTCGCTCGCCTAAAGTTGCAAGACCTTCGCGCAAAGCGGCATTTGCAGCGACCCCGCCCGCGGCCACCAGATCACGTGCCGCGCTGCCATCGTCCATCATTTGCGTCATCGCCCGCTCAGTTCGGCTGAGGAGATGCCCCACCACGCGGGCCTGAAACGACGCGGCAATGTCCGCCTGCACACCCGGCGCGGAAAGATCGGCCTCCCCGATCAATTGGCGCACCGCCGTTTTGAGGCCGGAGAATGAGAAATCACAGCCAGGCCGACCTTGCAGGGGCCTTGGCAGATCGAAGCTGTCAGGATCACCACTGGTGGCCAAGGCTTGGATCGCCGGGCCACCCGCGCCCTCGAGACCCAACAGTTTCGCGGTTTTGTCGAACGCCTCGCCCGCCGCATCGTCGATAGTGGTGCCAAGGCGGCGATAGACGCCTGGCCCGGCAACCTCGACCAATTGCGTGTGCCCGCCCGAAACAAGCAGCAACAGATAGGGCATCGGCACGGGCCGCTCGAGGGCGACCGATAGCGCATGGCCGCTTAGATGGTTCACCGGCACCAGCGGCAGCCCCGCGCCCAGCGCCAAACCCTTGGCAAAGGTGAGCCCGGACATCACCCCGCCGATCAGCCCTGGCCCGGCGGTGGCGGCAATCAAATCTATTTGGGCAAGGGTGAGACCGGCGGCGGTCAGCGCCTCTTCAACGACTTGATCGAGCTTCACTGCGTGCGCGCGCGCCGCAATTTCTGGGACGACACCGCCATAGGCGGCGTGGGCCGCATCCTGGCCAATGACGAAATTCGAGAGAACCTCAGGCACCTCGCCCTCAAGACGCACGACCGCGGCGGCGGTATCGTCGCAACTGCTTTCAATGCCGAGGATGAGAAGCGGGCCATCCGCTTGCGCGTTCATGGGGCCCCGCCTAGTCACGGCGGCGATGTCCATCAAGCCCCTCACCATTGCCTCCCGCGCCTCGCCCCTCGCCGTGGCCCAAGCGCTTCTCGTGCGTGACCTCCTGGCCAAGGCCGCGGGCGTGCCGCTGTCCGATCGCGAAGAGATGTTCCCTCACAAGACGTTTGTGACGACGGGGGACCGGTCCACCGCGCCGACACTGGCCCCGCAAGGGGTGAAAGGGCTCTTCACGAAGGAGATCGAAGCCGCGCTGCTCACTGGCGAGGCCGATATCGCTGTGCACTCGATGAAGGACATGCCGGCGGTGAGCCCGCCTGGCCTCGTCATCGCCGGGGTGCCCGCCCGTGAAGACCCGCGCGACGCGTTCATCACACTTGATGGGCGGGCCCTCTCTGACATGCCGCCTGGCGCGAAAATCGGCACCAGCTCGGTCCGTCGGGCCGCGCAGCTCTTGCGCCGTCGCCCCGATCTCACGGTCGTGCCCCTGCGCGGCAATGTTGGCACCCGGCTGGAGAAAATCGCACGCGGCGATGCCGAGGCGACCTTTCTCGCCATGGCAGGACTCCTGCGCCTCGATAAGGCGGAGGTGCCGCGTCAGCCGCTCGACCCAGAAGAAATGCTGCCCGCCCTTGGGCAAGGCGTTCTTGCCGTGCAAACCCGTGAAGACGATATGGCGGCGCGCGCGCTTTGCGCTGCCATCACCTGCCCGAAAACCGCCGCGGCGAGCGCCGCCGAGCGCGGCTTGCTCGAAGCGCTCGATGGCTCTTGCAAGACGCCCATGGCGGGCCTTGCCACGGTCGATGATGCGTTCAGCCTCACCCTTCGCGGTCATGTGTTGATGCCGGACGGCTCCGCTCATTTTGCGGTGTCAAAACAGATTTCGCTTTCCGCGCAATCTGGGGCGGCGGCGCTTTCCGAAACTGATCTTACCGCGGCAAGCGCCTTGGGGCAGGCAGTTGCCGACGCGCTTCGCACCGACGCCGGTGACGCGCTGCGAACAATGTTCACGCCGCCCAACGAGTCCCCATGACGGAAGACTGGCTGGCCAAGTTGCGCCAAGGGCCCGTGATTGTCACGCGGCCCTCGCCCGACCTGGAGACGACCCAGGCGGCCCTTGAAGAAGCTGGGTTCCGCACCATCGCCTCGCCAGTGATGAACATTGTTCACAAAGCGCAGCCCCTGCCCCCCAGGGAGAGCTATGACGCCCTCGCCTTCACCTCCGCGAACGGCGTTCGGGCCTGGTGCGCGGCGGGGGGACCGCGCGATATTCCATCATTCTTCATCGGCACCGCCTCGGCGAGTGCCGGGCATGACGCGGGCCTCTTAGTGGCGAACGTCAGCGGCAAAGACGTGAATTCGTTGGCCGACGTGATCCTTGGCACCCATCCGCGCCCGCGCATTCTCCATGTCCGCGGTGTCGATGCCGCAGGCGATCTTGTCGGCCGTCTGCACGCGGGCTGCGTCGAAGCGCATGGGCTCGTGCTTTATCGCGCCGTGCCCACCGAAAAGATCACGCCGCCAGCCGTGGCAGCGATTAAGGAAGGCGGCGCCACCATCGCGCTCTTCTCCCCGCGCACGACGCGGCTGTTCCTCCGCCTGGCCGAGGACCAAGGGTTGATCCCCGCGCTGCGTTTTTGTCGCTTCGCTTGCCTTAGCCCGGCCGTGGCCGACATGGCTGATGACATTCAGACGTATGAAATCTTGGTGGCAAAAGCGCCGAGCCTCCTTGCGTTCGTTGACACGCTAAAGGCCGACTGCGCATAAGCCGCCTCGGGTTTCTTCCCGTCCACCACGGCGAGTGACGCTCGCCGCACTTACTGTATTTCGCTTGTGATTAGCTGAGAGAGAGCGCGCGCATGGCCCCGAAAGACCCGTCCAATCCAGAAACCGAGAACCCGGACGAAAACGCAAACACGGATGCGCCCGAGGCGGAAATGTCGGCATCTGGCGGCGATGACAGCCTGACGGGCGGAAGCGGCGACGACACGATCGATGCGGAAATCGTCGATGAGCATCCCGTTGAGGCCAGTGGTGGCGACGGGCATGGCGGGGACCATGGCGGCGAAGATGACGATGATGATGACGACGAAAAAGGCGGCGGCCTCGCTGGCCCGTTTGCCATCATCCTCGGCGCGCTCGTGGTGATCGCGGTCCTGATTTATTTCCTCAATCGCGGCAACGACACGGCCCTCTTGGCCGAAGGCGGCGCGGCGCCTGAGATGTTCGAGGCGGACGAAGCCCCGGCTATTGCGCGCCCGATCGAGCGCGATCCGCTTGGCCGACAAGCGCCCACAACTGGGGCTGCGGAAGACGAAGCGGTTGCTGAGGAAGACACCCCAACCGAAACGGCCGAGGCGGAAGCTGCCGAAGAGCAGCCGGCAGAAGAGCCAGCCACCGAAACCGATACTGCCGCGGCAACTGAGCAAGAGGACGAGGCGGCCGAGCCGAGCGAAGAAGCGGCCCTCGCTGCCTCTACTGAAGGTGCCGATGAGGCGACCCGGAATGCGCTGTTGGCGCGGGCGGCCGAGCGGAACCAAGCACGGCGCGAGGCGATGGAAGAGGAAGCTGCCGCCGCTGAGCCCGCGGAAGCCCCAGCAGAAGAAGAGAGCGCGCCTCAACAGATGGCAGAAGCGGCACAAGCCGAAGAACAGGAACCTGCCGAGCCGGCACAAACCCCTGAAAGCGCCAGCGAACCTCCTGCGCAGGAAATGGTGACCGAAGAGCCTGAGGCCGCCGCGGCAGAGGCCGAAGAGGCACCTGAGGCAGCCGAAGAAGAGATGGCCGCAGCAGAAGCCCCTGAAGAAACCGAAACGGCAGAAGCGGAGACATCGACCGAAGCCCCCGCCGAGACAGCGGCAGCACCGGCACAACAGGCCCCCTCGGCAGAGACACAAGTCGCCGCCGAAGCCCTCGCCGCGCAGCTTAATACGCTGAAAAGCGATGTGCGGGCTGACGTGCTGGCGGAAACCGAGCAGGTGATCGACCGGAAACTAGAGCCGACCGAGCGGGCCATCGAGCGGACTGGCCGCGCCGTTGAGGAGCTGCGCGATCAAGTCACCACGCAGCAAGCCGAGGCCAACGAGCAATTGGCCGAGCTCAACACACGGCTTGAAACCCTGCGGACCGATGACCTGACGCAGACCCGTCAGACGGCGCTGTTGGTGGCGTTGGCCAACCTCTCCACCAGCATCAATTCGGGCGATCCCTTCACGAAGGAGCTCGACGTGGTCAATCAGCTGGCGCCGAACGCCTCGTCTTTGGCCATGCTGCGAAACTACGCCAATAATGGTCTGCCCACGAACGCCACCCTGCAACGTGACTATCAAGAAGCCGCACGCAACGCGCTTTCGGGGGCGAAACGGGACGAAGCCGACGATCCGGTCTCGCAATTTATCGCCAACATCTCGGGCCTGTTCACCGTGCGCAAAGTTGGTGATGTGGAAGGCGACACGCCTTCGGCGATCATTGCCCGGGCGGAAAACCAGCTCGAAAACGGTAGCCTCGATGGCGCCGTGAAAGAATTGCAAGGGCTCGACGGCAGCGCTCGTGAGGCGTTCGACGATTGGATCGAAGCGGCAGACGCCAAAGTCCAAGCGCTCCGTCAGATCGAGGCACTTGAACGGTCCATTGCCGCGCGCGCTGGCTGATAAGCCGAAGAAATGGCGGCGCCGAGATGATCGGCGCTGTCTTTTCGAACCGAGTCTTGCGAAATACGTTAACGAGGCGTGTGGTGCACGACCCAACGATGGCGCAGGCGCGTTCGTCTTCTTCATCACCCGCGCCAGAGGCTTGAGGTAACGACATGCTGCGCATACTGATTTATTTGATCGCGATTGTGCTTGTTGCTGCGGGCATAACCTGGCTCGGCGCGCTGCAAGGCTTCACGCAGATGCGGGTCGGCGACACGCTGATCGACGTGCATTCGGGCCTGCTCTTGGGTCTGCTGGTCACCGCTGCCGTGCTGATTGCCGTCGCAACGCTCATCGCCTCTGGCCTCGCGCGTTTGCCCTCGAATATCCGCCGCAAAGCCGCCGAGACCCGTCGCTCCAAAGGCATGATCGCCCTCACCCGCGGCCTTGAAGCTGTCGCCGCGGGCGACGCTGCAGACGCCCAGCGCAATGCCCGCCTCGCATCGAGGAACCTTGAAGAGCCTGGCGTCACCCGTTTGCTCACCGCGCAGGCCGCCCAGCTCGCCGGCGACGAGGAGACGGCACAAGCGGCCTTCTCCGCTATGCTCGAAGCGCCGGAAACGGAGTTTTTGGGGCTGCGCGGGCTTTATCTTCAAGCCATGTCGCGCGGCGATCGGAAAGAGGCGCGGGAATATGCCGATCGCGCCTTCCGTCTGCGTCCCGGCGCAGAATGGGCTTATCAATCCGTCTACAGTCTCAGCATTGATCGCGGCGCCTGGGGCGATGCCCGTGAAGCACTGCGCCTTGCCCAGCAAAATGGCCTTGAAGAAGGCGAAGCCGCGCGCCGCCGGGAAGCCGCCCTTCTCACCGCGGGCGCCTACGCGGCGCGTAATGCCGGTGACAATGATAGCGCCGTCAAAGATGCAGAAACGGCGCTGAAGAAAAGCGCCGGCTTCGCGCCAGCCGCCGTTTTGGCAGCGCAGATCGAGGCCGCCGCTGGCCGCCGCTCTCGGGCAGGCCGCATTTTGGATGATGCGTGGTCGGTCGCCCCGCATCCGGCTATCGCCAAGACCATGGCCGATCTTTACGCAGACGAAACGGTTGAACGCCGCGCCGCGCGCCTCAAAAAATTGGCGGAGCGCCGTCCCGATGCGGATGAAAGCAAGCTGCTCATTGCCGAGCAGGACATCGCCCTGGGTGAGTACGCCACCGCGCGGGATACGCTCGAAGACGTCCTCACCCGCCAGCCGCGCGCCCGCGCCTTTGCCGCCATGGCCGCCGCCGTTGAAGGGCTTTCGGGCCGCGACGCGGCGCAAGTCTGGCTCGACCGCGCCGCCGCGGCGCCGCTCGACCCGGTGCCGGGCGCCGATGGCGTCTTCCATTTCACCACCGATGGCTGGCAACGGCTGATCCGCGAATTCGGCGATCATGGCCGCATGGCACCCCCGCCACTTGAAGAGATCCAAACAGGGCTATCGCGCGAGGAAATCCGCCTCCTCAGCGCCCCGGCCGCGCCCGAACCCGCCGTCGAAGAGATCGAGGTCGAAAGCGAAGAGGTCACGGACGCGCCGAGCGAGGACATCGCCGATCAAGAGGAGAGCCTTTGGTCGAGCGAGCCGGCACAAAACGAGAGCGATGCGTCAGCGGACGACCGGGACGTCGAGCCCGAAGCCAAAAAACCCGAGGACGCCGAAGAAACGGAGCGCGAGCCCACCGTGGTGTTTGGCCCGTCAGCTGCCGAAGCCGGCGACGATGAGCCGCCATCAGCGGCTTCTTCCCAAGAAAAGGCGCAAGACAAAAAGGTCTCCGGTGGGGGCCTCAGATAAGCCAAAGGCCGCCTCGAAGGGCGGCCTTTTCGTATTCAAAACGATACTGAACTCAGAGCGGGTTATGCTGCAGCAATTGAGTCTTTCACCCAGCTCTCAATATTGCTCTTCGCATCAGCGCCAACCTTCGTAGACAGCAGTTCACCATCCTTAAAAAGCATCAGCGTGGGCACGCCGCGCACGCCATATTGCATCGGCGTGGTGGGGTTCTCGTCGATATCGACCTTGGCGATGGTCAGCTTGCCTTCCATCTCACTGGCGATTTCGTCGAGCGCCGGCGCGATTTGGCGGCACGGCCCACACCAGGTCGCCCAAAAATCGACCAGCACGACGCCGTCACTCTTCACGACGTCCGCTTCAAAACTTGCATCGGTGACTTTCTTGATCGCCATGTTACGGCCTTTCTCGCCTCCATCGGCGGCGTTGTTTCATATTCGACAGCAGATTTAAGGGATCGGCCCGCCCCCGCAAGTCCCCGCCTAAGCAATGCTTTCTAGGGCGTCGTTCAGCAACGCTTCAGGCAGGGGCACCAGCGCAGGGGCATACGTCCACAAAATGGCCGCTTCCACCTGCCGTCCGGGATAGAGCGCACGTAAAAGGCCTGCATAAACGGCCATTTGCTGGCGAATGCCGCGCGGTGTCGCCGCCGGCGCCAATGGCGGAGGCCGGTGGGTTTTGTAATCGACCACCAGCACGCGGGTCTGCGTGACGAGCAGCCGATCGACCCGGCCGCTATAGGTGGCCCCCTTCAGCTTGCCATGCAGCGCGACTTCCGCCTCGGCATCCACGCAGAAAACATCAGCAAAGCGCGGGTCGTCTAACACCGCCATCACCTCGTCGAGCCATGCGGCCCGTTGATACACTGCCGCTTCCGGCGCGCGCTGCGCCAGGAGCCGCGCGCCCACGTCCCGCCGGGCATCAGGACGAACCGTCGGCAACACCTCCAAGAGGTGGTGAAGTAAAACGCCTCGGGCCTGCCGGTTAAGGCCTCTCTCTCGATTGCGCCGCGGCGGAAGGATG
Source organism: uncultured Caulobacterales bacterium (assembly GCA_964342585.1). Taxonomy (GTDB): domain Bacteria; phylum Pseudomonadota; class Alphaproteobacteria; order Caulobacterales; family Parvularculaceae; genus Parvularcula. The sequence goes on along the minus strand of CAYFHK010000031.1, from coordinate 11,947 downwards.
GGCCCCTCATCCTCGATCAGCCCGCCTACGGAGGGTTCCTCGCTTGACGGCAAGCGGATCGGATCAGGACGCTCTGGCGGGAGCGGGTTTTGAAGCCAGCTTGGCGCGGTCGCGGTATCATCTTGTTCATCCGTCTCCTGCTTATTTTCAAGCGACAATGCTGGCGGCTTGGTGTTTGTCTCGAAGATAAACCGCGGTGCCGACGCTCCCTCGACCGTCTCCTCAATCATGCGGGGTCCTAAGCGCGCCGCAGCTTGTTGCGCGAGGGCGTGCCAGTCCGTCTCGCGTGGATCCTCCGTCAACGCCTTTTCATAGTCTTTTGCCTTGGCGCCGCGCTGGATACCACAAACATAAAGTCGCTCTTCAGCACGGGTGGCGGCCACATAAAGCTTACGCCGATACTCTTCCAAGGCCCGGCGCTTCGCCTCGGCGCGGGCGGCCGCGACGGCAGGGGCATCTTGCTCTTTGCCGCCCGCAGGAAAGATCAACGCACCGCGCGTCGTGACTCGGCCCTCCGCCGCCAGCGGGATGAGCGCATCGATGCGCCCTTGCTCTTTATAGGACGCATCGGCAAGGAAGACGACCGGCGCCTCGAGGCCCTTTGCGCCATGGACCGTCATTAGACGGACGACATCGCCCTTCGCCGCCGCATCTTTCTTGATATCCGTATCTAGATTCTCAAGCCGATAGAGAAACGCCTCCAAGCTCTTGATTTCGCGCAGCTCAAACTGCAACGCCTCGGTCAACACCTCGTCGATCGCCTCATCGGAGGTGGCACCGAGCCGCGAGCGGAACCTCTTGAGGCCGCTGGGCGTGCCCTGATCGAGAAGGGCGGAGAAAAACGCGAAGGGGCCGGATTGTCGCCCCGTGTAAATCGCCGCGTCGAGCGCCTCCACAACCACATCGCATGCCGAGGCGAGCCGCCCCGCTTCACCCGCCTTCTCTCTGAGAACGGACCAAAGCCGCCGACTACCCCGGCCATGACAAACCTCGAACAAATCAGCATCGCCGAAATCGAAAAATGGCGACGTCAGCAGCTCTGCAAGGCTCAGATCATCGTCCTGGTTCACGGCAAATCTGAGCGCCGCGAGCAAATCGCGCACCGCGACATCCGCCTTCAAGGAAACGCGGTCGGCCCCCGCCGTGGGGACGCCGCGTGCAGACAGCGTCCGGATGAGTTCCTTAAATTGACGACCCCGCGTTTGGCACAGGACCATGATGTCGCCATAGCCATAGGCAACCTCCTTGTGCGACCGCCGTTCCTCCGTCACGAGGCGGATGATCTCATCCGCGATTTGTCCGGCCAAGACGCGGGCGGGGTCCGCCGCATTTGCCGCATCGACGGGCAAGTCCCACGGATCCTCCGTATCCACTTTAGCGCGCGGCACGAGAGGCCATACCTCAACGCGGCCATAGGCGTGGGGATGCGCACTCGCATGCGGCTCTGGCGCGCCCCCATGCACGCCCTCCCCGCTTTCGCCTTCAAAAAGCGCATCCGCAAAATCGAGAACAGCCGGCGCCGACCGGAACGACAAAAAGAGGGTTTCATCGCGATAGTTGAAATCAGCGGGGACCGTTTTGCCCAACACCGCCCGCTTCTCTTCAAAAAGATCAGCATCCGCGCCTTGGAAGGAATAGATCGATTGCTTCTTATCTCCGACCACAAATACCGTGCGCGGCGCTTCGGCATCGGGGGTCGTTTCGAAGAACTCTCGATAAAGCGGTTCGATGACGGACCATTGCGCAGCAGCCGTATCCTGCGCCTCGTCCAAGAGGATATGATCAATGCCCTGATCGAGCTTGTATCGCACCCAGAGCCCATCAACCGTGCGCAGCACCGCCGCCGTGCGATCGATGAGGTCGTTATAATCGAGCAAGCCTCGTTGTGCCTTGAATTCGCCGTAGCGGGCATGGACGATCAGCCCTAGACGGATCATCGCTTCGCTCGCCTGGGCGCAGGTCAAGGCGCGCTCGGCATCGACAGCCGTCATGAGTTGATCAATCATCGCTTCCCAGTCGCGAATGAAATCGGGCAGCGCCTTTAGCACCTTGTCCTTTGCCACGCGTGGCGGCTTCGGCCGCGACCAATGCTGGTTGAGGACGGCATCGCAGACCTCTTCAAATATCTCTGCCAAGCGATCCGAAGGAACGTCTAATACACGAACCAGCGCATCCACCTTTGGCCGAACGGTCTTCGCCGCGAATAAATCCTTATGCGTATCCAGATCGCGCAGGAACGACCGATCGATTCCAGCCAGCGCCGATTGCTGCCATTCGGTCGGATCGCCCTTAGGTGGCACGCCCAACTCCGCACGGAGCGCATGGAAATAGGCCTCCTCCCCACCGGCGGCATCGACCGCGGCGGCGAGGCCCGGCGCAGCACTGATCAATTGCGCGAAAGCCTGCCCGCGTGCGGCATCTGTGGCGAGCCGCGGCAAGATCGCTTGGAAGAGACCCCGCAAAGCCAAATCCCCGGCTGTCGCTTGCCCGGCCAGCTCTTGGAGGATTTGCCCCTGCGCGGTCGCCCCCACCTCGTCATCCATCACCTCAAAGCCTGGCAACAAGCCCGCCTCGGCCGGAAAGCGTCGTAAGATCCGTTCACAGAAGGCATGAATGGTTTGGATTTTCAGCCCGCCCGGCGTTTCCAATGCGCGCGCAAAAAGCCGCCGGATCTGCGGCAATCGCGGCGTCGGCACGCCGCCCGGCACCACGTCCTCGAGTGCTCCGCGCAGATCGTCATCCGTCGCCAATGCCCACGTGCTCAATCGGCTGAATAAACGCGCTTCCATCTCCGCAGCCGCCGCCTTGGTGAAGGTGATGCAGACGAGCTTATCGGGGCTGGTGGCCCCGCGGCCCGTCGCTGGGTCGCCAATCAGGAGACGGATGACGCGCTGGGTCAGCACATGTGTTTTGCCTGAGCCTGCATTGGCAGACACCCATGCGGAACGGTCTGGGGAAGCAGCACGCGCCTGCCTCGCGGTTGTCTCGATAACGGCGGGCAATGACCGATCAATCATCGCCGCCTCCAAGCGTGGCCCATTCTCCGCGCCGGGCGAGATGGTCGTAGTCGCCGTAATCATCCGTAAACTGCGGGCGCGGCTGGGATAGATAGGGTTGCGCTTGATCCTGATACGCCGTGATAAGCTCAACCAAACGCGCGTTTGCCTCATCGAGATATTCACGCATGTCGGCGTCGAAGACCGTATGGGCCTTGTCGAACAATACCGCCTCGCCTTCCTTTCCGGTAAGCGACACAAAACTCAATCGACCGACGGCAGCGGCAGGCAAACCTTCAAACGCACCCGCCTCTCCCATGAGGCCGAGAATGGCGAGCTGTGGGCTGAATTTTGTCGATTGCTTCAGAGTTGGCGGCGTGCCGCTTGTCTTGAAATCTACAATGCTCAGCTTACCCTCTTTCAAATGATCGATACGGTCTGCACGCCCGTGGATGCGCATCGGCGAAGTAAGTCCATCAATCGTCCACTCACCACTGACTTCCGCGGCAAGGGGCTTGCCCTCCTCTGCGATTTGCGTCTCGTAGGCGATTGCAACAGATTTCGTCCGCGCCCACGCAGGGCCCCAAAGAGTTTGAAAGCTTTGCGGCACGCCATGCGCATCAAGCGCGTGCGCAAAGCTAGTTTCCGTCACCTCCTTGAGGCGCGTGAGGCCTTCATCCGTCACATGATGAAAGGCAGCTTCCAATACGCTGTGGAAGACGAGCCCGCGTTCGCGGGGCCCAATCGGCGTTGCCACCTGATCAAGCGGCCTCAGCCCCAGGACATGTTTGGCATAGATCGCAAACGGGTCGCGGATGAGCCGCTCGATATCCCCGACGCTCAATCGCGTTGGCCGCGCGTCAACCGGCGGTGTGGGCGCCGGTGGCGTCGCCGGCGAGAGGTCAGCAGCACTATGACGCTTGGCCCAAAGTCGGCGCAATTGCGGCCCGCGATCAACGCTTTTCCAAAGCTTGAGATGATGCAAAAAGCTCTCAAGGCGGACCATAAAGCGGGAGGGCCGCTGCGGGCTGCGCTCGCGCCGTTCTGCCCGCGTCAACACAACTTCGGGCGCGCTGGCATGAAGGAGAAAATCAAGTCCCGCTCGCCCGATGATTTGTTCGGGCGAGGGAAGCCCGAGCTTTGACCTCATTGGCCGCGAAAGAAAGGAATCCGTCGGCGCGGCGTCCGGCCAGACGCCTTCGGAAAGCCCGGCAAGGATCACGAGATCTGCCGTTTGCAGCCGCGCCTCCAGCAAGCCGTACACGGCCAATCTCGGGTGGCCGCCCCGCTTGCGCACAGAAATGCCGGCCATCAACGCATCGATGAGCGCTGCATCATCCTCAGCGCCTGAGATGTCATCGGCCGTATCGGTCGCCAACAGATCATTGAGTAGACTGGCCAGCGCCTCCCCATCTTCATACCGCCATAGGCGCGCAGCCCCTTCCTCTTCGGGCGTGCAGGCCAATGCCTCGGCGAGCGTCACCATCCCCTCTAGGCGATCACGAAAGGCGGACGCCGATTGGCGGCCAAGGATGGCCTGATCGAGATCAGCAATCAGGCGGTGTAATTCCGGCGCCAGCGGATGATCGTCGGGGAGAATACGCGCCAGCGTCTCCTTCACCCACAACCAGCCGCCGGCGCGCAGCGGACCCCGAAAGGCTTTGTCGGCAAGCGCGCGTAGCTGTCGGAACCCTTGCGCCGCCATCCCGGCTGCACACAGATCATGCCCTAGCAGTGCAAGAAACGCACGCGGATCGCCAGGCGCAGTGAGAAACTTGGCCACAAGGCGGAAGAAGCTGCCGCGATAGGTGTTCGCCAGCGGCGTGCCGCCGCTATCGTCAACCGTGATGTTCCACGCCTTGAGGCGTACCGTGATGCGATACGCCAAGGCGCGGTCAGCGGTGACCACCATCACGCGACGCCCTGGGATCTCTAGCGCCTCGCGAATTAGAAGGCTGACAAATTGCGCCTCTTCCTCTTCCGTCGCGGCAACCGCGACGGACAATCCATCCACAGCGCCCGCGGTCATCTCGGGCGTCATTTTGGTGAGCTGGCCATGCCAATCATCGGTCGCCTCTGCGGGGCGCAAGGCGAGGGAGAGAAGCGCGCGGCGCGCGTCCCCCACCTCACCTCGCCCTGGCGATGGCCAGCGGGGCACCTCCGTATTCAGCCGACCGCCAAAATCGCGATCCAGCCGTTCACGGAAGACGGCCTGCGGGGGGGGTGGATCAATGGCTGCCCAGGCGCGCGCATCAAGCGCTTGATCGAGCCCTGGCAAAATGACCAAACCATTGGGCTTATTTGCCACTGCCGCCATAAATCGGCCCGTGGCGGCCACGGTGCCAAGCGAACCCGCCACGATCATCGGCGCATCCGTTTCGCTCGCCTCCACCTCATTTGCTAACGCCTCAAGCATGAGACGCTGCCGAAGGGCACCGTCCATTTGCCCCCGCTCTTGAAGCAAGCTCGGCCAAACCTCCGTCACAATGCGGAGGAAAACCAGCGACTCTTCCCAATGCCGTGCGGCGCTACCCAAATCCTCATCGTCGATGAGTGTGTGGAGCGCGTCAAACGGCACACTCTCCGTATGGAAGCTATCAAGCAGGCCCGCCAAATCATCCGCTGCGCGAAGAATAGATGGCCAGTTTTCTGCCCGCCCCGGCAGACGCGAAATCAATTGCGCAAGCAACAGACGCCGCGTCATTCCATCGATCGGTGGCGGCAAGTCGAGCGCCTCAGCTGGCAACCCGCCGGAAAACAAAAGATCGCTCTCATCGACGTCGCCGAGGCTGCGCAAACGCGGCAGCATTGCCGCCTCCGCGCCGGTGAGCGCCGCGGAATGGCGCGCCCAACACTCGGCCATGCCGCGCGCCGCGCGCCGATTGGGCAGGAAGACCGTCAACTTTGACGCGGCAAACGGATCATCCGCATAGATTGCGGTCAAGACAGCACAGACCTCATCGAGGAAGGGCTGCCCTGCGGGGACTGCATATAGCGCGGGGGCCTGTGCCATCAACGCCGAAAGGGCTTCAGGCGTGGTCACCGCGCGCTCGTCAGATAGGCCGTCGCGGCCTCATACCCCTCAGGGTCGCCCACATGCATCCAGCGGCCGGTATGCAAAATGCCGTGAAGCCGACCTTCCGCCATCGCACGATCCCAGAAGACTTTCGTTGATTGCGGTGTCGGCGTCTCGCCCTGCCAAAGCCGGGGGTGGATGATCTGAAGCCCTGTATAAACGTGCTTTGGTTCTGTCCCCTCCCACGACAAGCGCCCCGCCTCATCGCGATAGAAGTCGCCTTTGCCGCTATAGCCAGATGCCTGGGCAATCGGCACCAAGAGCAAAAGCGCATCCATTGCCGCATCATCCCACGCCTCGCGCAAAGCGTTGACCGGGTGCGTGCCGTCAACCACCAAGATGGCATCGGTATTGGCGCAGAAGACCGGCCCCTCCCCAAGAAGCGGGGTGGCCTGCATCAGTCCGCCGCCTGTTTCCATCAATTGAGGGCGTTCGTCCGAGATGCTGATTTCTGGTGTCTGGCGTTGCTGGAGGTGATCCTCGACCATATCCGCCTTGTAATGAACATTGACAATCGCGCGGGATACACCGCCCTCCGCCAAGAGATCGAGGTTCCAGTCGATCAGCGCCTTCCCTGCCACTGGAAAGAGCGGCTTCGGCAATTCTCCGGACACGGCGCGAAACCGTGTACCAAGGCCCGCCGCCAAGACCATCGCCGCATCGATTGCCATCAGCGCGCACCCTCCCTGAGGAGGTCTGGCAGATAGGTTTCGACCCACTGCCGCAGCGGCGCGACAGGCTCCCGCTGCAGATCGCGGGCGAAATGTCCGCGCACGCGAGGCAGGAATGTCTCATATTTCGCCTTGCCATCGCGATGGACGAGACGCGCGAAGATCCCGAGAATTTTTGCGTTTCGCTGCGCCGCGAGGATGGCGTAGTCGGTGTCGTAGACAGATGGATCAGCGACCGTTGTGCGATCCTCTTCAATCAGCTCACGCACCAGCCCCAGATCCACATCGCGGCGCGCATCCTCGAGAAGCGAGACCACGTCATAAGGCGCATGGCCCCAAAGGCCGTCTTGGAAATCGATGACCGCAAGATCTTTTCCATCGGGCAGAACCAGCAAATTCTCCGCATGGAAATCGCGCAGAACGAATGTGTTCGGCGGGCTCAGCTGCGTGAAAATCTTGGCCCAGGCTTCGTCCCATGCCTCTAGCGCCGCGCCAGCCAGAGGGCCCGGCCCATAGGCAGGGGCATACCATTCAGGCAGCAAATCGGCCTCGGTTTTCAGCGCCACCGCATCATAGCTTTGCACAGGCCAAAGTGCGGCGTCAGCATCATATGTTGGCATACGGCGGATATCACGGAGGATCTGCATCGCATGCGGATAGAGCGAACGCTCATCGGCAGGGCTTTGCACAGCGCGCGCCAAAAGCGCGTCACCAAAATCTTCGATGATCGCAAAGCCGTTTACGGGGTCATAGGCCATCACCCGCGGCGCCTTCACCCCGCCGGTTGCCAGATACTCAGCAATGCCCACAAAGGCTTCAAGGCGCGGCCCCGCAAGCCGTGCCAACGCGTTGTACCCCAGCTGGCGGCGCGTCGCCTCATCGGCATCGGGTGGGCAGGCCGCCGTCTCCGCGGCCACGGGCGCATCCATCAGCAACACTGAGCCCGATTTATCCGCCAAGCGATAATATCGGCGCGTCGAGGCGTCTGCCGTCAATGGCATCAGCGGTAAGCCCTCATACCCGGCTGCCGAGAGAAACGCCGCACGCGACATATCTCTGTTCTCATTCACCGGCTGCTCGATTACGCGCGCCATAAACCCTCTTTCACCTGCGCCAACAGCGATTGATCGCCACTGATCGTCCAAACGCGGCGATTACCATCGCCGCCGGATCCCACGATGCGCAGCGTCGCGCTTGGCAGAAAGCCCTCGCCATGTTCGGGCCATTCAACAAGCAACACGCCGTCATCCAGCATGTCCTCTAAGCCGAGTTCCATCACCTCACTGGGATCGTCAAGGCGATAGAGATCGGCATGGGTGATGGGCGGGTTGGCCGCATAATGCTGTACCAGGCTGAAGGTCGGGCTTGGCACTTCGATATCTTCGCCAATCAGCTCACGAATGATCTCCCGCGCGATCACGGTCTTGCCGGCCCCCAAAGGCGCACTCAGCGCCACAAAATCACCCGGGCGCAGCCCCTTCGCCAGCGCGCGCGCCATGCGGCCAGTCTCCGCCTCGTTTGTGGTTTCGAAGATCTGCTCAGCCATCACGCGCGTCTTTGATGCCGCATCAAGCGCCAGGTCTTGAGCGGATGGGTCAAGAAGGGATAAGGCGCGGGCTTATCGATCGGCACAGGCGACTGCAAAACCATGACAACCATTGTCTATATCGAACATGACGGCACCCGACACGAGGTGGACGCGGAAAACGGCCTCAGCGTGATGGAGGTCGCCGTGAAGAACAACATACCAGGGATTGACGCCGATTGCGGCGGTGCGTGCGCCTGCGCCACCTGTCATGTCTATGTCGACCCCGCTTACGCAGAGAAGACGGGCACGCCGGCGCCAATGGAAGAGTCGATGCTCGATTTCGCGTCAGAGCGGCAGGACACGTCTCGCCTCTCGTGCCAGATCACGATCAGCGACGCGCTTGAGGGCCTCACCGTGCGGCTGCCGGAATTCCAAGGCTAAAGCTGGCTTGACACCAGGTCGTCCCCGTTTTGTTCTACGGACATGGCGGACACCCTTATCACCCGGCCCGATATCACGAGCCTTGTCACCCGCGGCGCGGCTCGCTTTCTCATGAGCGATGGCGATGCCGTGGTGACCGAGCTGCGGCTCGCCAATGGGCGTCGCGCCGATCTGATGGCGATGTCGCCCAAGGGCCAGCTGACCATTGTGGAAGTGAAATCCTGTCGCGAGGATTTCGAAGTCGATCAGAAGTGGGAGGAATATCTTCCCTATTGCGATCGGTTTTTCTTCGCCGTCGATGAACAGTTTCCGCGCGAGCTCCTCCCCGAAGGCGAAGGGTTGATCATCGCCGATGGCTTTGGCGGCGATGAAATACGGCCCTCGCAAGTGCGCCCCCTTGCCGGCGCGCGGCGCAAAGCAGTGACGCTGAAATTCGCGCGACACGCAGCATTTGCCGCCATGGGCGGGATGCCGGATCGCTGGGCGCTATAGTCTTAGGGATTCAAGGGGAACAGGCGAGGGAGCAGCGGTATCAACGCCCCGAAACCGGGTAAACTCTCGTCTTCTCCCCCCTTGAAGTGGAAAGAAAACGAAGACACCGCCGCTCCCGAGGCTGTCGCCTCTGGGGGAATGTTGGGCAGGTCCATTCCCTCAAACATGCAGCGGATAGGTTGGGCAGGACCGCTGCACTGCAGCGCAGTATCACGAGCTGAAAAATCTTGCACTCGCGAATTTCAACTATTGACAGTTTGTTATCCACCGAGTTCGGCAATGGCACGTGCAAGCGCCGGGTGATGGGCGTGGATTGCGCTCGCCTTTGCAGAAAGTAAGCGTTCGGCGTGATCTTCGAGGCAGTGACCGCCTCCGGTGAACCCCCACACCACCATGCCCGCCGCGACCCCGGCCTCCACGCCATTTGGGCTGTCCTCGATCACCAGGCAGTTCGCGGGCGCGATACCGAGGCGGTCTGCCGCATGGAGAAAAATGTCGGGTGCCGGTTTGCCATGCGCCACCTGGTCGGCGGAATAGACGTGTTCGTCGAAATAGGCGCCGAAATCATAGCGCCGGATTTTGTCGTCGAGATAAATCTGCGCCGACGACGAAGCCACGGCGAGCCGGCCAGGAAACACGCGCAAGGCCGCATCGAGCATGGCGTTGGCGCCGTCGATCGCGCGCATTTCATGGCGTTTGGCACGCCGTGTCTCGATGAGGCCATCGAGAAATGCCGCAAATTCGTCATCGGTGGGTGGGCGCCCTTTCGCGGCGATGAAACCTTCCCGCAGTCCCTCGGCGAACCGGTCGGTTCGCATGCCTGTGAAGCGGCGGATCACATCATCCGTGGTCCACGGAAAGCCATGGGATTGGAGATAGGCGACCGAGTCCTCAAGGCCGACGACCTCTGAGTCCACCAAGACGCCATCACAGTCAAAAAGGATCGCTTCAATCGCCATGCGCAAGAGTTAGGCAAGCCCGGCGCGCTTGGCCACCGACAAAAAGAAGCGGCGCCCCGAAGAACGCCGCTCTATTGTTTTCAATCAGGTTTTGGCGATCAACCGCCAAGATTGGCGAAGAAGGCCAACATCAACAGCGCCACAATATTTGTGATCTTGATCATCGGGTTCACCGCCGGCCCTGCCGTGTCCTTATACGGATCGCCAACGGTATCGCCTGTCACAGCCGCCTTGTGGGCTTCTGAGCCCTTGCCGCCGTGATTGCCGTCTTCGATATATTTCTTCGCGTTGTCCCACGCACCGCCACCAGCGGTCATGGAAAGCGCGACGAAGAGCCCGGTGACGATCACGCCCATGAGCATCGCACCGAGCGCCGCCAAGGCCGCGGCACGCACCGCCACTTCGCTGTCCGCTGAGAAGGACACCGCGAACCCCACGAGGAGGTATACGACAATTGGCCCCAAGATCGGCAACAGCGAGGGCACGATCATTTCCTTAATCGCCGCCCCTGTCAGCATGCTGACGGCACGGGCATAATCAGGCTTCTCCGTGCCTTCCATAATGCCAGGTTTCTCGCGAAATTGCCGGCGCACCTCTTCCACGACGGCACCCGCGGCACGGCCCACCGCCTGCATCGCCATAGACCCAAAGAGGAAGGGCAAGAGCCCGCCCGCAAAGAGGCCAATGATGACGTAAGGGTTGGCAAGGCTGAAATCGACGACCACGCCATCGAAGAACGGATACGTCTCGGGGTTTGCAGCGAAATACAGCAAATCCTGTGCGTAAGCGGCAAAGAGCACGAGCGCGCCGAGACCGGCCGAGCCAATGGCATAGCCCTTGGTCACCGCCTTCGTCGTGTTGCCGACCGCGTCAAGTGCATCCGTCACTTCGCGCACGGAGCTATCGAGCTCTGCCATCTCGGCGATGCCGCCGGCATTGTCCGTCACCGGACCGAAGGCATCGAGCGCCACGATCATCCCAGCGAGCGCCAGCATGGTCGTCACCGCAATCGCGATGCCATAGAGCCCGGCAAAGGCGAAGGTGATCGCAATCCCCACCATGATGATGAAGGCGGGCAACGCCGTGGCTTCCATGGACACAGCTAAGCCCTGGATCACGTTCGTGCCGTGCCCTGACTCAGAGGCCTTCGCGACCGATTTGACCGGGCGATAGGCCGTACCCGTGTAATATTCCGTCACCCAGACGATGGCGCCGGTTACCGCGAGCCCCACGAGCCCGCAGATGAAGAGGCCGCCACCCGAAAAGCTGGTGCCGCTTGTTGTTGTGTAGGTCGCCCCAAATCCCGGCACGAGTGCGGTCACCAAAAGAAGCGCAATCACCGAGAAGCCGCCGGTGGCGATCAATCCCTTGTAAAGCGCGCCCATCACATTGGTGGAGCCCGGCGTGAGCTTCACGAAATAGGTGCCTGCAATAGAGGTGATGATGCACGCTCCCCCAATCGCCAGCGGATAGGTCATGAAGGTGAGTGCATCGCCCGGGGCGAAGATGATCGAGCCCAACACCATCGTGGCCGCGATGGTCACGACGTAGGTTTCGAACAGGTCTGCCGCCATGCCCGCACAGTCGCCGACATTGTCGCCCACATTGTCGGCGATGGTTGCGGCGTTGCGCGGATCATCCTCGGGGATGCCTGCTTCGACCTTACCGACCAAGTCACCGCCGACATCGGCGCCTTTGGTGAAGATGCCGCCGCCGAGCCGAGCGAACACAGAGATGAGCGACGCCCCGAGGGACAGCGCCACAAGGCCGTTCACGACGCGACG
>CAYFHK010000030.1:0-23434 GCA_964342585.1 uncultured Caulobacterales bacterium | reverse complement strand
CCTTTGGCCCTTTAAGGGGATCCCGCCCCATCACCTTCTCGCCGGGCCTCGATTGGCAGCATAAGCACAACCAACAAGGCACCTCAGGTTCGGACCGTAAGGCGCTACACCTAATTTTCGGTTAGTCTGACGCGCGGGCGTATCGTCAAATTTGAAAAATGACGCGCGAAACGAGTTTTCGCTATCAACAGACGGGTCTTTCGCCCTGGCGCTAGAGGTATTTACTTAGCTGTTCTGCGGCGCGCGGAATGGTGCTCTCGGTCAGGCCGGCGATATTGACGCGCCCTGAGCCCGGCAAATAGAGACCACCTTCTTTTAACTTCGCTGCACCGTCGGTGACCAGAGGAAGCAGAGAAAACATCCCGTTCTGCGTTTTCAGGACACTCGCATCAAAGCTATTTGAAGACGGATGAAGAGCCTCTGCCAGCGTGCGACGCAATGACGTCATCCGGCGCTGCATTTGCGAGAGCTCGTCTTCCCATAGCTTCTGCAAGTCTGGCGTTGTCATGATCGTTTCAACCACGGCCGGCCCATGGGCGGGGGGCATGGAGTAGATGGCACGGGCGATATCCGCGACATGCGTGCGCGCTGCGTCGAGGGCATCGGCGTCATTCCCTTGTAGGATGAGGCAGCCGACGCGATCACGGTAGAGGCCAAAATTCTTTGAACACGAGTAGCTGATCAGGGCTTCGTCAACTTCTTGGAGGAAAGCGCGGACGCCCACCAAATCTTCGTCGAGCGATGTCCCAAAGCCATGATAGGCAATATCGATGACCGGCAGCAGCGACTTCTCTTTCACGAAACCCGCGAGCTGCTTCCATTGATCTGTGTCAAGATCAATGCCGGTTGGGTTGTGGCAGGGGCCCTGTAAGATCACAACGTCACGCGGTGCCGCGCGGCTGAGGTCGTCGAGAACATTGTCTAAGTCGGGCTTGGCCGCGCCCGGTGCTGCGTAACTGTATGTGTCAGCCTTCAGTCCCGCCGTTTTCGCGACGTGCGGGTGATTGGGCCAACTCGGAGAGCTCACCCAAACGGTGGCTTCTGCGTTGAGCCGCTGGGCCAGCCCCATGGAAAGACAAAGCGCGCCGGTGCCGCCAGGGGCTGCAAAAGGAACGGTTTGCGGAGGGTTCTTATCGTCACCGTAGACGAGATTGGTGATCTGAGCGCCAAAGCCGAGATTGCCTTGCGGGCTTTCATAACTCTTGGTGGGGGCGGTTTCCGCCAGACGACGTTCGGCTTCTCTCACCGCCGCCATGATCGGCGTTTCGCCGGCTTCATTCCGATAAACGCCCACACCCAAATCGATCTTGTCTTCGCGCGGATCGGCCCGAAAGGCGGCCATGAGCCCGAGCAAGGCATCCGCGGGGCGCGGTGTAAGTTGCGAGAATTGGGACATGGTCGGCTCCTCAACGTCGTCAGCGGCGCGGAGGGCGGCATAAACGAGCTTTCCCGTCGGCTCAAACAAGAATGGCTGCTGTCAAATGGGTTAGGCGGCTTCGGTGTCGTCGTCCTCGCCAGCACCGTCAGTGTCGAAGTCGCCCATATCGTCCATGGGTGTTGCCATGTCGAATTCAGGCAGGTCGTCCATGGGCATTGAGAAGTCTTCTTCGCCCTCGGCCGCGGTGCCGAAGTCATCCGGCAGGGCAGGGTCTGGAGCCGCGAATTCCTCGCCAGTGCCTCCATCGAAGCCAAAATCACTCGCTGCCGCGGCGGCGGCGGGATGATCGCCTTGTTCTTGCCCATCAGGGATCGCAGCCAATTCGCTGCCCGGCGGGGCGACCAGGTTGAGCTTCACGCAGCGTTTTCCGCCCTCGGCGCCAAGATCCCCCTCCGCCACGGCGAAGGATTTTCGCGGTGTCTGTACCACAAGGCGCACCCCATCGAGCCGCGCCCCAGGCAACGGAATGACATCGCCCGGTCCCCAGGCGGCCACTTTGCGAACGGACGATTTAAATGCCACCAGCTGAGCAAGGCCGGTGAACCGCACATTGTCGACAACGCATGGCGGCAAAGCGGGCTGCGGCGCTGCGAGGCGGTCTGTGAACGTGCGCGAGACTTCAAGGCCAATCGCCAAATTTCCAAAATTGCGCGTGGCGATTTCGTACCGCAGACGGATCACGGGGCGGGAGTCGAGTGGCTTTTTGCCACAGGCCTGCACGGAAGGAACCTCGAAGGTATTGGGATCAACGCTGGCGATGAGCTCGGCCAGCTTAGTTGCGAGGGCTTCACCGACCGATCGTTGAAGGGTGGGGTCCGTCACCTCACCGCCGAAAATCGCCTCGACGACGTGACCAATCGTCTCTTCGGAAAAAGACAATCGCAGCGCCGGGTGGTCATCAATCGGTAGGCAATCGAAATGCACGCCACTGTCTTCATAGGGCGGCATCGACATCATGCGTTGCGCTTCGACCATCGCCGAATGAGCCTCGCTGCCAAGGAAATCACCGAGCGCCTCAGCCATGGCGCCTGCGATGTCTTTCAATTGGTTGAGCGCAGGCCGCAGGTATTCGGGCGTCCGCAAGGGATGCTCGATGAGATTCAGGACTGCTTTCGTGTCGGCAACCAGCGACATACCATCTCCTCGGTAAGCACACATCGCGCGTGAGGAGTTAAAGGGCGATTTACGCCCGTGTGGTTATATGCGCTGGGTTGCGTGCCGAAAGGCGCGCGTTTGGTGGGTATGCGTATCTGATGTCAGAAGTTCGACCGATAATCGTCAAACGAAAAAAAGTTGTTGTGGAGGCGGGCCATCACGGCGGCGCCTGGAAGGTGGCGTATGCCGACTTCGTCACAGCGATGATGGCCTTCTTCCTGTTGATGTGGCTGCTCAACGCCACCACAGAAGAACAGCGCAAAGGTCTTGCGGACTATTTCAACCCATCGATTCCGATTGCCGCGGTGTCTGGCGGTGGGCGCGATGCGCTGCACGGTGATAATGTGTTAACGGAACAAGACTTCCCCTCGAACGGTGAGTATTGGACGCCGAACCCGCGCAAAGTCGTTGTGCCAGAAGAGGACGCACTCAAGGCGGAGATTCAAAAGCTCGCCGATGGCAGCGGCTTGTCGAACGCCGATGGCCGCGTTGTCGTCCGCAAGACACCAGAAGGCACCGTGATCGAGCTTGTGGACACGAAAGGCGAGGCGTTGTTCGCCTCTGGGTCGTCGACGCCCTCTGATGACCTTGAATTGCTCATCGCCAGTGCCGCAAAGGTGATTATCGAGACGGGTGCCGATATCAAAATTACGGGCCACACGGATGCTGCGGCGTTTATTGGCAGTGCGTATTCGAATTGGGAACTATCGGCCGAACGGGCAAATACCGCGCGCCGCTTGTTGTTGAAGGCCGGTATGCCGCCTGAGCGCATTCAAGAGGTCTCTGGACGAGCAGATCGCGACCCTGTGGGAAATAGCCCTAACGATCCGGCGAACCGCCGTATTGCGATCGTTTTGCGCGATCCAAGCGCCTGGGAAAAGCAGCGTACCACGTTGCGCTAAACTTCCTGTACATCGGGAAACGAAGCGTTAACCGCGCGAGGCGACACTGTGCGAGAAATTTTCTCGTATGGAGCGCGAGCATGTCAATTTCTTCCTCGCTAAACGCTGGTATCCAGGGCTTGGCCGTCAACTCGACCCGCCTTGCCACGATCTCGGACAACATCGCGAACTCAGACACGTTCGGCTATAAACGATCGGTCACGGACTTCTCTGCGCAGGTGATCCGCGGCAACTCAAACGCCTATGCCGCGGGTGGTGTTCGTGTTGAGGCCTTCCGCCAGGTCGATGAGCAGGGCTCACTGATTTCGACGAGTAACTCCACAGATATTGCGGTCGCTGGCCGCGGATTGATCCCTGTGACGACGGTCGAAGGAACGGATCCGCAAAACACCAACCCAGATTTGCAGTTGGTGGCGACCGGCTCTTTCACGTCAGACCAAGATGGGTATCTTCGGACAAATAGCGGTCTCTATTTGCTGGGCTGGCCCGCAGACAGCAATGGCGACATTGGCGCGGTGACACGCCAAGGCTCAGCCAGCCTTGAGCCCGTGCGGGTCGACGTGACCCAGTTTGAAACAACGCCAACACAGAATATCAGTCTCGGGATTAACCTGCCTGCGGATGCGACCAGCCCCGGTTCGCCTACTGATCCTTACAACATCTCGATCGAGTATTTCGACAACTTGGGCCGTGTCCAGGTGTTGACGGGCCAATTTACGCCACAGGTTCCAGGTGCCGGTGCCGCGAGTAACCAATGGTCGGTTGAACTGTTCGACAACTCGACCGGCTCACCTGTCAGTGTTTTGACCTTCGACGCGGAATTTGACGACACGCAGTTCAACGGTGGCTCGATCGCCGTTGGCGGCATCACGAACGTCGTCAACACAGCTGCACTCAATGATCCGGATCCGACACCTGGCTACGATGCAACGACAGGCGCAATCACGATTGGCTTGCCCGGCGGTGACGTCGAGCTGTTCATCGGTCGCGAAAACGACCGTGCTGGCCTCACGCAGTTTGCCGCTGATTTCCAACCGTATAATCTAACCAAAGATGGTACGGCGATCGGTAACTTGCAGTCGGTGGAAATTGACTCGCAGGGCCGCCTCCAGGCGATTTACGACACGGGCTTCCGCCAGACCCTCTACCAAATCCCGGTAGCCGAAGTGCCGAACCCGAACGGGTTGATCGCGACGAACGACCAGGCCTTCTTGCTCAGCCAAGGCAGTGGCGACGTCTATTTCTGGGATGCAGGTTCTGGCCCGGTGGGCGAGACCGTCGGCTTCGCATTGATGGAATCGACCACCGATATCGCTGCAGAACTCACGGCACTGATCGAAACGCAGCGGGCCTATTCATCCAATGCGAAGATCATCCAGACCGTGGATGAGATCCTGCAAGAAACCACCAACATCGTACGGTAATAATCAGTGAGCTTCTCCGCGACACTCTCCATTGCGCAATCGGGCCTGCAGGTTGCCACCTCGCAGGCGCGAGTCATCGCAGACAACGTGGCCAATGCGAATACGGAAGGGTATTCGCGGCGAACACTGGTGACGAGCCAACAAGTGGTGTCTGGCAATGGAGCGGGGGTACGCGTTGCGGGCCTTGAAGGCGCCAATGCCGGCGCCGTCACGCGTCAGCGTCTCGAAATCGCCGCGGATGATGCTTATGCATCGACGCGGTCGGATGCGGCGAGCTTTCTGACAGATCTGATCGGCGAGCCAGGGGTCGAGAACGGCCTCTTCGGTGCTTACGCGGATTTTGAGTCCGCGCTGCGTGACGTGGCGGCGACGCCTGAGTCGGAAACGTTGCTGCAACAAGCCGTTGAAGTGACCCGTGCACTGACTTCGGAATTCAATCGGATTTCGACCCAGGCAGATGCGCAGCGGAGCGAGGCGGATCGACAAATCGGGCTCGGTGTTGAGATCGTCAATGGCGCATTGACGCGTCTTGAGGAGCTCAATGGCAGCGCCGCCGGTAATGCGAGCCCGGACGTTGCTGATGAGCGCTTGCGCCTCATCAGTGAGGTGAATGAGTATATCCCGGTTCGCGTCTACGAGAACGGCGGGAACGTCACGCTCACGACTGAAAGCGGCGTCGTACTGCTTGGCAACAAAGCGCGCACTGTTGAGTTTAGTCCCGCTGGCATTGTCGGTCGTACCCAAACACTCGGTACACCGCTTTCAGGGCTGACAGTCGATGGTACCGACATCACGCCGAGCGGCCCTGGCGTTCAACGCGTGCAAGGCGGTCGGCTCGCAGCGTTTTTCGAACAGCGCGATATCACGATCCCGAATTTCCAAGATCAAGTGGACGCATTGGCGACGGACCTTGTCACGCGCTTCGGCGAAGACCCCGTTGATCCGACCAAAACTGTGGGTGAAGCCGGTCTCTTCACCGATGGCACATCCACCTCACCTACGGGCGATGGCATCGGGATCGCGGCACGTATCCAGATCAATGCCGCGGTTGATCCGCAAGAGCCTGGTGGCGCGGTTTACCGCCTGCGCGATGGGCTTGGTGCAGTGGCCCCGGGGCCTGCAGGCAATAGCGATCAATTGAACCGTCTGATCACGGCTTTTACCGCAACGCGGACGCCGCCGGCCGATCTCAATGTTCAAGCGGCAGCAAGCGCGACCGCTTTTGTCTCTGAAATCGGATCGCAAGTTGCGTATGCGGATAAGAACGCAGCCGATCAGGCCCTCTTCTTTTCCGCGCGTTTGAATACCGCTATCGACAATGAGTTGTCGATCACCGCGGTCGATACAGACTTGCAGCTGCAGCAGCTTCTGCTTGTTGAACAAGCCTATGCCGCCAATGCGCAGGTCATCACAACCGTATCATCCTTGATCCAAGAACTGTTGAGTATCGTGTAATGAGCTTTGCAATCAGTGGCTATCCCGACGTTCTGCAATCCCAGCTCTTCCAGCGCACGGTGACGAAAAACCGCGTGGATCTCGCGACGGCAGCCCAGGAATTGACAACCGGCAACACGACCGATGTCGTTGGAAAGCTGGCGGGGCGCGCCAATGAGTTCAACTTGGTGACCAAAGCGCTCGCGGACATCGAAGCTGGACAGACCCGTCTTCAGCTCACGGAAAGTCGGCTGAGAGTTGCTGAAACCGCGCTGCAATCGATCCGCAGTCGGGCTTCTGAACTGGCTGATCGGGCAGAAACCGACAGCCTTGTCGAGGGCGGCGCAGGGGCGGTGCAAACCGTTGCGACGGCGCGGTCTTCGCTCGAGTCGGTCGTCAACCGCCTGAATGAAAGCTATGCGGGCCGGTTCCTGTTTTCCGGCGATGACGTGGGCACGCCAACGCTTGCGTCCATCGACGATATCAATGCGAGTTTCGATGCGGCCTTCGGCGGCATCACGGATAGCGCGGCATTGGAAACGGCAATCTCGGACTATTTCGGGCCTGGTGGCACTTTTGAGACCACAATCTATCAAGGCGGTACGCAAAACTCATCGGCTGTTCTGCTCGACTCCGGCACGTCGATCCAAAACCAAGCGCGTGGGGATGATGCGTCTCTTCGCAACGTCGTTGAAGGGTTGGCACGGCTCATCTATCAACCTGAAGACGGACGTTTGGCTTGGATCAGCAATGCCGTCGGTACACTGCGGCAAGGTGAGATCGGCACGCTCAATCTAGAAGCCGATCTTGGCCGCCAACGCCAGCTGGTGGCGGAGGAAATCGTCGCCAACCAGGAGCAAGAATCCGTGTTGCGGAATAGCCGCGAAGAATTAATCGGTGTCGATGCATTTGAAGCAGCAAGTCGTGTGACGCGTCTTGAGGCACAGCTAGAAGCGTCGTATACGATTGCGGCGCGAATATCACGACTGACGTTTACGGATTTCATTAGATGATGAGAGTTCTCCTCGCCGCTGGCTTCGCCCTGATCGCCAGCTTTTCGTCTGCCGGCGTCGCGGGCGAGGTGAGACTAAAGGATCTCGTTTCTGTCGAAGGCGTCCGCGGCAACGATCTTATCGGCTATGGCTTGGTCGTTGGCCTCAATGGCACGGGGGACGACACAGTCCTCAACGCACCCTTCACGGAAGAAGCCCTCGCGAGCTTGCTGCAGCGCCTTGGCGTAAATGTGCAGGATGAGCTGTTCCGCGCAGATAACGTCGCGGCAGTGCTGGTTACGGCGTCCTTGCCGCCGTTTAGTCGGCGTGGGTCGGAAATCGACGTGACCGTTTCATCAATCGGCGATGCGGAAGATTTAACCGGGGGCACCCTTGTTATGACGCCGCTGACGGCGGCAAACGGCGAAGTCTACGCTGTGGCGCAAGGCCCTGTATTGATCAGCGGCTTTCGGGCCGACGGCAATGCGGCGCGCGTGTCGCAAGGGACGCCCACCACGGGCACCATCCCCGGCGGCGCACGGGTAGAGCGTGAGGTCGAGTTTGATTTTAGCGCCCTCGACAGCGTCGCGCTGGCGCTGAAGCAGCCCGACTTTACGACCGCGACGCGGATCGAGGCGGCGCTGAATAATCGCCTTGGTCAGGGTGCGGCCGTTGTGATGGATCCTGGCACGGTGCAATTGCGCTTTGATGTGGGGCAGAACCCCGCGCGCGTGCTGAGCCAAATCGAAACGGTGATGTTGACACCAGACCGCCCGGCGACAGTGGTTGTTGACCAACGGTCGGGCACGATTGTTCTGGGGTCTGAGGTGCGGCTCTCGGCCGTCGCGATCGCGCAAGGCAATTTGTCGATTGCCATTGCTGAGACGCCCATTGCCTCACAGCCAAATGCCTTTGGCGAGGGGGAGACAACGGTTCTGCCGCGGACAAGTATCTCTGTGAATCAAGGGCCGACGGGCAATGTCGCGCTGATCGAGGATACCGTGTCGCTCTCAGATCTCGTCGGTGCGCTGAATGCGCTTGGCGTGACGCCGCGTGAGATCATCGACATCCTAAAAAGCATGAAAGTCGCCGGTGCGCTGCACGCAGAGCTTATTCTGCAATAGCGAGCGTTGTCTCTGTCTCAAGAAGGGTGATTTTGCCTTCTTCTGACATTTCGAGGATCCGGCAGATGACAGCGGATTGCGCTTTTTCGCCTTCCTCCTCCGTCACTTCATCGCTCTCCGCCATCTTCTCGCGAAGCTGCGTGGCCAGCCGCTGTGAAATGTTGTTGAGCAAATAGTCCGCAACCGGTTGGCTCTTGTCGGCTGAATAGCCGATAGCCGTCAGCAGAAGACTTTCTTCGATTTCGCGGAAAATAATCGGGATCGCGTTGCGCGGCAGGCGCTGCTCCAGTCCAGGAAAGCTCAGTACCTTGCCGAGGATCGCGGCAAGCTCTTTCTCCGAGAGCTTCTCGCGAAGCGCCTCGAGTACGATTTCCCGTTTGGAGCTGGTCATGCGGTTGAGGATAGACGCCATTTTCTCCGCTGCCGGAGAGACTTCTGGTTCTTCTTCATCCTCTACCAGGAGAGTGGTGAGGAACATCTGCTCAACGGCTTGGATGGCGAGGGGGTTCGGGTCCGCGTTAGTGGCGAGCTTCACCATCGCCTCGCGCATGATCGGCTCGGGCATCACCCCAACGATCTCGCTGGATGCATCCTCAGGAAGCTCTTTGAGGGCAATACTGATGACCGTTGCGGGTTTCGTGGCCAGAAAGTCCGCCACTTTCTGAGCGGGCAGTTCGGCCACTTGTTTCCAAACACTCGATTCCTCCTCCTCCGCCGGCCCGGCGATGTCATCCATGAAATCGTCGGGAGACATGGAAGAGAAATCGAATTGCGGGGTGAACAGCGCTCCTTCAAGCCGGGCGGCCGTTTCGGACCCGCCGCGCACTGCCTTACGCTCATCTTGGAATTGTTTCGCGAACTCGCCCGCGATCCGTTTGAGCTCGGATTGCGGGATTGTCCGCATGCGCTGAGCGAGATCAAGCAGTTTGTCCCGGTGCCGATCCGGCAACCGGCCTGACAGTACACCGAGTGTGCCTTCGTCGAGCATGGCGAGCACCGCAGCGGCTTTTTCGGCTTTGCTCCGGCCTGGCAGTGCGCGTTGCTTATTGGCGAGCGCGTTGGCTGTTTCACTCATCCAGCATACCCTCTCAAAAGCGCGGCGGTCAGTTTCGTCCACCCGTCCGCCATGACGAAGAAGGCGAGTTTAAAGGGCAGGGAGACGATTGCCGGCGGCACCATCATCATCCCCATGGCCATGAGAATCGCCGCGACAACTAAATCAATGGCTAAGAACGGCAGAAAAACCGCAAAGCCGATTTGAAACGCTGTCTTGATTTCAGACAGCATAAAGCTGGGTACCAAGAGGGAAAGCGGCGGCTCGGCGACCGGATCCCCATCCCATCGCCCTGGTAGTGATTCAGAAAGCGCGGCGAGGGTCTCATCGTGCACCCGCGCTTCCATAAAGGCGCGGAAGGGGATCATCGCCCGAGTGAACGCTTCGCCTTCCGTGATCGCCCCATCGCGCAAGGGCGCAATTGCCGTGGTCCACGCGTCAATGAACACTGGCTCCATCACAAAGAATGTCAGGAACAATGCAAGGCTGGTGATCATCATGTTCGGGGGCGCGGTTTGCAGCCCCAATGCTTGGCGCAGGAACGAAAAGACGATCACCATTAGGGGCAGGCACGTCATCATCATTAAGATGCCCGGCGCCAAACTCAGCACCGTGACAACTAGGATGATGGGGATCAGCTCACCGCGCAATGACGTGGTATCGGCGCTCGCGGCTGCCGCAACGGCTTCATCCACCGCTTGGGCGAGATCCGCATCGGTTTGGGCCGCAGCC
Organism: uncultured Caulobacterales bacterium; assembly: GCA_964342585.1. Lineage (GTDB taxonomy): Bacteria > Pseudomonadota > Alphaproteobacteria > Caulobacterales > Parvularculaceae > Parvularcula. Next base: position 13,179 of record CAYFHK010000030.1, on the reverse strand, counting down.
GGAGAGGCCCACGCAAAGGCGATAAGAAGGACGAACAGAAGGGCGTGTTTCACGCGTCGGTTGGATCCTCTTTGATGTCCAAAATCCGTACAGCGAGCGATCCGTCGCCTGCTTCGCCGTCACACAGCTCGCCGGTTGCCACGACTTTGCCATTCACGCACAGCTCGATGGGCTGATCCGCCCGGCTCGTCAGTGCCACGATGGAGTCAGGTGCCCATTCGGAGAGGGCTTTAAGCGAAAGCTCCGTCCGACCAATGATGACGGTCACCGGCAGTTCCACATCGTAAAGCGTGGCGCGGGATTTTGCAGCGGGGGTGTCTGTCATGAGATGTTCTCCGGGTTACTGGTCGTACGCAAAACTGACCGTCGATTAGGTGGAGACAGTTTCGGCTTCGTCTTCGAACCACGCATCTAGGATCGCGGCAGCGTTGTCGGGATTCTCTTCCGTGAGCATGGTCAAGAGGCTCGCTGCATCGTGCGGGATCGCGCCGCGGCCTTCTTCGCCCTCGCCACCGGCGCCCGAGCTGGTGAGCAACGGTTTGACCACGAAGAGCCCGAGAATGACGGCAATCATCCCGAGAAAGAGGATTTGACCGATTTCCACAGCGCGCGGCGCCACCTGCGTTTCAACGAAGCTGGGCTGTGTGACCTCGACCTCAGGCAAGTTGAAGGGCAGGGTCCGGAGCGTGAGCATGTCGCCGCGCTCAGGGTTGATGCCGGCTGCGCTTGTCACGAGGGCTTCCAAATCCGCCAGCTCTTCGGCTGATCGGGGGGAGGGGACCGCTTGGCCGCCTTCGATGGTCGTCCGTTCATTCAACAGGATCGCGACGGACAGCTTTTGAATTTCGCCGGGTGCGCGTTGCATGGTGCGCTCGATTTCCGTCCCCGTGTAGACGACCTCTTCGTTACGACGTGAGCGAAGCACCGGCGGCTCCTCTGCTTCTTCGGCGTCTGGCCCATCGGGCAAATTGCTCGCCACGGTCACGGTGCCGCCTGGCCGCTCTTCTGTGTCGCGTTCTTCGACCAGCTTGCGCGAAACGATTTGGCGGGAGTCAGGATCGATCAAGCGTTCTGTCTGCGCCACCGTCTCGCGGTCCACCTCCATGGCGACCGTGACGCGGGCATTGCCAACGCCGACATGGGCTTCAAGAAGGCGCATAAGGCGGAGCTCGAGCTCAGCCGCGCGCCCTTCTGGATCGGTGCCGGCCATCATCGGGTCGCCCGCGCCGGGGCCCGCAATGACGCCGCGCTGTGTGTCGATCACGGCGACTTGGGCAGGGGAGAGGCTGGGGACGGCCAGCGCCGTCAGGTATTGAATGGATTGCGCTTGCTCTTTGCTCAGACCGCCGGGGGCTTCAACGGTGACCGATGCGCTTTTATCTTCTGTGGTCCGACGAAAGGCAGATTGGCGGGTAACGCCTAGATGCACACGCGCGCCCTTTACGGCGGGCATGGCCATGATGGTCCGGGTCAGCTCGCCTTCCTTCGCGCGCCAATAGGCGGCGTCGAACATGTCTGCCGTGGTGGAGAAGCCATTGAGGTCGTCAAGAATTTCATAGCCATCATTGCCGGCGGCGGGCAGGCCTTGCCGCGCCATCTCGAGGCGCAGCCGATCGCGCATGCTGACGGGGACGTAGATCGCCGAGCCGCGAATGCTGTACGGGATTTGGTCGCCGTCAAGTTGGGCGGCCACTTCACCGGCCGCAGAGGGTTCGAGCCCGGCAAAAAGCAGCGCCTCGCCTTCCTTCGTCGCCACGCCGAAAAGCGCAACGCACACGACGATCGTGCCGACGGTCGCAGCGATGGCGATGCCCCGCTGCACCATGCTCAGTGCGCCCCAGGTTTTCAACAATCCGTTCTCAGCCACCTGTCGAACGACCCCGTTCATCTTTCTTAACGCGGTACAAACAACCCCTTAACAAAACCTTTACCAATGCCCGTGAGAAGGTTGATTAACCTAATCCGGGTTTGTTGGGTGCGTCGTCGCACGAGGCAAGGGTATGGCGAAGCAAACCGAAGAAGAGACAGAAGAAAAACCGTCCGGTGGCGGCTTGATGTCGGTACTGCCAATGGCGGTTGTCGCCGCGGCGGCAAGTTTTGGCATGGTGTGGGTGGCGCGCGGCGAAGCCGGCGTACCCAGCGAGGCGGCGTGCGAAGCTTTTGTCGAAGAAGAAGAGCGGGCGGACATGACGCCTGAAGAGCTCGCAGAACTTGAGGCCCGCGCGGCCAAATATATCACGCTTGAGCCGATCACGGTCTCGCTTGGGCCCGATGCGAATGCCCGTAACCTGCGGATAACGTTGGCCCTTGGCATTCCGCCCGAACTAGACGAACTAACAGATGTTGAATTCCTGCGACTGCGGGATCGGTTTCTTGAAAGGCTGCGCACGGTGGACACGAACTTGATCGCCGATCCGTCTGCAATGCCGGCTTTGAAAGAAACCCTCTTGGCGCAGGCGCGGATGACCCTTGGCGACGATGCAGTGTACAGCGTGCTGATCACTGATTTTCTCATGAAGTAGCGGATGGACCACCTTTTTGACTTCGCATTGCTGGTGATCTCGGGGTGCTCAGCGCTTTACTGCTGGACGCTCAGCCGGCGATTGCGTGCGTTACAGAACCTGAAAAAGGGGATGGGCGCGGCGGTCGTTGATCTCACCAAGACGGTGTCTGCGGTTGAGGCCAATGCGGAGAAGCTGACTCGCGAGTCTTCCGCTGCGGTGGCTGAGCTGCAGGCGACCCTTGCGCAGATTGATCAGGGCGAGGATCGTATCGATACGCTTCTTGAGACCATGGACAAGCAAGCGCGTGAAGTGTGGAAAGAAACCCGCGTCACCACCGAGCAAGCGCGCGCCGATGCCGTTCGGGCCCAAAAGACCCTTCGCGAATTGATCGCCGACGGTCGTGCTGTGGCAACGCTGATCAATGATCAATTGATCACCCTGGCAGATGCAGGCGAGCGGCAGCAGGCCGTTGCCAACCATGTGGAGAGGGCAGCAACGCGCGCGGTGAAAGCCGCGTCAGCCGCGAAATCTCACGCAACGGCGGCCGGCGAAGCGATGGATAACAGTCAGGTCGCGCGCGATGGCGTTCTGGAGGTGACCGACAATCTCGATGCGCGCACGGAGGAAATCCGCGTGCTGCTGTCGAAGGTTGAGGCAACCTTGGCGGAAGCCAAAGGACTGGCCGCCGGTGTTGCCGCGCGGGTCGCGCCACAGACTGGTCCGCAATCCGATTCGGTTGTCTCAGCGAAGCAAGCATTGGCTCGGAAGATGGCTGCCGCGCGGGTCATGGCCAGTTCGGCCGAGGCGTCGCCAAACGAGGCGCAGTCGAAAGAAGCCGCTGCCGCGGCGTCCCCCAAAGTTTCCGCCGTGGTTCGCAAGCTCGCCGCCGCCGATGGTGATCAAAAGCCTGCCTCGCGTCCGGCCAACCCGTTCGCGACGCGCGCCGCCGGAGGGAAGGGATGAGCAATAGCGATCGCCCGATCTTGCCGACACTTTCCGCTCTGTTCGTGATGGTCGCAGCTGGGCAATGCGTGAGCGCCGCCCCAGGCATTGGCGCATTGGCAAAAGCCCTCGTCATCGAGAGCGCAGCGGCCGCACCGCCGCCAGCGCCAAGCCTGAAAGCAGTCCCAACGCGACAAGCCGAAGGCGCAGACATCCCTGACGATGAGGGCATTGTGATCGTCGATGAGCGCGAGGTTGCGCCGCGCTCAAGTGCTGATGCGACGGGTGCGCCGATGGTTCTTACGGCGACAATGATGGAGGGGCCGTCACCCTATGAGCGGGCGATGGGGAAAGCGGACACGCGAACTACTGCTGCGTCGTCCGCCCCTGTCGCTGCTCAAAAGGAAGCCTCGGCAGAAACGCGTGCTGTGCTGACGGAAGTGTCTGCCTCCGCCAAACCTGCTGTGGCGAGGTCGGCTTCAAAGTCCAGCCGCGCGCTGCCCATGATGGACACGGAGCGCCTTGCCGCGATTTATGGTCAAATGCCTGCAGCGAAGGCGGCCATGGTTCTTGCTGCACTTAATCCGTCCGAAGGCGCCGCCGTCATCTCGATGATGTCGGGAGAAGCCAGCGCTGCCGTTCTGGCCGAGATGCCCGCGGATGCCGCCGTGGCCATCACCCGCGAAATCTTGCAGCGATAACTCTCTCAACCGTTCCCTGACGATCCTCAGGCGAGGGCGCTGACTAGGCGGCCTCGTCCGTCATCTCTTCGATCAGGCAAATCAACCGACGCTTAAGGCGCGGCGACAGCTGCTGTGTCAAATTCAAGATTTCGAAGTCGTCAGCCGAGAACTTCATGCCGTCTTTTCGTCCCTCGTCGTCATCCGTTATGGAAGAGGTGAGGGAAGGGCCCGTGAAGAATTGCGCGACAGGGACGTTCAAGATTTCTGAGAATTGGTGGAGCCGCGACACGGTAATCCGGTTCGATCCATTCTCGTATTTCTGGATCTGCTGCAGCGTGAGACCAACGGCTTCGCCCAATTGGCGCTGCGTGAGCCCCCGCAGGTTGCGCGCATTCCGCAAGTTTTGGCCGACCCGCACGTCGACTTCCTTCGGCGGCGTCGCCGGACTCTCGTGATTCGCTGAGTTGATCGGCGGCGTGACGCTTTCAAGTTGGGGCATTGCAGATGCCATAGGATACCTCCTCCTCCGAGTGAAACTATAGGTTGCATAAATGCCTTCCCGCACCCCGTCAAGAAAGGGTTGTTAGATCGTCATTTTTGCAATTCCCGCGTGAGTTCAGCATCTTCGCATGTGGATACGTTTATTGCCGCAGAGCGCGTGTAGTTAACCAATTGTACATCCCGGCCGAACGATAACGGCAGCATGTTTGTTCTCATCGGCTTGGTCGTGACCCTGGCAATGGTGTTCGGCGGTTACCTGATCGCCGGCGGGAAGCTGGGTATCATCCTGCATTCGCTTCCCTATGAGATGATGATGATCGGCGGGGCGGCGCTGGGCGCTTTTCTGGCCGGCAATGACCTAACGACCATTAAGCATGCTGGCGGCGATGTCGTTGCCGCGATCAAAGGCGCGAAGTGGAACAAGCAGGATTATCAGGATGCGCTGGTGCTGATGCACAAGCTCATCATTATGCTGCGAGAGTCGCCGGTCGACGTCGAACAGCATATTGAAGATCCTGAAAATTCGACGCTTTTCGGTCAGTTCCCGAAAATTCAAAAAGACCATCACGCGGTCGAAATTCTCTGCGACACCATCCGCTCAATGATGATGAACTTCGATGATGTTCATCAGGTCGAGGAGCTTTTGGAGAAGCAGCTCGACGCCATGAAGGAAGAGTCCATGCATGGCGCGCACGCGATTGAGAAAATCGCCGATGCGTTACCGGCACTCGGAATTGTGGCGGCGGTGCTCGGCGTGATTAAAACCATGGCGTCCATCGACAAGCCGCCAGAGGTTTTGGGCAAGATGATTGGCGGGGCGCTGGTCGGTACGTTCCTTGGCGTTTTCCTCGCTTACGGCGTGGCCGGACCAATTGCGCAGAAGATCAAAGCTGTGCGCGAAGAAGAGCACGCCTTCTATGAGCTCATCCGCGAAGTCTTGGTCTCGAGCCTGCACAAACATGCGCCGAATATTTGCGTTGAGGTGGGGCGCCGGCACGTGCCGACGACCATGCGCCCATCCTTTAACGACCTCGAAGCGGCATTAAAGGGGGCGGCATAGATGGCTGATCATTCGATCACGATGCTTGGGCGTCAGGCTGGGCTGCTCGAAGCAACGCAGATCCTCGCCAACAACATGGCGAATGCCTCGACCCCTGGGTACAAATCCGAGGGGACGATCTTTGCAGAGCACGTGGTGGCCGCGGGCGAGCGGCAGCCAAGCCTTTCGATCGGACACCTTGTCGCGCATAGTACGGATTTCTCAGCCGGCGCCATGCGCGAAACGGGCAACACGTTCGATTTAGCCATCGATGGCGACGGCTTCTTTAAGGTGAACACGCCCGAAGGGCCGCGCTTGACCCGCGCCGGCGCGTTTTTGTTGAATCTGGAAGGTGTCCTCGTCGATCCGCAAGGCAATCCGGTCGCCGATTCAGGCGGTGGCGAGATCGTTTTCACGCCTGAGGCGACGAACATCACCATCGCCCGCGACGGAACGATTTCTTTCAGTGGTCCCGGGACAGGCAGTCAGCAGATCGGCGAAGTCGGCGTCTTCCAACCCATTGGTGAGCCGCAACGGGCGGGCACGAACTATTGGGAAGCGGAAGGCGATCAAGCCATCGAGTTTCCCAATATTGTCCAAGGCTTTCTTGAGCAGTCGAACGTCTCGCCGATGGATGAATTTGCACAGCTGGTGATGGTCCAGCGCTGGTTCGACGCCGGGCAGACGCTCGCGGAGCAAGAGCATGACCGTCTTGAGTCACTCATTAACGCAATCAGGCAGCAGGGGTAAGGCATGGACGCGCTAAGAACGGCCGCCACCGGGATGGCCGCCCAACAAACCCGGGTCGACGTCATCGCTAACAACGTCGCCAATATGAGCACCACGGCCTATGCGCCGCGTTCGGTCGTGTTTGCTGATTTGATCTATCGCAACGAAGTCGCTCCTGGCGCGATCAGCTCAACGACCGGGACGATCGTGCCGACCGGCGTTCAGCTCGGCCTAGGGGTGCAAACTGCTGCCGTCTCGATGGACATGAAGCAGGGGACATTGCGCGAGACGGGCAATGACCTTGACCTCGCGATCTCCGGGAACGGATTTTTCGAAATCGTCCTGCCCAGCGGCGAACGCGGATTTACACGTGATGGTAAGTTCGAATTGAGCCCCGATGGTGAGATGGTCACAACGGCGGGCTATCCGCTGATCGACGGGGTCGTTATCCCGCAGGATGCGCGCTTGGTTGAAATCAGTCCGGACGGGGAGGTGTTTGCCTATTTCGCGGACGCGGTGGACGGCCAAGCGATCGGTAACATCACGCTGGTGAATTTTGTGAACCCCAAGGGGCTCGAGGCAATCGGTGGGAACCTCTACCGCGAGACAGCATCGTCCGGCCAACCGCAAACGGGCCAGCCGGGGTTGTTGGGGCTCGGTCTCCTTGAGCAGGGCTACCTTGAAGAATCGGGCGTGGACGTTGTTTCCGAGATTGCAGACCTCATCGAGGCGCAGCGCGGCTACGAGCTGAATTCGAAGGTGCTCTCTGCGGCCGACGAAATGTACGCTTCTGCGACTAGAATCCGATGATCTTGGCTAGCTTCCTCTCGCTCCTCCTGATGGGGGAAGTGACCGTGCTGGAGCCTTTGCGCCCTGGCACGCGGCTTGAGCCACACCATCTTGAAGGTGCACCTGACGACATTGACCGGCTAATCGGCAGGGAGCTGACAAAGTCGATCTATCCAGGTCGCCGCGTCACCATGGCTGATACGAAGATCCCCGACATGGTGGAGCGCAATTCGGTCGTTCGCATGTTCGGACGAAAAGGCCCTTTGCGGATTGAAACAAAAGGCCGGGCCCTGGGTGCAGGCACCCAAGGCGATGAGATCATGGTGATGAACCTTGAAAGTCGCCGAACCGTCAATGCGCGGATTGTGGGGCCAAACACCGTGGAGGTCGACCTATGATTGGCATGACCCGAACCACCATGGCTTGTCTCCTCATCTGTTTCGCGGTGAGTGCTTGCGCGACAGGCGGTGACAAACATCGCGAAATGATGCCCGCGCCCACCGCCGTTGCGCCATATGAAAATCTCGGTCTCATCGGTGAGCAGACGACCGCCTCTTTATGGAATCTCGAGCCGCAGTCCTTATTCGGCAATCGCCGTGCACGGAATGTTGGTGATATTCTTACTGTCATCGTTTCCGTCGATGAGCGGGCGCAGCTTCAAAACAGCATGAGCCGCAGCCGCGCAAACCAGGAAAACTTCGAAGTCAACAGCCTGTTTGGCGTGCCTGAATGGGCCAATGGCGTGTTGCCAGGCGGCGCGACGGTCAACCCGGCAGTGGATGTCTCCCGCAATGCCGAGGCCAGTGGCGATGGTAGCATCACGCGGCAAGAGCGGATCACGCTTCGGCTGGCGGCGCAGGTGGTCGAAAAGCTGCCCAATGGTCATTTGGTCATCCTTGGCAGCCAGCGCATTCGGGTGAATCAGGAAACGCGAGATTTACGTCTTAAGGGTATCGTGCGCCCTGACGACATCACGCGCGAGAACACGATCACCCATGAGAAGGTGGCCGCAGCCGATATTGTCTACACTGGGCAAGGGCAAACCAACCAATCGCTGAACCCGCGCCTTGGCTCGCGCGTCTTGGATATCATCGTTCCGTTCTGATCATGAATAAAATTCTGCCGCTCCTCATCGTCCTGATCGCCGTCGGCGGAAGCGGGTTTCTCGCAATGACGCTGCGGACGGGCGGTGGTGCGGCTGATCAAGGATCAGACGGTGCGACAGGCGAAATCTACGCCGTCGAGGAAGACGAGAAAGTCAAAGACACCGATTTCTTCAAGTTCCAGCGCGACTTTGTTGTGCCGGTGATGCAAGGCCCGCATGTTGATGCGCTGATCCTGTTATCGCTGAACATCGAAATGACGCCTGAAGGGATCGAAGAGATCCGGCCGAAAGAGCCGAAGCTGCGCGATGCGTTTATGCGCACACTGCTCAGTATGTCCCATGAAGGGATTTTCGATCGCGATATCACGGACCCTGTCGTCTATGATGCGATCCAAAAGCGATTGTTGGAAACGGCAAAGAACATGACGGGCGAGGCGTCATACTCCGTGCTCATCGTCGATTTTGCGCGCCAGCGGCAGTAGCCACGGCGCGCTTTTCACTGACATTGCTAATTAAGAAGCGGTCTCAGCGACGGTGTAACTGTCCGCAGTGACGTTTTCACCGAGCCCAATTGAGTTGCCGTCCTCGGTCGAGATCACGCGTTCGACAGTGCCCATCATTCTCGCCGGCAGGGGCTGGCTCCCAGATGTGATCACGACAAAGCTGTAGTCGTCTGGCGGTGCGACCTCGCCGAGCGAAGTCGTGCCATCCCAAGCCCATTCGTCGTCGACGGCGCTGCGGAAGACTTCCTGACCATTGCTGTTCCGGACAACCAATTGGCCCACTGCAGGTTCTTCGGTGACGATCGGGAGGGGGTCAAACCGGCCGGTGGTGCTCACCGTTGCCGCAGAGACGGGCTTGCCCAAGAGCGCGCCGCTCTGATCACCGAAAGCATCCTGAAGAATGCGGCTGATCGTCTCCAAATGCGCATTCGACGCGACCTGCTGCTCCAGCGCAGAAAAGGTGGCGAGCTGCTCCGTAAACTGCGTTGAATCGACAGGGTTGAGCGGATCTTGGTTCGTCACCTGCGTTGTGAGGAGCTGGATGAACGAATTGAAGTCTGAGCTGAGCGATGTCGCGGCGGCGCTATTTGTCGAGCCGTTGCGCGTGCCATCATTTGCGAGAGGTGAGATATCCATACGAATCTCCGGTTATAGTCGAAGGTCGATGCCGTCGGTCAGCATCTGATCAAGGGGGCGCAGTGACTGAAGGCCAAGCGTCTCAGGTGAAGCGGCTGTTGCCAGTGAACTGATCGTTCCGGGCAGCTGCCCGTTGGCCCATGGGGTGAATTGTTCAGCACTGCGATCGTCGAATGCCTCAAAGCCGATATTGATGTCTTCAAAGCCAGCGGCTTTGAGCTCTTGCATCAATTGTTCTTGATGGCGGCGGAGCAGGCTTTGCGTATCGCCTTGCTCTGCAGACAGCATGGCCACCACGCTGCGGCCTTTGTCGAAGCTCAGATCGATCGTCACCGAGCCGAGGTCGGGGGGATCGAGCCGCACGGTGACTTTTGAGTCGACCGTCTGGACACGGATGGCGTCGGCCACCTGTTGGAAGGGCTCAAGCCGCAATGTCGGCGCGAGCCCATTGAGTTGTGCTGGCCGGGTGGTCGCCAAGGTGGCCGCCGTTTCGGTGGGGCGCGTGCCGAGGGTGAGTTCGCCTTCAGTGTTCGCCGTGCTGGACGTCACCTTCCCATTGGCCTCGTCGGTCACTGCGGCGAGCTGGCCTAATTTGGTGATGAGCGATGCGGGATTGCCACCGGCAGCTTTCTCACGTCCCGTTGCCACACTTTGGTTTGGTGTTTCCGCGAAAAGCGGGGCGTGCTGCGTTGGCGCATCGCCAGCCAGTTTCGCCTGCGCGGGGGTCGCGCTTTGGCTCACAGGCGTTGCGGGGCGTTTCTCTCCATCGGCGGTCAAGCCAGCCGTTGTCTCGATTCTTGCGTCGGTCGCGGTGGCGGATTTGTCTTTGGCCTGAGCTTGCTCGGCGATCGGCGCAGCCGTTTTTTGCTCCGGACGCTGGACTTGCAGGCCAGCCGCCGTGCCCGGCGTCACTTGCCGTGCCTCAACACCGGGTGTCTTGGATAGGGCGTTGGCCCGCTCTTCCGCGGTTGTCACGGCGATTGGCGCCGCTTCTGCGGTCACCACTGGTTTCGTCACGGCGTCTGCGGCGGCCTCGGCCGACGTGGGCCTAGCAATGGGCTTCTGATCCGTGGCCGTCAGTTTGGTGAGATCGCCGGCTTGATCCTTCCCGTCTTTGCCCGCCTCGATGGCAGTGGCATCACCGGAAGGGAGGCGCGATGCGTCGCTCTCACCGGCGTTCAAAGCTTGGCCATTGGCGATTTTGCTCGGCGCGTCTTTTAACAATGCGCTGTCGCTATCGGTGAGCTGATCAACTGCTGCGCCGTCAATATCGGCGTCTGTTGGCTTCGCCGCTGATTTGGGCGCATCGGTCTCCGCACCGCGCTCGGCGGTATTGGCCTGCGCGTCTGTGGTTGTCTCGCTCCCGTCAGCTTGTTGGCGTGCGGTGCTTGTCGGCGTTTCCGTTGTGTTGGTGCTCTTCGACTCGTTAGCGGTGTCTGCCGTCTCTTTGGTGCCAGCAGATCGTGTCGCGCGGTACGTGTCATCCCACGCGGCGCGGTCTTCCGCCGCGGCGGCAGACGACCGGTCAGCCGCAGCCGTCCGTTCGGCCGATTTCGGCGAGGCCGGAGGAATGATGAGCCCATCAAGTGGCGACATATACAAACCGAGGGTTTTTTATTTATCCCGCAGCATCGTGTGAGATGGTTTACTAAAGATTTACGCGGGCTGGTTGACGTGGGGTTTACGAACCAAAGTTGAGAGCGCGTCATGGTCGACCCGATTTCCAGTTTATCCGTGTCCCAAATTGACGCCCGTCGTACGGGCACCAAGTCATCAGAAGAGCTGATGGCCTCAGCGAAAGCGTTTGAGGCGGCCTTCGTCACGGAGATGCTGAAAACGGCTGGGCTCGGCGATGCCTTTGGCGCGAGCGAGGGCGTGGCCACGGATGCCATGTCGTCCTTGGTGCTTGAAAATGTTGCCAGCCAAATCGTCGATCAGGGCGGTTTTGGCTTGGCTGATGAGATCTACCAGCAACTGGCCGCGATTAATGCGGCGCAAGGAGGGTATGATGAGTAATGCCGACGATCTGCTCGATCTGTTGAAAGAAGAAGAGGCGCTGCTGCGCGCGCGTCGTTTTGCTGAGCTCGATGGGCTGATGGCCCGAAAGGTGGAGCTGGCCAGCGCCGTGAAAGACACCGCGGACGTGGAAGCGCTCGAGGCGATCCAACAGCAAGCCCAGGAGAATGAGCGCTTGCTCGGCCTAGCGCTGAAAGCCATTCGCGGCGTGCGCGCCCGCTTCGCCGATATCACCGAAGCCCACGGCGCCGTCGGCTATGGCCCGGACGGGGAGCGGCTCTCGTTTGGCGATGAAAAAGGAAATCGTCTCGCGTGAAATTAAGCGGGCGTTATCGTTTGAGGCGGTAAAGCGGCGACAGAGGCAATGTATAAGTTGCGTCGGGGATGACCCCGATTTCGTCAAGATGACGGACTTCCATTTGTAAAAAACTGGGAGTTATCCATGACTAGCATTAACACCAACGCAGCCGCCCAAATCGCGCTGCAAACGCTCCGCGGCATCAACTCGGAACTCAACACGCTGAACGACCAAATCTCGACCGGTCGTAAAGTGAACAACGCGCGTGACAACGCATCGGTTTTCGCGATTTCGCAAACCATTCAGTCGGACATCAACTCATACAAAACACTGACGGACTCGCTGAACCTCGGCAGCTCGACGGTTGGTGTTGCGCGTTCTGCTTCTGAGAGCATCGTGAACCTGCTCAAAGATGCGAAGACGCAAATTTCGTCTGCACAAGCTGAAAACGTTGACCGCAGCAAGATCCAAACCGAGCTGACTGCCATCAACGATCAGATCCAATCGATCGTCGACTCAGCTTCGTTCAACGGTCTGAACCTCCTCAAAGGCGGCGACGCCCTGTCTATCCTGTCGTCCTTCAACCGGACAGACGCGACGACGGTGTCCAGCGGGACGATCGCTGTTGCGGCACAGAACCTGGCGACGTCGAACCTTGAGCTCGGCAGCACCGCTGACGGTGGGCAGTTTAGCGCGGTCGGCGCGACAGGCGTTGCAACCCTCGCAACGAGTGACAGCGACGTGACTGTCGCTGACACCACGCCAGACAACGAAAACTTGGCAACCGACGGCGGCACCGCGATCTCTGATTCTGAGACGATCACTGTCCAGTTTGCTGCTAACCGCACCATTGAAGCTGGCGATACGTATCAGTTGCAATTCACCGTTGCTGGTGAATCGACAGCACGTACCGCTGTGTTCGTTGCCCAAGAAGGTGCGACCGCTAAAGACGTGATCGACAGCCTTGCAGAGCAGGTCCGTGATTTCGGCGTCAACGGGCTTTCTGTTCAGACGACCACGAGTGACCTCGCTAGCGCGGTCAACAACCTCGTGATCACGAACGGCACCGGCGGTGACATCACCTCTACCTCGTTGCGTCAAACCAACGACAACTTGGCTGGTGACGTGCAAGCTCAGGGCACGCTGGCTGCCTTCGCGGCGATCGATGTGACCACGGACCAAGGTGCGGCTGACGCTCTTGCGGCCATTGACGGCCTCATCGACTTCGCCGTGAACGCGGCTGCTGCTTTCGGTTCGGCCCAAAACCGTATCGACACGCAGCTCGAGTTCAACCAGTCGCTGATCGACAACCTCGAGCTCGGCAACTCGGCTCTGGTCGACGCAGACCTCTCGGCTGCTTCGGCTCGCTTGACCGCGCTTCAGGTGCAGCAGCAGCTGGGTGTCCAGTCGCTGTCCATCGCCAACCAGGCGCCG
>CAYFHK010000029.1:0-23550 GCA_964342585.1 uncultured Caulobacterales bacterium | reverse complement strand
CTCATCAGCGTCAGCCCACGTATTCGCGATATGGTGAAATGGTTGCGCAAACGCTGGGCACCTGCCGATTACGTGTTCCGGAAAGCCGAACCCTTGCTTCCGGAAAAGATTGCGGGTCCGCTGCACGAAACTGACCCTGATGAAGACGAGGAAGACACGGCGACGGAAGATGAAACAGGTGAGGACCCTTCCGAGGAGGCGATGAAAGGGCGTCACGTCCCGTTCCTTGCGCAAAGGAAAGACAAATATATCCCGCGCGCATCGGCGCCCCCGCCGCCCCCACGCCGAACTCGGCCGCGCTACTAAAACCGCGCACGCCCTTGGCTGCGGGCACGACACGCGCTAGGCGATTGCGTTTCCCGTTCAAAAGATCATCAGAGGTCGGATGTCGCGATCTTCCAAAAAACAACTCTCGCTCGATGAGACAGAGTACTCAGCCAAAGACATTGAGGTGCTTGAGGGCCTTGAGCCGGTGCGCAAGCGACCGGGTATGTATATTGGGGGTACGGATGAGCGGGCGCTCCATCACCTCTTCGCCGAGGTGCTCGACAATGCCATGGACGAGGCGGTCGCTGGCCACGCCAGCCGGATCGAAGTGTCGCTGAACGACGATGGATCACTCACTGTCACCGATAATGGTCGCGGCATCCCCATCGACAAGCACCCGAAATTCAAAAATAAATCCGCGCTTGAAGTGATCATGACCACGCTTCACGCCGGTGGGAAATTTTCCAACAAAGCGTATGCCACATCAGGTGGACTTCACGGTGTCGGGATCTCTGTCGTGAACGCCCTGTCAGATCAGTTGACTGTCGAAGTCGCCCGCAGTGGAACGCTATATCGACAGACATTTTCGCAAGGCGCGCCGACATCGACCCTCAAAAAGGTTGGCAATGCGCCAAACCGCCGGGGCACCTCCGTCATTTTTCATCCTGATCCGGAGATTTTTGGCAAAGGCGCAGCATTCAAGCCCGCACGATTGTTTCGGATGGCGCGGTCGAAAGCATATCTTTTCGGCGGCGTTGAAATTCGGTGGCAGTGCGCGCCCGCAAAGATACGCGACGATGACCCGACGCCTGAAAAGGAAGTCTTTCAATTCAAAAACGGCCTTGCGGATTACCTGACCCACGTGATCGGCGAACGCCCCACCGTGACCTCCTCACTCTTCGCCGGGAAGGTCGAGAAACCGGGCGGACACGGCACAGTCGAATGGGCCATTGCGTGGGGTAAAGCTGGCTTTACCAGCCCTGCCGGTCAGTTGGCTGATGGGTTTTCAAACTCATACTGCAATACGATCCCAACGCCTGAAGGCGGCACGCATGAGCAAGGCTTACGCGCTGCGCTCACCCGTGGCCTCAAAGCTTACGCAGAGCTTGTCGGCAATAAGAAGGCTGGCAACATCACCGCAGAGGATGTTCTTGGTACTGCTGGTTCATTGCTCTCGGTGTTTATCTCCAATCCTGAATTTCAAGGGCAGACCAAAGACAAGCTGGCAACCGTCGAGGCGCAACGGCTTACGGAAGCTGCGATCCGCCCGGCGTTCGATCACTGGTTGGCGGGGAACGCGAAAGAAGCAGAGCAACTTCTCGATTGGGTGGTCGAGCGCGCTGACGACCGGATCCGGCGCCGAAAAGAAAAAGATGTGCAGCGCGCCTCAGCGATGAAAAAACTGCGGCTCCCGGGCAAATTGACCGACTGCACCGCACGGGATCGGCGCAACACGGAGATTTTTCTCGTCGAGGGCGACAGCGCCGGTGGCAGCGCAAAGGCTGCGCGCAATCGCGAAACGCAAGCCATTTTGCCGTTGCGCGGCAAAATCCTGAACGTTGCGAGCAGTAGCGCCGATAAATTATCCGCCAACCAAGAGATCAGCGACATGGCGCTGGCTTTGGGCGTCGGCCTGCGATCCAAATTCGATATTGATGATCTGCGTTATGATAAAGTCATCATCATGACAGACGCCGATGTCGATGGCGCCCACATCGCGGCCCTACTCATCACGTTTTTCCAAGTTACCATGCCTGAGTTGATCGAGAAGGGTCACCTCTATCTCGCGCAACCGCCCCTTTACCGATTATCCCATGGCGGAAAAACCGTCTACGCCATTGATGAGCGGGACCGCGAGGCGAAGCTAAAATCTGAATTCAAAAGCGGCGCGAAGGTGGATATCGGGCGGTTTAAGGGCCTTGGCGAGATGAACGCCGCAGATTTGAAAGCCACCACCATGAACCCGGCCACGAGATCCCTCGCGCGGGTGGCCATCAATACGAGCGAAGGCGACACGGTCAACGATCTGGTAGAACGTCTTATGGGCAAACGGGCCGAACCGCGCTTCCAGTTCATTCAAGAGAACGCGTCACTTCTCGACGAGGCCGCGCTAGACGTTTGAGGGCGTGAGGCTCACGTCTTCCAGGCGTTTGTTTGAAATCGCCAGGGTACGGTCCATTCGTGCCGCTAACGTCCGATCATGGGTCGCAATAATCGCCGCCAATCCCTCCGAACGCACCAGAGCGAGCAGCGCGTCGAACACGCGGGCTGACGTATCGACATCAAGATTGCCCGTTGGCTCGTCGGCGAGCAGGACGATGGGGCGATTGGCCAAAGCGCGCGCAATTGCGACACGCTGTTTCTCACCGCCGGAAAGTTGCGCTGGCTGGTGGTGGAGCCGCTCTTCGAGACCAAGTGTCGTCAGCAATTCGCGTGCGCGGGAGAGCGCTGCACCTTCAGCCTCCCCGGCGATCAACATCGGCATCGCCACATTCATCTCTGCGGTGAACTCGGGCAGCAAATAGTGGAATTGATAAACGAAACCGATCCGGTCACGCCGTATTCGTGTTCGCGCGGTCTCTGACAATCCCTTTGTACTCTCGCCATTGATCGCGACTTCACCGGCGCTCGGCGGCTCCAGCAATCCGGCGATATGCAAAAGAGACGACTTGCCGGACCCTGACGGCCCCAATAGCCCGACCATCTCGCCATTCTTGAGCTCGAGATCCGCGCCGTCCAGCACGGTAAGCTGATCCCCAAAGCGACGCACAATGCCGCGCAAGGATAAGGCGACCCCTGTCTCATTCATAACGCAGCGCCTCCACCGGATCGACCTTCGACGCACGCCACGCAGGATAGGCCGAGAAGATAAATGACATCGTCAGTGTAAACACGACCACGATGGCGACTTCTTGCCATTCGAAAACTGAAGGGATCTCATCGAGGAGATAGATCGCGGGATTGAAGAGCCGGAACCCGAAGACCGCCGAGAGAAAGCTTTCGATAGGCCCCAGATTGTTGGCAATCAGCGCCCCTAAGATCACGCCAGACGCGGCACCGGTCACGCCGATGCTCGCGCCCACCATCAAAAAGATACGGAGGATCGCGCCTTGCGCCGCCCCCATCGTGCGCAACACGGCAATGTCCGCGCGCTTGTCTTTCACCAACATCACAAGACCGCTGATAATGAGCATTGTGGCAACTGCTACAATCATCAGCATAATGATCCGTTGAAGACCCCGCTCCACCTCTAGTGCATTGAAAATGTCGCTGTTCCGGTCACGCCAATCAAGCAGCAACGCGCCGCTGCCGGCGGCCATGCGCAATGGGGGTAGGTATGTGTCCATCTTCAAGGGCGCCGCCACGCGCACTTCGATCTCGGAAACCGCGTCTGGCTTTCTTGCAAACAGCTGTGCCTGTTCGAGCGGCATATAGATGAAATATTGATCTAGCGCCGAATTCCCAATGCGGAAGATCGCAGCAACTTGATAGGCTTTTTGCGTTGTTGGTGAGCGCCCAAATGCGGTTTCTGCGCCGCCCGCGGTGACCAGTGTAACCGCGTCGCCCAAGGTCACCCCGAGCCGATTGGCGAGCCCCGACGCGATCGCGATTTCGTTGCCGCCATTTCGTCCCTCTCCGAACGTCTCAAAGCCGCCGACGAGCAAGTGTTCGCGCCCAGAGACTTCCTCGATGGCGATGAGATCATCCTTAGCGATCCCTTGGATCAGCGCCGCGTTCTGTCCGGTATTGCCGACGGCATAGGCTTCGATGCGTAAGACGGGCGTGACGCGCGTGACCCCCTCGACCTCGCGCAATCGCTCGGCCCGCGCCTGATAGTCCGTAAACGGCTCAGGCCCCGCACTGACAAATGCGTGACCATTCACGCTTAAGAGTTGATCGAGCAAGGTGACACGAAAACCCTGGAATACGGACATCACAACGATCAGCGTCGCAACCGACAGCATGATGCCGGCAAAGGCGATGATCGTGATCAAGCTGACGCCTGCGCCGCGCCGCGTTGCGCCCAGATACCGCTTTGCGACCCGTCGCTCAAAAAGGCCGAAGGGGCGAGCGCCACGCCGCACAGCTGATGATGTCGTCATCGGTCGTCCCTTCTCTTACGCTCGAGATCCATTTTGCGGACAGACGCGCCACCGGCTGCCGATTGCCGCCACATCATCCCGAAACTCCACGGTATTCCGTAAGTTGGGGCGCGCTGCAACTACACCGGCTTATCTGTGATTGTGGGTCGACACCGATCGAGCGTTAGATTCAACACGTCGATCCGAGGCGGCACCCCAAAGCGGATCGGCAATGCCGACATCCCTGTGCCTGCGCTCACGAAGAGCTTGCCCACGGGCGTGTCAGCATAGCCAAGCCGGAGCGTGTCGCAGGCCTCTGTCACCGCGCAGGTGAAGGGCGTCAGCACTTGGCCGCCATGCGTGTGTCCTGAGACCATAAGGTCGTAACCGCCAAACCGCGGATCCTTCGCTAAGGTCGGGTTATGCTGCAAAGCAATGATGGGCATGCCGGCCCCATTTTGCAGCGGTGTCACCGCGCCGCCTGTCTCCTCGAGAAACTCGTAGTCCTCGATGCCAACGATACGCACGAACTTGCCACTCTTCTCGAAAACAGCCGTGCCCGGATGAAGCACCCGCACACCGGCAGATGCCAGCGCGCTCTTGAGCGGCACCGATACGTCCTCGCCATGCGGAATGCCCAAATCGTGATTCCCGAGGGTTGCGTAAATCGGCATTGAGAGTGTCTCGAGCGGTGTGAAGGCGCGCGCGATCTGCGCTGGCGTCGCGTAATACGTGAAATCACCCGGGATCAGCACGAAATCTGGGTCGATGGCGCGAAGGCGCGACGCAATACGCCGCATATCCACCGCGTGCCGAAACACACCGATCTGCGGATCTGATGCAACGGCCGCCGTGAGCGTTCCTGGTAGCCCATCCCCGCAGATCGTCACGTCATGCGTGCGAACGGTCAGTCGTTGGGGCTCAATGAAACGCGCATATGCGCCCGCGCACAGCGCGACGACGAGCGGACCGGCAAGCCATGGGCTAATCGCCCGATGCCGGATCACCGTCGCCAACAAGACGAGCGCTGGCAGCAAAAGGTAACTGCCCCAATAGAGCAGTGCCCGCATAAGCATCGGCGTGTCGATAAATCCCCCCGCTTCAGGCGAAGTCGCCAAAGTCGATTACCCGTCGAAAGCCTATCGCATTGGTCGTCAAAATGCAGCTAACGCGGTTATCCGGCGAGAAGCACAGGATCGATCGGCGCCACGGTCTGTTTGCCAGCAACCACCGCTGGCGCGAGCCCTTCCGCCCGTGGCAACAGGTTTTCGGCATAAAACCGCGCAATGGAAATCCGCGACTGAAAATACGCATCGTCACCGCTTCCCATTCGCTCAGCTGCAGCTTGCGCTGACTTTGCGAGGTAATACCCGCCAGCGACGTAGCCGAAAACGTCAAGGTAGGGCATCGCCCCGGCGAGGCCGTCCTCAGGATCACTCGCCATCGCCGATACCATATACTCCGTACAGCTACGGAGTGTTTTGAGACCGATGCTCAATCGTTCCCCGATGACTTTAAGATCATCACTGGCGCCGGTGAGTGTTTCGGCGAGCGCCTCCGCTTCATCGATGAAGTCATAGGCAAGCTTCCCCTCACCCATGCCAAGCTTTCGCCCGATAAGGTCGATCGCTTGGATGCCGTTCGTCCCCTCATAGATCGCCGAGATGCGCACATCGCGGAAGTGCTGGGCAGCGCCGGTTTCTTCGACGAAGCCCATGCCACCATGGATTTGGATACCGAGATTGGTGACCTCTTGCGCGCGGTCGCTGCTGAAGGATTTCGAGATCGGCACGAGAAGTTCTTCGCGCTCTTTTGCTTTGGCTTTCACCTCGGGGTCGGTCGCGCGCTTTGCCAGGTCATATGTCACCATATTGGCGTAGCAAATCGCCCGCGTTGCATCGGTCAGCGCGCGCTGCGTCATCAGCATACGCCTGACATCGGGGTGGTCGATGATGGGGATCGGCGCCCCGGATTTCACGCCATAGGCCCGGCCTTGTGTGCGCTCTTGCGCATAGGCGAGTGATTTTTGGAACGCTCGCTCACTGACGCCCACGGACTGCATCCCAACGTCGATGCGCGCCGCGTTCATCATGACGAACATGTTTTTCAGCCCCTCGTTCTCCTTACCCACAAGGGTGCCGTAGCACTCGCCATTGTCGCCATAGCTCATCACACATGTCGGTGAGCCATGTTGCCCTAGCTTCTCTTCGATACCGACGCATTTCAGGTCATTCCGTACCCCGATTGACCCATCGTCATTCACCAGAAATTTCGGCACAAGGAACATCGAAATGCCGCGCGTTCCTTCCGGCGCATCAGGCAGGCGCGCCAGCACGAGGTGGCAAATGTTGTCGGTGATGTTCTGTTCACCGTAGGAAATCCAAATCTTGGTCCCGGTGATCTTATACCGACCGTCCCCAACCGGTTCCGCCTTGGTCTTGATATTCGCAAGGTCGGACCCTGCCTGCGGTTCAGACAAATTCATGGTGCCCGACCACTCCCCTGAGATCATTTTGGGGGCGTAGAGGCGCTTCTGCTCTTCGCTGCCATGCTCAAGGAGGGCTTTGACCGCCCCCGTTGTCAGACCCGTGCCCATGGTGAAGCTGACGCAGGCTGCGCTGAAGGCCTCATAGACCATAAGCGCCATGGTTTGGGGCAGGCCCTGACCGCCGAAGTCTTCGGGGAAGGCCACGCTGTTCCAGCCCGCCTCGACATACTGCTCATAAGCTTCCTTGAAGCCAGGCGACATGAAGACGGTGCCATTCTCCAATCGCGCGCCGTGTTGGTCTGAGTCCCAATTCAGAGGGGCGATGACGTTTTCAGCGAATTTCCCCGCCTCTTCGAGGACCGCCGCCAAGAGGTCGTCACTTAGATCTTCAAACGCGCCGGTTTCTTGCAGCGTGCCGAAGTCGGCGGCCGTCTCGAGCAAAAAGCGCATATCGCGGATCGGCGTTTGAAATGACATGTCTGTTTCCTTCTTCGGGCATCGTACCACACGAAACTTATAATCGACCCATTCCGTTACCGTCGCCTAATAGATTGTCGCGGCGTTTTCGAGGATATCGGCCATATGACGACAATGACTGCGCCCTCGACACCGTTCATGTCGATACCGGCGGCCGTTTCTGCCCTGCAGGCGGGCCAGATCGTGGCCCTTCCGACGGAGACAGTTTACGGCCTCGCGGCAGATGCCGCGAGCGGCGAAGCGGTGGCGCGGATATACGCGGCGAAAGGCCGGCCGCAATTTAACCCCTTGATTGTGCACGTTTTTGACGCAGACGCGGCCGGAAAGATCGCGCATATCCCGACTCAAGCAGAACGCCTCATATCGCGATTTTGGCCGGGGCCGCTCAGCCTTGTCGTGCCATTAAAACCGGACGCAGCGGTCGCCTCGCTTGCGCTGGCCGGTCTCGATACGGTCGCGTTACGCAGTCCAGAACACCCAATATTCCGCGAGGTGCTATCGACCCTTGGCCGCCCCCTTGTGGCCCCAAGTGCCAACAGGTCAGGCCGAATCAGCCCGACTTCTGCTCAAGACGTTGCTGAAGAATTCGGTGGCGACGTACCTGTCGTCGATGGGGGCCAATGTGCACGCGGCATCGAAAGCACGATTGTCGGGTTCACCGCTGATCGGCCCGCCCTCCTCCGGCCAGGCGCGCTGAGCGTGGAAGATATCGAAGCCGTGCTTGGTGAGCCCCTCGCCTCGGCGGGCGAAGAGATCGCCGCGCCCGGCATGATGACCAGTCACTACGCGCCGAACGCCGCGCTTCGCTTAGATGCCCACCGAGCGAAGGACAGTGAGCTCCTACTGGGGTTTGGCGGCACGAAGGGCGCCCGCTTGGATTTGTCTCCGAGTGGCGATCTGGGTGAAGCCGCGGCAAATCTTTTTGCGTATCTGCGGTCCCTCGATCGCGAAGGACGGCCTTTGGCCGTGGCGCCAATCCCGCGCGAGGGCCTAGGGCTCGCCATCAACGATCGGCTCCAACGCGCGGCCGCACCGAGGGGATAGTGCGATCAACGAATTGCGTCGGCGGCAACACGCGCTACACCGCTCCAACAGCACAACAAGCCGCGCCTACGAAGAGAGCCGAACCGCATGAAGATCTTCATCGATACCGCAGACACCGATGAGCTGAAGCACGCTTTTGCGACAGGCCTCGTTGATGGTGTCACCACAAACCCGTCACTAATCGCCAAGTCTGGCCGCGATTTCAAAGAGGTGATCGCCGCGATATGCGAGATGACCGACGGGCCGGTCAGCGCCGAGGTGGCGTCAACAGATGGTTCAACCATGGTGAAGGAAGGCCGGATTCTGGCGGATATCGCCTCCAACGTTGTGGTCAAGTTGCCCCTCACCTGGAACGGCTTGCGCGCCTGTCAGGAGCTCACGGACGACAATATCCAAACCAATGTGACCTTGTGCTTCACCGCGACCCAAGCCTGGCTCGCGGCCAAAGCCGGCGCGACATACATCTCGCCCTTCATCGGCCGACTTGATGATTTGGGCATGGACGGCATGGAACTGATCGGTGATATTCGCGCGCTTTACGACGCACAAGGATTTGAGACCGAGATCCTCGCCGCCTCGATACGGTCAGCGGCGCATGTGAAAGACGCAGCCATCATCGGCGCTGATGTTGCCACCATTCCGCCGAAAGTCTTTGAACAGCTGATCAGCCATCCGTTAACGGATAAAGGCCTGGACGCTTTTGTGAAGGACTGGGCCTCGACCGGGCAATCGATCCTTTAGAACGTCGTCAAGCGCTGGCTGCGGCCGCACGTGCTTTCTTTGCCGCCGCCCCACCGAGTACGCGCAAGATCTCAGACACGAGATCGCCCTCATTGATGGGTTTGGGGGTATAACCACTCATCCCGAGTGAGAGATAGCGTTCACGATCGTCCGCCATGGCGTCTGCGGTCAGCGCGATCACCGGCACGTCCTTATACGGCTTATCGCTCGCACGGATGGTCCGGATCGCTTGCAAACCGTCCATTACCGGCATGTGGACATCGAGCAGCACGATGTCGAAGTCTTCCGCTTCAAGACGCTCGGTCGCGTCTTTCCCATTCGTCGCCTCGACGGTTTCGCACCCTGAAGGGCGAAGGAAAAGGCCCACCACCTGCCGGTTGATTGGCAAGTCATCTACAATCAGCACACGCAGATTGCTCAAGCTTGAAAGCGCATCGGTTTTCGCACCGGCATCTTTATCCGCGCCCGGCAGCACATTTGATTGTGCTCCCTCAGCGCGGAAGGTCATGGTGAAGGTCGAGCCCTTGCCGGCTTCGCTCTCGACGCCAACATCGCCGCCCATCAATTCGCAAAGGCGCTTCGTGATCGCGAGCCCGAGCCCCGTGCCGCCAAACTCTCGACTGATCGAGCCATCCGCTTGGCTAAACGGTTTAAACAAACGCTCACGCGTCTCTTCAGGAATGCCGATCCCCGTATCGGTGACGCTGATGGTGATCTCGTAATCATCATCGACGCGCGCAGCCGATGCGTGCACGGACACTCGACCATCGGCAGTGAACTTGATGGCATTAGAAATCAAATTGGACACACACTGACGAACACGCAGCGGGTCGAAGCTGAGAACACCGGGCAATTCGCCGTCGAGGGTCAGCGTCAACTCAAGCCCCTTCTCGTCCGCCTTAGGCCGCCACAAACGAAGGAGGCGGCGGAGCGTGTGGGCCAGATCGGCATCGATCGGCGAGGCTTCGAGCTTCCCGGCCTCGATTTTCGAGAGGTCGAGCACGTCGTTCAGCAGGTTTGTGAGCGTTTTGCCTGCATCGAGGATCGACGAAATGTACTCAGCTGCGTCTTCTGGCAGGTCCATTTTCTCAAGGACTTGGGCCAAGCCGACGATCGCATTCAGCGGCGTCCGAATTTCATGGCTGGTATTGGCAAGAAACGCCGACTTCGCCTCATTCGCGGCCTCTGCTGCACGTTGCGCCTCGCGAAGCTGTTTCTCACGCTGCCGTAGCTCGGTGATGTCGGTGGAAATGGCCACTGACCGCGAGTTGTCCATCGGCTTGAAATGGACAATGCCGACGCCGCCAGTCGCAAAGCGAAGCTGGATCGGCTCGAAAGCCATTTGCGCGGCGAAGATCCGTTCTGCTGCGTCCTGTATCGCGTCTTCTGACCAGCCTGGAAGAGCGGCGCGCACTGACGCCAAATTGGCTTCGCGTCGCGTCAGCCCGTTTTCAAGACTATCGTAAAGTGCTGGGAAGCGGGCGCGGGCGAGCTGATTCGCGTAGAGCACGGATGATGTCGAATCAAAGATCGTCAGACTGTCGGACATCTTTTCGAGCGCCTCCAAAAGGATGCGCCCAGCCTCTGTCGACAACAGCTGCGCTTTGAATTCTTTATCGTCCATTAAGGATCCCTTCGAAACTTTGTGGGTCCTTAAACGATGATGCACCAGCAGTGGTTAAGGCTGCGTTGAGCAGCGTGTCAGCCGCGACGCGTTAACGGCAACAAAAGGAATGCCATTTGCCTACTCTTCCGCTTCGGGCTGCTCCTCGGGTAGCCGGAAGATTTGTCCCGGATAGATGAGATCGGGGTCCCGGATCTGATCTGCGTTCGCCTGGTAAATCACCGTGTATTGGGCGCCTTTGCCGTAGACGGTGCGCGAAATCACCCAAAGATTGTTCCCCGGTTGCACGATCACATTGCCGTCCTTCAATACGATGTCATCGAGGGTTGCCTGCTCAAACGGCACTTCGATGGCGTATTTCGGCTCACCATCTTCGTCGAGCTGAATGATCTGCAGCGTGTACCGGCCAGGCGGCAAGCTTGCGGAGAGTTCCCATCTGCCATCATTGTCAGCGCTGGCTTGTCCAACAAGGCGCCGGTCCGCGAAGACTTGCACCATCGATTTCGGCTCTGCGCGACCGGAGAATATGACGTTGCCGCCGCCGTCATAGTCGATGGTATCGACACTCAGCGGGCTTAAGCCCTCAACGTCATCGTTTGCGCTTTGCAGGATTTGTGTGGCGCCCCCCGGCGTGGTGCGCAGCACCACTGGCGCGTCGCCATCGGCTTCAGGCACATAGATGATGATGGTTTCATCACTGACGATGGTCATGCCGTCGGTCGTCGTCATCCGGAGCCCCAATTCGACGGCGCCCGACGCCAAGGGTGTCTCGGTGAAGGTCGCCCAATCCCCATTGGCCAGCGCTGTTTCTGAAATCAAAACATCGCCATTCGCCAATACATCGACGACTGCATTCGGCGCCGCCCGGCCGGCAATTTGCGCGAAACCGTTGCGGTCGACACGCACAATATCAAACCGCGGCAGCGGCAAGGTCTCTTGCGCCACCTCTTCGCTGTCTTCAGTCGGTTCCTCTGACTCAACAGCGGTTGGTGTCGCCGGCTCCTGGAGAGCCTCCTGGTCGCGGATAACGAAAAGATAAATTAACGCTGCTGCCGCAAGTAAGAGCAGCACGATCACCAGGGTTCGCATGGGCATTTCCTCGTCCGCGGGTATCGTCAGTTATAGCTGGGCTGCCACATTCCCATCTTCGGCGTGTTACCTAGCGCATGTGAAAGAAGATCGCGATGACCAAACTAGAATCACTCTGTGTTTATTGCGGCTCTCGCCTCGGCGATGAGCGCGTGTTCGAGGATGCAGCCACGGCACTGGGTCGCAGCCTCGCCGCAAATGGCACAAGACTGATCTATGGTGGCGGGAAATGCGGTCTGATGGGCAAGGTCGCCGGCGCCGCGCGCGATGCCAAAGGTGACGTTTTCGGCGTCATTCCGAAATTTCTTGTCGACATCGAAGGCATTTTAGACGGCGTCGACCACGTGATCGTGAATACGATGCATGAGCGGAAAATGCGCATGTTCGATGAGGCTCAAGCGATTTGCACGCTGCCCGGCGGCATCGGGACGCTGGAGGAGATCATTGAGCTTTTGTCGTGGGCGCGGCTCGATTTGCACCGCAAACCGCTCGTGATTTGCAACGTTGAGGGATTCTGGTCCCCACTAATCGAATTGCTCGATCACGTTGTCGATCGAGGCTTCGCCGACAAAGCGCTGCGCGACGACATCATCGTAGTAGAACGACCAGAAGACGTGATCAAAGCCGCCGAAGATCGGCTGTTAGCCAACGTGCTTTAGCGACAATCGCGCAAGAACGGCGTCGCTTGATGGTGCGCCCTCCTCGTGCCCCGCGACTCTAGACGCAGGGCGATCCCAACGCGCCGTCGCAGGGGCGTTGTGCTCGGCTCTCGTCAACTCTTCGGCGTCAACGATCTCGATAGTCGGGGTCACGGTCTCGAACGTGGTGGTTACAACGGCACGTAGCTTTGCCAAGGTCTGAGAGGCTTGATGGATGTCTGAAACCGCCACGCGTGCGGTCAGCTGCACCTCATCGGGCGTCACCATCCATACTCGTAGATCCAACACTTCGATTGGCTGTGGCGCCGCGTCGTGGAACGCCGTTTCCAACGCCTTGGGATCAAAGCCGGGGGGCGCACCTTCAAGCAGGACATGCGCGGCCTCTCTCACAAGGCTGATCGCCGAGCGTGAAATCAACGCGCACACCACCAAGGTCACCAATGGATCGATCGCGACCCAGCCGGACAGCGCGATCACAATTGCCGAAATGATTGCCGCGACGGACCCCAATAAATCGCCAATCACGTGAAGGACCGCCCCGCGGGTATTGATGTCCTGCGCCCCACCATTGTGGAGGATAAAAAACGCAATCGCATTCACGGCGAGGCCGATGACGGCGACACTGAGCATAAGGCCTGCGTCAATGGGCATCGGATCGCGCATACGCGCCAAGCTTTCGATCATCAGGATGATGACCAGGCCGAACAGCGCCAAGCCATTCACAAAGGCCGCTAAGACCTGTGCGCGCCCTTTCCCGAATAGAAAGCGGGCCGAGGGCGGCTTCATCGCCAGATGTCGCGCAAAGACAGCTAGGCCGAGAGCCATCGCGTCTGTCGCCATATGACCGGCATCAGCCAACAGCGCGAGGGAACCAGAAAGCACACCACCGATGATCTCGACGACCATAAATGTGGCGATGATGATCAGCGCAAAGAGCAGCCGTCGGCTGGTTGAAGAACGGCCGTGTCCGGTGCAGTCGTGCCCATGGCAGTCATGGCTTTGACTGTGCTCGCAATGCGCGCGTTCGGTCATATCAAGTTCAACATGTAACGCTTTGCGTACATTGGGGATTATTGCGCAATGCGGCAAGCGGCACACACATCTGACCGCATCAAAACCGCAGCTTTCGCGACATTCAAACGCGCAACGTCGTGATAAAGTATCGGATACGGTCGATTATTCGGCCTTACAGCCTGCAATACCTGCCACAGGAATGACGCGCGTCCACCCATCGGCGGCCCTCACGGTGAGCGTTCCGTTATCGACATACGCCCCGCCAGGGAACGTTTGGCCCCAGCTGGTTACCGCCGAAACCGTAACGCCCATCCCTGTTTCCAGCTTGCCACGAAAATGCTGCGCGCTTGGCACACTTCGCCGGGTCTCGCCGCCGCGACCCACGAGGCTGAGCGCGGTCAGCGCGCCTTCCAATTTCATCAACGCCGTACCGTCATCGGTTGATCGGAAAACCGGAACGGCTTGAATACCAGAACGGCTGTAAAGGATCATGCCGCATCGCCCTGGCGGAATGGCGAAGGCCTCGAGGCGTCCAGGATCAGGCGCTTCGGAGTCTGCCATCACCATCGCAAATCGTGATTGCAAAGACTGCGACGTCGTGTTTTGCGATGGCGCACTCGCACACGCGATCAGCCCACTCAGCAGCAGACCATTCAGTACAGCCCCTTTTATTGATCTGCTGCTCAAAATATGTCTCCACGATGGATGATGCTGAATTGATCCCCGTTTCGCTGGAAACCATAGTTCGTAAGCGCTTCAGCAAATCGGTAGTCGACAGGCTCCACGACCAATTCCGTATGATAACCGTTAGGGCTTATTCGCATCAGCGCCGTGACCTGTCCTTCCTCGCCATTGCCCGCGAGCGGCAGAACAAGCTCTCCGTCTTCACACGTACCGTCACCGGAAAGATCAAACCCCTGGCGGCCAAAACGCGCCGCACTGACCTGAAGCGTATTCGTCGTCACTGTGAAATCGCCCTCCTCGCATCCTGAAGAGGAAAGGACGAGCCGGCGCGTATCAACCCTGGCTTTTCCGCCCATCGACGCCCCGAAAGCGTCGCGAAGATTGAACTGACCCAAGGATACCGAAAGCGCTGTATCTGTGAGCGTCACACGATCGCGCCTTACGCCCATCACCCCTGTGCCACGCATCACCGTGCCATCCACACGCCAATCGCCACGCAATTCACCGATAAAGAGCGGCCATAAGTAAGCAGATACGCTCAGCGTACCGATCGGATATCCATCGAACCACATATCATGAATAGCGCCATCCCAAACAGTTCCTTCAATGCGGGAGGCCGTGATGGGGGCGCCTGACCAGGAGACCACAAGCGCAAGCGGCAAAGCTGCGACCAGCGTTGCAATAAACGCCGCCGCGAAAATAACGCTATACCCGAGCCGTTTCTTTTTCACGATGCGCCCTTCGCCACCGTCAGACGCGCTGCAATATTTTGTCCGTCCCCGGCCGGCCGTAATGACGCTTCCCGAACCGTTACGCCATGCTCATTGTTGAGCGTTGCCAGCCACACATAAAGCCGTTGCGTGGTCGTTGGTCCGACCGAAAGATCGAGCGCGTCGCCTTGCGCGTTGAACCGTTCAATGATGATGCCGTTTTGGTTCGCACTCCGTGTCAAGATTGTCCGTAAGGAAGAGATATCGATGTCGCCGCCGGTGCTCGGCGTGCGAGCAGCCCTTACGGCATACTGATAGGTCTCTGTTGCCGCATCGTAATCGGCGCGGGCAGAAGACTGAAACGAAAGGATCGGACGGATCACCACCATCGAAAGCAAAAGGATGACCAGCAATCCTCCTGCTAAGGCAACAAGGATCCGTTCGCGCGGGCTCAAGCGGGTCCACATAGCCGTCATGCTGGCCCCCCGAGATAAAGGCGCCCCGAATAATCCCCATTGTCTTCGCGACGTAGATTCCCGTCTTCACGGGTTTGCACACCGCGCTGCTCTAGGGTCGTTTTGACCCGTTCGAGGGTGGCGGCGTCCGGGAAGCGAAGCTCCGCGATCAGCTCACTATCATCTGTGTAGGTCATACCGGTGAGCTGCACGCTCGCCGCCTCTTGGATGGCCGTCGTTAAATCCGCGGATAACGCCAAAAAGCGCCCGCCTTCGATTTGTGGCTGTGCGCGCTGTGCCGCTTGGCGGCGCAGGTCCCGAACGATCACATCCGGATACGCCCTTGAGAAGGTCGATCGCGCTTCGCTTTGTAAGGCGTCGGCCGCACGATCATATTTCACCGCGTCGACAAATGTCGACGCCAGCCACAGCACGCCACACGCCACCATAAAGCCCGCAGCGACGCGCCATTCACGAGCAACGCCCATCCAGTCTCGACGCTTCGCAAATTCGCCGCGCCGAAAGGAAGCGAGCCCCTCGGCGCTGGCCGAGGTGAGAAAATACGCGCCGGTCGTTCGGTCATCATTCAGCAGCAGCTCCTCCCCGGAGATATCCGCTGCCGAACGGGGCGTCATGACGTGAAACACGGAAAGACCGCGCACCATCTCAGCCACCAGAGGCATCAGCATCACCGGGTCGCCGCTGACGCCACCATCAGGGAGCTGCGCGGCGAGGTGGTCCTTCGTTGAGTACACAACGGCATCGGCACCATCGCCGTGAAGCGCCAAGTGATCGATCGTCACCACGTCAGGATCGAGGCCCGCCGCGGCAATGGCCCCCATCCAATCCTCGATCCAGGCCCGCGGAACAGCCGAGACCAATCGCTGGCCGTTTTCATTAAGTGCGCCGAAGGCGAAGTGAAAACGGTCGACCGGCTCTGCCAGGATATCTTCAAATGCCAAGGTGGCTGCATCTGCCAAGGCGCGATCCCCACGCACGGGCAGGTTGAGGCGGCGCGTGGCCGCCACGGTACCGGGCAGGATGATCGTTAAGGTCTCTGCGCTGCTGACAGGGTCGGGAAGGTCCCGAAGACCCGTCGCTGTGCCTGCGTCAGTCACGGTGGCTTCGGTGCCAACCGCATAGCGAACGTCAGACGCCGCCGTTTGACCGGTCAGGATCACGGCATGGCTCATAGATCTGGCTCTCCAAAACGCCGGGCAACGACGCGGTAACTTCCGCCCTCTTGTCCGACGATAAAACTCGAAAGACGAAATTCCCTTTCGCCATAGACCACTTGTGCTGAAAATTCGATGTAAGTCGCGTAAGTGGCCAGATTTGTCTCGATCCCGGGGGGGAGCGTCTCGCTGTTTCCAATCGCGGGCTGGCTCAGAAAGGCGTCAACGGTGTCGAAACCGTCTGGCGGGCGCGCCTCGATCAAGCGTTCGAGCGTTGGCTCCGCCACAGAGAACCCAAGTGCCACGCGAAGCAAAATCGCATCTTCGGGGCGGATCGTGTTGAGATTGATCGGATTTGGCGTCGTGAGCCCGGGCACAACACAGAGATACGGCGCAACCGCGCGATAAACCGGCCCTGTCCATCCCGGCAAGCCGCGCAGCTCGCTGACTTCGACCAATGTCCGCCCCGCCGTCAGTCGCGGCGCCGGACCGCTCGTATAGGCATAGTCCTCAGCGCCGCCTTGGCCCACGCGGCCGTCTTCATCGATGAAGTCTGCGACAACAGTGGCGAGCCGGGCGCCCTCGATTTCGCTGCCACCGATTTCGGCAAAAAACTGTGAGAAACCTTCAATGGCGATCTCGTCGGTGACGAGTTCCTCGTTCGACGTCTCGTCCACGAGATCGTTCACGTTGAGGCAGGCTGACCGATCAATAAAACGTACCGTCAGCAGACCATCATCGATGGGCAGACGCCGTGGTTGCGAGAGCCAAGGCTCAGAAGGCGTATCCACATCCGTCCGGGCAGCGGCCTGCCGCTCCAAAATCGACAACGCGCCCTGCTCTGCACCCAGCAGCGCCCAGACGGCCCGATCGCGCGCGCTTGCCGCCATCGCCTTTTTCACCGCCCGATCCATGCTTTGGGTGAGCGCGAGGGCCAACGCAGACAAAGTCGCGGCGAGAACCAAGACGATCAAAAGAGCCGCCCCGCGCTGATCTTTGTGCGACCTCATTGTTCGGATGACCCCCGCGCCAAAAAGGCCTGGCTGATCTCGCCAAAATCGGGATGCACAAATGCGATACGCACGGCGGCTGGCGTCGTTTGGGTCGCCTGAGGGCGCCAATCATCTTGCCACCCACGCGGGCCGTAAAATGTGACGTCGACCCCGCGAATGTTGGTCTGCAAAACTTGCTCCGTCACCGGCGTTTCACGCGTCGCATCGACAAAGACACGGCTTTGGCGGATCAGCTGATCACCGCGGACCACATATCGCACGTGTTGAATGGAAGGACGCGGCGCAACCGCGCCTGGGTTGCTCCACCCGTGGCGCACGAAGCCGAGGATCGTTTGCCCACCTCCCGGCGCATCGCCCAACGCCGCGGCGGCGCTCCGTCCACCCACAAAACTCGACACAGCTCCGACAGACCGGTCGTCGCGATAAGGACGATCTGCGATTTGTGCGATGTCGAGGCGCATCAGCGACCGGGTGCGCTCAAGCGCCGTGATCTGATCAGAAACGGCCTCGATCTTTTCCTTCGAGTTGATCGCAAGCCCCATTACGCCCACAGTGGTGCCGCTGATCACCGCGAAGACGGTAAGCGCGATCAGGAGTTCGACGAGGGTGAAACCGCGTTGGTGCTGCATCGTCAGTTCACCGGTACGAGGGTCGAAAGCGAAGCACGCGCCGCTGTTCCGCCATCCTGCGCCACATCGACCGTGACCAATTCAAGTGTTTCAAACCCAGGGGCCGTTGCACGGTCCACCGTATAAAGATAGACTCGCTCCCCCAAGACGATCTCGCCGCCCTCTTCCTCAACGCCGGCCTGCTGATCGGCGAGCACCACCTCGACCAACGCGTTCTCAGCAGCGACGCGCGCAAGGGCCCCATCGCGCAGCCGTACGGCATTGCTCGTCTGCACTGTCAGGAGAGAGAGGACCGTCGCAACAGCCGTGCCCAAGACCAGCATGGCGACAAGCACCTCGACGAGAGTAAAACCGCGCTGAGCGCTTTGCATTGTTCCCTTAGTCATCGCTTGCTTGCTCTGATCTCATCTTGCCTTGGGCATCGCTGGCAACGACCCAAACATCTTCATCGCTTTCTATCCAGACACGGAAGGCTGTCATGACGCCGTCTGGATCGAAGGTGATCTCTGGCGGCAAAGGAGGTTCGGGCTGCGCCTTCACTTCTCGGCTTCCCCGTTCACGGAGCAACAAAACGCCGTTTTCGGCGACCTCTGTGGGAAGAACCGCATCCGCCTCTGCGCGAAACCGCAAAGCGATCTCCTCGTTTATAGAGGCGGAGACGGAAGCGTCAGCAATGGGGATCCATTCACCGTTCTCGAACTGAACGCCGCGCCAGCCATTTGCCGCGATTTCGAGGGCAGTTGGCCGCCCTTCGAGAATGGCAGCATCACGCAACACCTCGACGGTGGTTTCGAACTCTTGAGCGAGGCGCTCGGCGTCGGGTTTCCGCTCCGGCAAGGCAAGCACTACGAGCGATGACACTACGCCCAGAACAACGAGGACCACCAGAAGCTCAACGAGGGTGAAGCCGCCGTTGGTCGCTCTTTTATTGCCAGCTGCCAATGTCGTCATTGCCGGGCTGGCCATCGGGCCCGAGGGAGTAGATATCGACTGCGCCAAACTCGCCAGGGTTTTGATACACATAAGGACGATCCCACGGGTCGAGCGGCAAAGACGGCTTGTCCAAATAACCACCGGCCCGATAGCGCTCAGCACGACGGAGATCGGACGGCTGTTGAACAAGCGCTTCAAGACCCTGGTTCTCTGTCGGGAACGAGCCAATCTCCAGCCGGTATTGCTGCAGCGCCGAATTCAACATGGAAATCTGCGTCCGTGCCGCCTGGATTTTCGCGGTATCGCCCGCGGGCAGTACGTTGACAGCGACGATCGTCGACAACACGCCAAGGATGACAATGACCACCAAGAGCTCAACCAACGTAAAGCCGCGCTGACGACGCCGGGCGGCCGGGCGTGAAGGGGCGAGACAAAACTCGTTACGCATAGAAACTTTCATGACTTTCCTCACTACAGGGCGAGTGTATTGATTTGTAGGATCGGCATCATAATCGCCATCACGATCACTAACACAACACCGCCCAGCAGAATAATCACCAAGGGTTCAAGGAGCCTGAGCGCGACGGTCACGGCGTTGTCGAAGCCCTCCTCCATATGGCTGGCGGTTTTCTCGAGGAGTTGAGGCACCGCGCCCGAGCGCTCACCGGCGGCGACCATGGAAGACATCATCGGCGGGAAGACATCGGCGCGGCGCATCCCGACGGAAAGCGATGCGCCTTCACGGACACTGGTCAGCGTCACTTCTAACCGATCCTTGATATAAGCATTCGTCACGGTGCGGCGCGCGGCTTTCAAGCTATCCAATAGCGGCGCACCCGATGAGAACAGCGTCGCCAGCGTGCGGGAAAACCGCGCCGCGTCTAGATCTCGGAGCAGGCCGCCAATCAACGGCACGCGGAGCAATGCGCGATCCATCGCTTTGCGCGGCCCTGGCCGCTTGCGCGCTTGCCACACGCCGACACCGGCCGCCACGAAAAGCAGCAAGATCAAAAGCCCATAGCCGCGTACGAAATCAGATGCCGCGATGACGATCACCGTCAGCAAGGGCAAATCAGCACCGCTGCTGGCAAATTGATCAACGATCTTCGGCACGACAACATTCATCAGTGCCCCAACCACCACGAGCGAGACAATCACGATCGCTGCCGGGTAGATCATGGCGCTAAGGGCTTTCATCGCCATTGCGCGGTTCTTTTCCACCATGTCGGCAAGACGCAGCATGACCGGGCCCAAATTGCCCGAAGACTCGCCCGCCGCGATGATGCCGCGATAGAGTTCTGAAAAGACTTTGGGATGCTCGCCCATCGCATCAGATAAACGCCAGCCCTCGATGATCCGTGCCCGCACCGCAAGCAGGATATCTGCCATCGGTGAGCCCTTCATCTGCGAGGCAACGGCCGCAAGCGCCTCTTCCACGGTGGTCGATGCATCGATCAGCGTTGCCAGCTGTCGCGTGGCGCCGATAACATCGGCCGCTTTTGGATTTCGGGGGCGGTCGAGCACACCCGCTTTGGCGGCACGGGCCTTGTCGCCGACCGACTTGATCGAGAGCGGCGTCAGACCAGCTGTTTGAATTTCTTTGCGCGCACGCCGCTGTGTTTCTGCGGTGATGACCCCGCGTTTGCGGCGACCTGCCGCGTCCACAGCTTCGTAGCGAAAGGCGGTCACGCTGTTGATTCCTGCTCCTGCACCACACGGAGCACTTCTTGGATGGAAGTATGCCCAGCCCGCACATGGCCGAACCCGGTTTGCGCAAGAGAAGGCACATCGACGAAGGCGTGAGCGGCCAATGCTTGTTCACCAGCATTGTCGTGCAAGAGCCGGCGGAAAGTCTCATCTGCGATGATCAGTTCGTAGATCCCGATCCGGCCCTCGAACCCTATCCCATTACACCGGGCACAGCCGACAGGCTCGTAGATCTCGATTTGTTCGTGCGGCGACAGTCCCATCAATGCGAGGTCTGCCTCCGTCGCAGCGCGCGGGGCTTTGCAGCTTTCGCACAGCCGGCGCACAAGACGCTGGGCCAATACGCCCGCAAGGGTGGAGGACAAGAGAAACGATTCAACGCCCATATCGCGCAAACGGGTCACCGCCCCAACGGCAGAATTCGTGTGCACGGTCGATAATACCAAGTGACCGGTGAGCGACGCTTGCACGGCGATCTGCGCCGTTTCGACGTCACGGATCTCCCCCACCATCACAATATCAGGGTCCTGACGAAGGATAGCCCGCAAGCCGGTCGCAAAAGTCATCCCGACTTTCGCATTCACTTGTGTCTGGCCGACCCCATCAAGGGCGTATTCGACTGGATCCTCGACGGTGAGAATGTTCACTCCCGGATCGTTGACCAGAGTAAGCGCAGAATAAAGCGTCGTCGTTTTCCCTGAGCCCGTTGGGCCGGTCACCAAAATGATCCCGTTCGGCTTACGGAGCAATTGTTTGAACCGCCCCAGGATATCGGCCGGCATACCGAGCGTGTCGAGGTCGAGTTTGGCCTGCTCCTTATCGAGAAGACGCATCACCAGCCGCTCACCAAAGCGTGAGGGCAGCGTCGAAACCCGAACGTCGACCAACTTGCCGCCCATGGAGAGGCTGATCCGGCCATCCTGCGGCACACGGGTCTCAGCGATATCGAGGCGCGCCATGACCTTCACCCGTGATGTGAGGACCGGCGTCAGCCGAGCTGGCAGCGACAAAATCTCCCGCAGGACGCCATCGATCCGCAGCCGAACCGACAACTCGGTCTCATAAGGCTCAACGTGGATATCGGAAGCGCGCGTTTTCACCGCTTCGGCGATCAACGCATTGATCAGCCGAATGACCGGTGCGTCATCTTCTGTGTCGAGAAGGTCTGCCGTTGCTGGCAAGCCTTCGGCGAGTTCGGTGAGATCTTGGCTGGCCTCTTCGCCCTCGAATGTCGCGGCGGTGAGCCCTTCCGCCGAGTAGACCTCGGAGAGCTTACGCTCAAAGATGTCCGCAGGCAGCGTTTCGAGATCGACGTCCTCGCCGCTTGCCCGATAAGCCTCGATCAGCGACCATGGGTTGGCGCTGGGACGGCCGTCTTTTCCAGCGCGCAGCCCCAACACGCCGCGTCCGCTTTCGTCGCGACCCATGAAAACAATGCCGTTCTCTTTGGCAAAGCCATAGGTGAACCGGATCGGCCGCGGGGCATCCTCGTGCGCGCCCTCATCTTCAAGGCTGGTATCGTCTGCGGTGATCGGCTCCGCCATCACTCAGCCTCCGATGTCGGCGTGTCCGTCGGTCGCGACGCGGCCTGCTCATCGCGCGATAACTCGCTGAGCGGCACCATGTCGCCATTCGGGCCAGGCACAAGATATTCGCCGGGACCCAGGTAATTTTCCATCACGTCGTCAATCGGCGCGCGGTTGCGACGTGACCGATCGAGCTGCTGCTGGCGAATGTAATCATATTTCCGCGCTGTCACTCCGTCTGCATCGAAGCCCGTGCGGAGGATTGTCGGCCGGATGAAGACCATCAGCGTTTGCTCTTCGTTCGACGCCGTTTGTCCTTTGAAGAGGTTCCCGACCAGCGGGATGTCACCCAACAGCGGCACTTTGCTCTCGGTTTGGCGGCGATCATTATCGATCAGCCCACCGATGACGAGCGTCTGTCCATCTTCAGCAAGAGCCACCGTTTCGATCGTGCTCTTATTAGTGATGATATCGTCAGACAGCGATGTGAAGGCACCAATCGAAGACACTTCCAACCGAATACGGAGCTGTACCGTATTGCCATCGTTGATTTGTGGCGTGACCTCTAGGATATTGCCTACGTCTTTCCGCTCAACGGTTCTGAACCCGCCCTGAAAATCCGTGCCGACCGCTTCTCCGGTGATCACCGGGATCTCTTGGCCCACTTGCAAGAGGGCCGTCTCGTTATCGAGGAGCGTTACGGACGGGACGGACAGCACATTCGAGTCCGTGTCGGATTGAATGGCGGAGAGGAGCACGCCGTATACCGAGCCATTATCGAGCTGCTCAGCTGCCCCAATGAGGAAGCCATTAAAGCTCAGAAGCTCTGAAACGGCAGCCTCCACAAGCTGACCCGCGACCGCCGCAGACGGATCATTCTCATCGAAGACGTCTTCAGTTGTGGTCGTGGGCACGCCATCGACGACTTGGGTCACCGTCCGGGTGCGACCTTCGGCGCCAGGGCCGAGGAAATAGGCGGCCCCTGCGGCGGAGACGATGTTGGGCGAGGTGCCGGTAAAACTCGCCGCGGAAACAGGGATGTCATCGCCGCCGGAGATATATTGGACACCGAGCTCGCGCGCGGTGGTGTTTGAGATTTCCACCACGACCGCCTCGATCATCACCTGCGGTCGCCTGATATCAAGACGGCTGACGATAGACCGGATCACGCGCTGCGCTTCGGGCGAGGCATTGATAATCAGCGCGTTTGTCGGTTTGTGAAACCCAACGGAA
>CAYFHK010000028.1:0-23898 GCA_964342585.1 uncultured Caulobacterales bacterium | reverse complement strand
TAGAACTGATACGCGACACCGAGCGAGAGCACGGGGTACAAAGAGTAGTCATCCAAATCCTCTTGCAGCGACTGCTCTTCCTGTTCGATCTCCGCTTGCACCGTGGGGTCGGAGGACAACAGCCCGCCCTCTGAGCGAAGCTCGACATCGGGTTCATCGAGGAGCAGAACACCGGCGCGGGCGATGAAATGCCAGCGCGCGTCCCGCGTGATCGAGCTATCCCACCCAATCCCGAGATAGGGCGCGGTTGAGGCCCACTCAGCTTCGCCGATCAGGGTGCCGACTTCGGTAGGTGTCAGGACGATATCGCCGATCTCCACCGAAGAGCTTGGCATGCCGGAAAGATCAAAGCCCCGATCACCCTGGCTGATCCCTGCGCTCATATTGAAGCCATTGGCAAAGGGGTGAAAATCGACGGCCAAGGTGAAGGCGCTGAAATCCGCATCCACATCATAGGTGACGTCGTCAAATTCTTCGTCGTCGAGTTCGAGGGCGAGATAATCATAGCCCAGCCGGACACCGATACGCGGGAAAACTTCGGCTTTGACACCCACACCGATGCCGGGCGTCCCGATCTGTCCACTGACGGCAATCTCGCCAGCGGTGGCGGGCACAATAAGGGCGGTCGACAAAAGAATGGTGGTTGCGCTGAAGAGATGGCGGCGCATGGGTGAACCTCCGGTCGTCGGGGCTCCCTAAACGCCCCCTCCACCCACGGGCCTAAGAGAAGGATCTTAAGAGACCTTAACGGAAGATCTTCCAATTTGTCTCAGTTTGTGACGAGCACAGCGACCAAAGCTGGCCTGCCGCCTGTTGATCGCGCGCAAGGGAGGAGGGCGTTTCGCGGCCGACCGGGCCGTTTTGGTGCAGGAAGCCCTTTGGGCCGTAATAGCCGCCCGGCGCTGCCTCGGCGGCTGCGGCGCAAAGCACCGTGGGCAGTGCGCCTTTCTCCGGGGGCTGTGCAATCAACGCCTCGAATGGTTTCACCATCAATGCCGCCATTTTTCCT
The DNA here is from genome assembly GCA_964342585.1 of uncultured Caulobacterales bacterium. GTDB lineage: Bacteria > Pseudomonadota > Alphaproteobacteria > Caulobacterales > Parvularculaceae > Parvularcula. The sequence goes on along the minus strand of CAYFHK010000028.1, from coordinate 22,889 downwards.
GCGCCGTTTTCCACGATGTTGGTGGCCGCGAAACCGGGATGGCAGGCATAGCTGGTCGCGGTTTTCCCGGCTGTCGTCAGTTGGCGTTGCAATTCCAAGGAAAGCATCAAATTTGCGAGTTTACTGACATTATAGGCCGCAACGCCTTGATGCTCTTGATCCGGCCTTTCCACGTTGAAAGGATTTTTGCTGACGAACCGATGGAAATTACTAGATAGCCACACGAACCGCCCGCTGGGCTTTTCGACAAGATCACTGACAAGCGCTGCCAACGCGAAACCGCCCAGCACATTCACCCCCCAGGTCAGCTCATAGCCTTGTGCGGTTTTCTGCGGCTTCACCGTGTTCAGGCCAGCATTGTTGATCAGCCCATCCAGGCCATCACAGTGCTGGCGCAGCGTATATGCCGCATCATGAACGTTCTTCAGATCGGCGAGATCGATCAAAATCGTTCGGTATCGACCTTCCGATGCTTGCTCCCGTAGCTTCGTCTCGGCGCGGCTCGCTTTTTCTGGATTTCGGCAGAGCAGAATGATTTCCGCGCCGGCCTTGCCAAGAAGCCGCGCGGCTTCGAAGCCAATGCCACTATTGGCCCCGGTGATGGCATAGGTCTTTCCAGCCTGGTGCGGAATATCCGCCTGCGTGAACCCGTGGCGTCCCCATTCTGTGGTCATGTATTCGCTTTCTCGTGGCGCTTCACATCGGCCCAATAGGCTTCAAGCTCATCGAGCGTATGTGCATCGAAATCACGCCCGCTGGCCGCAACCCGCGCCTCAACACCCTGGAAGCGGCGCGTGAATTTCGCATTCGCGTGGCGTAGCGCCGTTTCGCCCTCTATGCCCAGCTTGCGGGTAAGTGTGGCGATGGTTTGAAGGAGATCGCCGATCTCTTCCTCCGTATGCGCTTCATCGCCGCTCGCTAGGGCTTCTTCCACCTCTGCGAGTTCTTCATGGATTTTCGGGATCACTGCGGCGGGTGTCGGCCAATCAAACCCCACGCGAGCGGCGCGTTTCGAGAGCTTCTCCGCCCGCGTGAGCGCAGGCAAGCCGATGGGCACGTCATCGAGCACGCTTACGGGGCCGTCCTGGGCTTTCTCGGCGCGTTCGGCAGCTTTGATCTCTTCCCATGCGGCGGTTTGTCCGTCTGCGTCCCGGCCATCAGCCGCCTCGAACACATGCGGATGCCGCCGCACCATCTTGTCACAGATCGCTTCGACCACATCGTCAAAGGTGAAGGCGCCGCGCTCATCGGCCATCTGTGCGTGGAAGATCACCTGAAGGAGCAAATCACCCAGCTCATCCTTGAAGTCACGGTCGTCACCGCGCTCGATCGCATCGACCACTTCATAGGCTTCTTCGATGCAATAGCGCGCAATCGAGTCGTGCGTTTGCTCCACATCCCAGGGGCAACCGCCTTCCGGCGCGCGCAGCTTGCGCATAATCTCGCGTAAACCTTCAATGGAACGGCGGTTTTCGGGGGGATCGAATGCCATTTGCGCGGCTTCCTTCCTTTTGCGCGTGTCGCAGCGAGGTCTTCTTGCGGGGAAGACGGCCTTTGCTACAACCCGCCATCACTGATGAGGAGCGGTAAGGATGCCGATACAAGAAGCTGAGTACATCTGGAAGAATGGCGAGCTGGTTCCGTGGAAGGACGCCACCACCCACGTACTCACCCACGCGCTCCTTTACGGCACCTGCGCCTTTGAGGGGATGCGCGCCTATGAGACGCCGAAGGGCACGTGCATCTTCCGCAATGATGCGCACATTGCCCGGCTGTTCTACTCCGCGAAAATCTACGGGTTTAAAATCCAGTACAGCGAAGAAGAAGTTCGCGAGGCCTGCCGCAAAACCGTGCGCGAGAACGGCCTTGTGTCGGCTTACATTCGAGTGAATGCCTATTTGGGCTATGGCGAGATGTCGCCCTCGGCGACCACGGCGCCCAATGATTTCGTGATCGCCGCATTCCCATGGGGCCGTTATCTCGGCGATGAGGCGATTGAGAACGGCATCGACGTCTGCGTGTCGAGCTGGCGGCGCTCCGCCCCCGATACGATTCCGGCGGGCGCGAAATTGGCAGGCAATTATTTGTCATCCCGCCTGATCACCGGCGAAGCGAAGCGTCATGGCTACGCTGAGGGGATCGGCCTGTCGGCGGATGGGCTTGTCTCCGAGGGCGGCGGCGAGAACCTCTTCGCTGTCCATCAAGGGCGCCTCATCACCCCGCCGCTTTCTGCCTCGATCTTGAATGGGATCACCCGGAATTCGATCATCGCCATCGCGGACGATCTGGGTATTGAAGTGGTTGAGCAAACCCTGCCGCGCGAAATGCTCTACGGCATGGATGAGCTGTTCTTCACCGGGACTGCCGCTGAGGTGACGCCGATCAAAACCGTTGATGGCGTGCCGATCGGTCGGCAGAGCAACAAGCCTGTGACGAAAGCCATCCAAGATGTCTTCTTCGGCCTCTTTGATGGGCGTACAGAAGACAAATGGGGTTGGCTCGACCCGGTCAAATGACCGAAGAGCTGAACGCGCGGAGTTTCGGGGCGCAGGCGAAAGCCTACGCCGCGGGGCGACCTGGCTACCCTGATGCGCTGTTTGATTGGATTGCGGAACAGGCGCCAGCGCGCGAGGCCGTGTGGGATGTGGCCACGGGAAATGGCCAGGCGGCGATCAGTTTGGCCGAGCGATTCGAAACCGTGTTCGCCACGGACATCGATCCGGCGCAACTCGCCGAAGCGAAAGTGCACGACCGCATAAAGTATACGCTCGCCCCGTCGGAGGCGTCAGGGTTGGCGTCGGCGAGCGTCGATGCGGTGACTGCGGCGGCCGCGCTTCATTGGTTTTCCACGCCGGCGTTTTGGGCGGAGGTCGGGCGGGTGCTTCGCCCAGGCGGGCTGTTCTGCGCCTGGGTTTACGACCTGCCCAGCGACGTGCCGATGCTGCAGGCGCCCTTAGTCGATCCGGTCAGAGAAATTGTCGATCCGTACTGGGCGGAAGGCAATCGCAAGGCCATGCGCGGGTATCAGCCCGAGGAAATGGGCATTCCTCTCACGCTGGTGGAAACGCCGCGTTTTGCCTGCGATCTCTCATGGACGCCTGAACAGGTGATCGCGTTCATGCGATCATGGTCCGCTCACAAACGGGCGCGGGAGGATGGACACGAAGCGACACTGTCCGCGCTGGAAAAAGATGCCCTGAAAAGGCAACAGGCGGACCGCCTATTGGCTGTCCGCCTGCCGCTTTACGTTTTGGCTGGACGTAAGGGAGGATGAGCGACGCCGACTAGCGCGTCGCCGCCACTTCGATTTCCACAAGCCAGTTTTTATTGGCGAGGCCTGCCACTTCGAACACGGAGCGTGTCGGTGTGTTGGGCTGTTCGTCCGTGCCGAAGAACTGCGTGTAGCCTTCCATGAAGCCGGCAAAATCCATCGCGTCGGCGCCTTCAGGCCGCACGAGGAAGACCTGCATCTTCACCACATCGCCCATGCTGAGGTCGAGTGATTTGAGCTTGGCTTCGATGGACTGCAGCGTGCTGACCGTTTGAGCCTTTGTGTCGCCAAAGGCTTCCATCGAGTTGCGCGGGGCCTCCTCGTTCACGACTTGTGGCACGGTACCGCTCAGATAGACGAGCTGTGTGGTGGCGGGGATTTCGGCCGCCATTAGGATCGGGAAGTCCGAGCCTGGGATTTTGTGGCGAACGACTTTCTCAGCCATCGCCTCGGGCGCGGCATTTTCGGCCGGTGCCGACGCGGCTTCGCCGGGTTTCACCGCGACCACTTCGATCTCGACAAGCCAGTTGGGATTGGCGAGGCCCGCCACTTCGAGCACGGAGCGTGTCGGCATGTTGGGCTGCTCATCTGTCGCGAAGAACTGCGTGTAGCCTTCCATAAAGCCGGAGAAGTCCATTGCATCCGCGCCTTCAGGACGTACCAGGAAGACCTGCATTTTGATGACGTCGCTCATCGTAAGGCCGAGCGACTTCAACTTTTGATCGATCGATTTGAGCGTGCTTTCCGTCTGCGCTTTGGTGTCGCCGAAGGCTTCGAGGGAGTTGCGGGGCGCCTCGGTGTTGATCACCTGAGGGACGGTGCCGCTAAGATAGACCATCGACGAGGTCGCTGGGATTTCTGCCGCCATCAGGATCGGGAAGTTCGACCCCGGATTTTTATGGCGAACAGCAGCCTCTGCAAGCGCAGCGGATGGAGCCGCTGGCGGTGTCTCAGGCGCTGCTTGAGGTGCAGCCGCCGTCGCGGGGGCAGGCGCCGCCTCTTCTGTCGGGGCCTCCTCAGCGGGTGTAGCGGCGGGTGCCTCAGCAGTTGCTGCCGGTTCTGAAGTCGTCGGTGCCGGTGCAGCTTCAGCCGGTGCCGCTGCTTGCGCGGGCGCGGTGGTTTCAGCCTCGGGCGCTGCAGGGGCCGTTTCGGCCGGTGCTGCTTCCGCGGTGGCGGGAGTCTCGGCCTCCGATGCTGCGGGGGCTTCGGCAGCCGCCGCCGGTGCTGGTTCGGTTTCAGGTTCTTCTGCAGGGGCGGGAATTTCAGCGGGTGCCGCCTCGGGCGCTTCCTGCTGCGCGTCGCTCATCACCGAGGCCGCAGCCTGTTCGCCATCGGCGGCAAGTTCCGCCACCATGACGATGCCAGGCTGGCTATCGACCATGTCACCGCGCACGTAACGCGAAAAATCCGTACGCGCCGCTTGCACCATCTCTATCGTGGCGGTCGGCTCAAAGCCATTCATGTCTTCTTGCAAATAATTGATCAGCGAGACGACTTGTTCATCTGACAAGAAGGGGCCAAGGCCGGGCATGCCTTTGCGGCCGTTGAGCGTCATCGAGATTGGATATTGCGGGAAGGTGAGGTTGCCATTGCCTTTGAGCGCCGGATACTCGCCGCCGCCTACGGCGCCGCTGCCATCAGCCATGTGACAACCGGCGCAGACGGTGGCGTAAATCTCGCCGCCTTCCTCAGCTTCAAAACCGAGGTCTGAAAAAATGTCTTCATTGACCGACACGCTGGCGAGTTCGGCATACCCATGTGGGTCTTTGGCTTCTGTCGCACTGGCTGGCGCGGCATTCACGTTTGCCGCCGCCGTTTGCACGCTTGCCGCAGGAACAGACGCCGCCGGGGCCGCCGATCCTTCGCCCAGCGGCTGCGCCAGAGACGCGCCATCCGCCGTGCTCGTTTCAGGTGTGGTCGTCTCTGTTTCAGCGCACGCCGCCGTGGAGAGCACCCCTGCCATCAGCGAAAGCCGAATAATTTTCCGATAACTCACGGTCATGATTAATCTTACCCCTGAACAACACGTTGATGTAGCGTTTCGATGGCATTGAGCGCCGACAAGATGCCGCCCTCAAGCCAAGCGCCGCGATAGGAAATGTGCTCGCCCGCGAGGACGATGCGATTATCCATCTGCAACGCTGTTTGATAGTGCGCATCCTTATCGCGCCAAATACCGAAGCAGCCGAGCACCCATGGCACTTTGTGCCAACTCACGCTCACGCCATTTAAGAATTCCTCTTTATATTGAGGATGGATCTTGGCCCCGAAATCGACGGCCCATTTCACCCGCTCGGCGGGCGTCATGGCGTTGAATTCATAGGTTTCTTCCGGCCGCCAGCTATAGCCGCCAAGAACGACTGCCGGCCCTTTCTTGAAGAAGCCAGTGGACGGATAGCTGATCATCTCGATCGGTAGGTTCGTATACGAAATGCCGCCGAAAATCTTGTCGTCCTCTTCCCAGAAGCGACGGTTGAACTCGAGGCCCCATTTGGCAGAGCCGATATAGTAGACGTCTTCAATCGCTTGGGTCATCTCGCGTGAGAAGCTGTGTTCGATCTGCCCAAGGATCGAGAAGGGGATCGTCGAAACGCAATAGTCCGCCGTCTCCGTCCGCTGCGCATTGCCGCGAGCGGTGTCCTCATAGGTGACGCTCACGCCGTTCTCATCTTGGAGCAGAGACACGACACGGGCATTATAGGTGATGATGTCAGCCAATTCGCGCGCGAAGGCTTGAGCGATCATGTCCATCCCGCCAACGGGCTGGAACATCGGCATTTGGAATTCGACCTGCTCTGTGGTCGAGAAATGCCGCCAAAGGTTTGACTGCAGAATATCCGAAGGGTTGAGCGGTGCCGAGGGCAAGGGCGAACCGTCGATGCCGGCGCTTGGGTCGCGGTCAAACCCGCGGAAACGCCCGACATTCAAATCGCCGCGATACTCATAATTGTTGTTGAGAACGCCTGTCCGCTTGAGCGATTCGAGCAGCAGCTCTTTGTCCTCGGCGCTCACCGCATCGTCGAGCTTGCCGCCTTGCACCGCTTTGGCGAGCAACTCGGACACATGTCCGCGATAGTCTGTTGCCACGTGGCGATAGCGTTGAGGTTCGCCGCCAAAAGCGTCCGTGTGGTGAAGATAAGCGTTGTGGTTTTTCTCAATGAAGGGTTCGAGTTGTACGCCCAAGCGTTGGCAGTAATCGTGTACGGCGTAATGGTCGTGCGGAATGCGCCAGGGGCCGGGGTTGATGTAGTTGCCTTCGGAGAAGCCAACTTTTTGCGTCGCGCCGCCAAGCTCTGTGTAGCTGTCCCCGCCGCGCAGGGTCCAACAGCGACCGCCTGCCTTCTCGCGGAATTCAAGCACCTTCACCTTGTAGCCTGCCTGGCGCAGCTCGAGCGCTGCGGTCATCCCCGCAACACCCGCACCCAAGACCAAAACGGTCGCACCGTTCGGGTCGCCATCCAGCTTCACCGGGCCGCTATAGGTCGACGGTGCTGCGTGCCCCAGGGCGGTCATGGCCTGATACATGGCCGCGCCGCCCGCGGTGGCGCCAATCATGGAAAGAAGATCTCGGCGGGTGGCTATAACCATCGCTCTCACTCTCATCATCACCGCGCGGGGAGAGCGCGGCTGCGCTTCGTCTTAAGCAGCTCGGGAGAGGAGGTCACATGCGTGACGGCGGCGGACGTCTCTCCACCTCGCTACCATGCTCACATAACCACTTGTGTCACGCGATGGGAAGCGGCGAGACGGCCATTCTGAGCATTTTCTGCTCGGATGTTCGCGCCCGCAACTTAAGGCTGCGGGCAGTGAAATCATGCGTTCGATTTTGCCGGATACCGGCCCGGTGCGGCGGCAAGAAACCCAGAAAGGGTGCCGTCGAAACTACCAGAGGAGAGGATCAACAAAACATCTGTTTGCGGATCAAGCGTTTCGAGGATGTCGTTCGTCGCGCCCTTTCCAAAGGTGCGCACATCTGGGTGTGCGGCGCTCAAACGGGTGTGGATATCCTCTAGGCTCGCTTGCGCATGGGTGTCGGCGCCTTGTGTCGGCGGGGCGTAAAGCCACACCGTCTGCGTGCCCTCGAAGGCGGTATCATATTGCGAAAGGGCATCCTTGTTTCGCCAGGTGAAGGTGTGCGGTTCAAACATCGCCACCAGGCGACGGTCCGGGAAATGCGCTTTCATCGCATCGATCGCGGCCCGCGCTTTTTCGTAGGAGGATCCAAAACCCTCATAGATCGGGAGGGCAGAGGTTTTCGCTTTCCGGTCGAGCCGACGCGCCAGGCCCGAAAACGTCGCCACGCCCTGCCTCAATTCTTCTTGGGTCAGAATATTCTGGCCGAGCAGATAAGCAGCGGCGCCACAGATATTCTGCACCGCATGGCGCCCCATCTGGCTTGTCGCCATGTTCGCCAAGATCTCTGCACCCGCGCAAAGGTCAAAACGCGTCGGTGTTTCGGTGAGGGGGTCGCCCAAGACGATATTGGCCGCCGAGAAGTTACAGCCAGGCTGAAGCCCGTAGCTGATTTTCGGCCCCATATATTCGTGAAAGAACCGCGCGGCGTGGTGTTCGTCTATGCAGCCCACCAAGGTGCCGCTGCGATCTTGCAGGCCTTGCAGGAGGTCCGTGAAAGGGCGGTGATAGTCCTCAATCGTCGGATAGATATTGACGTGATCATGGGTGGCGGAGGTCAACACCACCGTGTGCGGCTGATAATGGACGAATTTCGGCCGGTCATCCCAATTGGCGCTGGGGTATTCGTCACCCTCGAAAACAAAAGGGCCATCGCCGCCCAGCGATGAAGAGTGCTCGAGATCGTTGGGGATGGCGCCGATGAAATAGCCTGGCGCTTTGCCTGCTTGCACGAGGCAGTGGGTGATGAGGCTTGTGAGTGTCGATTTCCCGTAGGACCCTGCGATCACGGTACGTTGGCGATCCGCCGTCAAATCAGCGAGCACCTCCGGGAAGGACCGAATTTTATCCTTATGCTGCGCAAAAGCCGCCGCGACCTCCGGGTTGGTCTCCGGTACAAGCTTGGCGTTCTTGCCAATCACGATCAGATCGGGGTCTTCGGGGAGGTTTTCCGCTTTATACCCCACAAGGCATTCCTGGCCGATCTTGGTGAGATAATCCGACACCGGCGGATAAAATCCTTCATCAGCGCCCGTGACAACATCGCCGCGCTCTTTGAGCAGATAGGCGACGGCGGACATGCCCGCGCCGCAGAGACCAATCAGGTGAGAGCTCTTCCTCATAATCACTCGCTTACCCAGAAACGATTGCGCGAACCGTTAACACACCGAGGATGAAAGTTGGCCCCGCCAAATCAGCGACACGCAAAACCGCCGTCGCCATCTGGGGCGCAGCGATCGGGCCATCCATTTTCCTGCCAGTAAGGCAGCAGCCCCGCATTGGCCGCAAAGGTAGGGAAGTAGGGGTGGCTGAGGATATCCGTAGAGGAATTGATCCACAGGAAATAGAGATTGTCGTGATAGGCGGCCGCTTCGTCTTCCAGAAGCTTCAGCGCGCGCTCGTAATTGCCTGAATAGATGTTCGCGGTCAGCAGAAAGTCATTGTCGATGCCCAGCGTCGGGAAGCGATCGATTTCCGCGGCGACGGTGGTCTCGTGGCGCATGAGACGCTCAAGAAAACTGACGAGATCGTCGTAATCGTCTTCTGACACGATCTGATCGACCACATAAGCTTTCGCGATATCCCGGGCCGCCGCCTCGAAATTTCCGCGCTGATATTCGACCTCCGGCGTGCCGGTGATCCGCATGCCAAGCTCCATCGCCTGCGTGTAGAGCGCTGCTGCACGATCAGGTTGCTTGAGGCTCAGGGCGACATTACCGGCGCTAAGATAGGGGACCGCCGCGCCGGGATCGATGGCAATCGCCTGCTCGATCTTTTCCTCGCTGGCTTCGAGATAGCCGAGATAAAAGAGCGCTTCGGCGTACCATTGAGCGGCAACTTGATCGGTGGGGTCGATTTCGGTTGCCTGCGAGAGGAACCGTACCGCATTGATCCAGTCCATCTCACCGGCGGCCAATTGGCCCTGCACGGCGACGGGCTCTGAAAGCGTCGGGTCCAGTTCGATGGCTTTCATTGCCCAATCCCGGGCGCGGGTTCGGGCGATTTCGGGTGGGATGCCCAGATAAATGTGGGACACGGAATGTGCCGTGGCCAAGCCGGCATAGGCCTGTGCGTAATTTGGGTCTTCAGCGATCGCCGATTCGAAATTCAGGATGGCGCGCGACACCCAGGTGCCGCGGCGGCCCAAATATTCGCGCCCCTGCACATAGTGTTCGAATGCGGTAGGGCTGTGCGTGCCCGCATCGAACAACAAGCCTTCCCCCTCATCGACCAAGCGCGAGTTCAGCGCGGTGGCCACCCGACGGGCAATGTCTTCTTGAACCTCAAAAACATCCTCACCGCGACGATCATAGCTTTCAGACCAGATCTGTGCCCCATCCTCAGCCGAGACGAGCTGTGAGGAAATCCGTAGGCGATCATCATCGCGCCGAATGGAACCTTCCAAAATGTAAGCCACGCCGAGGCGCGCGGCGATTTCCGCTAAGGGCGCGTTGGCGCGCTCGACATCGGTAATGGCTCGGCGGCTGGGCACTTTGAGATCTTCGATCCCCGCAAGGGCGTCCAACAATTCGAGGGAGAGCCCCTCCGCGAAGTAAGCATCTTCTTCGAGACCGCTGGCGGCCTCGAAAGACATGACCGCCACTGAGCGTTCCGGCGGGCCTTCGCCAACGGCAATCGGTGCATTGGGCAACGTGTCCCCACGCACAATAAAGAAGGTCGCCACGGCGAGACCCACGACAAACGCGCCGATGACGGACCAATTCCGGGCCCGGTGCGATGGCTGCGTGGTCGCGCTCGCGGTGGAGGGCGTCGGCGAGGCGGGGGCGGGGTGGTCCTCTCGCGGGCTGTGCCAGGTGACGGGTTTCATCAACCGATAGCCGCGCCGCGAAATGGTTTCGATATAGGGTTCTTCGACCCCAGCGCTGCGGAATGTCTTCCGGAGAAGGGAGATCACGCGGGAGAGGCTTTCGTCGGCCCCGTGCTCGAGGCCCCAAACCCGATTGATCAGGGTTTCGCGGGAGATGACCTCGCCATCGGCACGTGCCAATTCGCGCAAGACATCCATGACGAGCGGCTGAACAGTATAGGCTTGGCGTTGGTGGGTCAGCTCATTGCGCGACACGACGACGTCAAACTCGCCGACCGTGAAGGCCTCACCTGCAGAACCGAGCCCCGCCGTCATCTTCCACCCCTGACTGACGCTAAACGCGCGCCCGCACTCTTTTGGGCGTTCGCAAGAAAAGTGCAACTTGTTCGCCCGGCGCGCCCCGTGCGCTTTGGCTTGGCACTTTTGCTCGGCGCGCCTGCGTAACTGATTTGATTTCGTTCAAATCATGGCTCGCCAGGCCCGCTAGGATCGAGCGCAACAGTTCAACAGGTGAGGTGCGCCATGGCGATCGATGTGACGAAATACCGGCAGAAACTCGAGGGGCGCCTCGCAGAGCTCGATACGCGCTTGCATGAGATCGAACATGAACTCGAAAGCCCTGTCAGCGCCGATTGGGATGAGCGGGCGATTGAACGCGAAGACGATGAAGCGCTTGAGGGCGTCGGGCAGGCGGGCCTGCAGGAGGCGCGCGCCATCCATGCGGCGCTCGATCGCATTGAGAGAGGCACTTACGGCGTTTGCGCCCAGTGCGAGGAGCCGATCTCTACGGCGCGCCTTGATGCCGTGCCCTACGCAACGCTTTGTAAGACCTGCGCGACGGCAAAGGCTTGACCCCCGGCGCGCGGGCGGAAACATAATAAGTGTCAGACGGCCGGGCGGCCGCACCCTTCGGGGTGAGGAAAGTCCGGGCTCCATGGCGGCAGGGTGCCGGGTAACGCCCGGCTGGAGCGATCCAAGGGAAAGCGCCACAGAAAGTATACCGCCTCGAGCGTGCTCGGGGTCAGGCTGAAAGGGTGCGGTAAGAGCGCACCGCTGGACCGGCAACGGGACAGGCATGGCAAGCCCCGCCCGGAGCAAAACCGAATAGGGACACCGCGCCCGTGGGTTTCCATGGGCCGAGGCGCCGCCACCTCGAGGCTGTCCGGGTTGGTTGCTAGACGGGTTCGCGCAAGCGGCCCGCCAGAGGAATGGTCGCCCATCGCTTGAAAAAGCGTGGACAGAACCCGGCTTACAGGCCGTCTGACCTTCATTCCTCGCAATTGTTCCTCTTTTATTCTTTGATTTGCAGGGTTTTCCACATATTCGGGGAAAACACGATCTTGTTTTGTTCTTTTGGCGCTTCCGTTCGGGAGGACTGTCATTTGTCTTGAGGAGATGACGCTGTTTTCATTGTCAGGCGTCAATTCCCATGATAATCCGTCTATTCCCATTTAAAGGCGTCAGCGGCAGGGCGCGCGATGGGGTTGCGGAGGAGACAGCGAACATGACCGCATCGGCGGCAGATACGGGCGCGACGGCTGTCAAAGACAGCGTGGGCCTGCGCGCGCCGCATCGGTTCGTTGGCCAGTACACGCAGAAGGTCGATGCCAAGGGCCGCGTCTCCATTCCCGCAGACCTCCGCCGCCAATTGACGCCAGGCGCCGATGAGCCGGCGAGCGTGCTTTATTGTTTCCCCTCGCTGCTCGACGCTGAGCTGCAATGCGGCGGCCCCGATTTGGTCGAGACTTTGTTGCAGGTCGTCGCCACAGCCGATGTCTTCGACGGCAATCGCTACGAGCTTGAAGGCCTCGTCACCGAAGAGACCGAGCGGCTTTATTTCGACGAGACGGGCCGCATCGTGCTGCCCAAGCATTTGCGCGAGCATGCGAAGCTCGACGGGTCGGCGTCCTTCGGCGGGCGCGGCTCGCATTTCGTGATTGCCGCTGCGGAGACCCGCGCGGCGCTGCGCGCAAAGTTCCGTCAGCTGAGCGAGGATCAGAAAGCCACGTTGCGCGGACGTAGCCTGCCCACGGCGATCGCACGCCGAAGGGACGGTGAGTGATGGCCGCCCCCGCGCCGCATATTCCCGTTCTGCTTGACCCTGTGCTGGCGGCCCTGCGCCCAGCGGCTGGAGAGCTTCATGTCGACGGCACCTTTGGCGCTGGCGGCTATACCCAAGCGATTTTGAAGACAGGCGCAAAGGTCATCGCTTTTGATCGTGACCCCACGGCGATCGCGTCGGGCAAAACCCGCTTCGCTGACGCCGGTGACGCGCTCACCCTCATCGAGGCGCCTTTCGATCAGTTGGGTGATGTTTTGGAGGCTGAGGGTCGTGCGCCTGTCCATGGCGTCGTCTTCGACTTCGGTGTCTCGTCCATGCAACTCGATCAAGCGGGTCGCGGCTTTTCCTTCATGGCGGACGGGCCGCTGGATATGCGCATGGGGGCAGGGCGCCCAGCGTCGGACTTCATCGCTGAAGCCAGCGCGGCTGAGCTGGCCGACGTGATTTTCCATTACGGGGAAGAGCGCCGAGCTCGACATCTCGCCAATCTGATCGTGGCTGCGCGGGACGAGGCGCCGATCACCACCACCGGCGAACTGGCAGCTATCGCGGAAAAGGCGCTGGGGCGAGGCGCGAAGATCCATCCGGCGACCAAGCTCTTTCAAGCCATCCGCATCTTCATCAATGACGAGCTAGGACAGATTGTGCGTGCCTTGATCGCGGCAGAGCGCGTCTTGGCCGAAGGCGGACGTCTGGTCGCCGTGTCGTTCCATTCGCTCGAAGACCGCATCGTCAAACGCTTCCTTGCCGCTGTGTCCGGCAGCAATGAGGGCGGCTCGCGCCATTTGCCGCCGCAAGCCGGTCCCACGCCGACTTTCGCAAAGCCCGCCAAAGCCGTCTCGCCCAGTGATGACGAAGTGGCGGCGAATCCGCGGGCGCGCTCGGCTCGTCTCCGTGCCGCCACGCGCAATGGGGCCGCCATCACCCAATGGACCGAGGCGCGATTAAGCGGGCTTGGCATCCCGCCCCTTGTTTTCTCTCCCCTCCAACAACGCTGGAGCGTTTCTGTATGAAGATCATCCCGCTTTTTCTCTCGGCTCTCTTGGTGCTGGCTGCCGCCGGGCGATTCCACGCCGAAGCACAAGTGAGAGATAGCGAGCGCGTCTTGGCCAACCTGCAAGAAGAGCGGTCGACGATCGAACGGGAAATCGACCAAGTTCGCCTCGACGTGGAGGTGCTCGAATCAGCGGGTCGGCTGCAAGAATTAAACGCCGCCTATCTGGCCCTCGGAACGGTTCGTGCGGAGCAATTGCTCGACGATCACGAAATGGCGGAAATGCTTGGGCTTCAAGGCGTCGAGAAGGACTCGCCCTTGCCGGCGAACAGCGACATCATCGGCAACGCAATTGGGATGGCAGACCTCTCCATGGCGGAGAAAGTGGTGCGGGAATGAGTGGCGACGGGCTTCGGCAGGAAATCCGCCTGCGCATGATTTGCGACGATGGCGCGCCGCGCCGTCGCGACGATGCGGCGAAAGGAAGTGCGGGGTCATCACCTGGCCTGCGGCTGCATTTGTGCGGTGCGCTCTTCTTGGGCGTCTTCGCCGTCCTGTCGGCGCGGCTCGCCTATGTCTCATTCGGCATGAATGAAGAGGTGCGGGTGATCCGCGCTGAGACGCGGTCTGTGCCGCGCCCTGAGGTTGTTGACCGAAATGGTCGTCCCTTGATCATGAACAGGACAGCCCGCGGTCTCGCCATCGATGGTCGTGAGGTTTGGGATGCGGGTGAAGTCGTTGCCTCGCTTGTGCGCCTCTTTCCAGATATCGATGCGGCGCGGTTACGCGACCGGTTAGAGAATAAGCAGTACACCCTTGTTCTCGATAGCTTAGGGCCGGAGGAGCGACAGCAAGTGGTGGCGCTCGGCCTGCCAGGCATCAAATTTCCGCCCACCACCCATCGGGCTTATCCACAAAAAGACTTGGCCGCGCATGTTGTGGGCTACACCATCCCAGGGCGCGGCGGCGCCACGGGCATCGAGCGGGCGCTCGATACCATTGCGGCCTTTGAAGAGACGGCGCGGCATCGTCTCTCGATCGATGTGGTCGCGCAGCAGGTCGTGGAAGACGAGCTCACCCGCGCCATGCGCCGCTTTGATGCCAAGGCGGCTTGGGGCGTGTTGTTGGATATCGAGACGGGCGAAGTCCGCGCGCTTGCAAGCTTGCCAGACTATAACCCCAACCGGCCCGGCGCCTCGGCGGATGCAGACCGCCGCAATCGGGCGATGTCGGACGTTTACGAACTCGGCTCGGCCTTCAAGGCCATTACCCTGGCATCGGCTGTTGACCACGGCGTTGTCACGCTCACGGATGAGTTCGACGTACGGACCCCTGTCGATGTCGGCGGCTGGGAGATCGACGATTACTCCTTCAAAAAGCCTGTCATGACGGTGTCTGAAATCCTTCAGTACTCGTCAAATATCGGCACCGTCCACATCGTTGAAAAGCTCGGCCTGGAAGCCTTCCTTGAAACGCTGAAGGCGGTGGGTCTTGATGATCGGCTGAAGACCGAATTGCCTGAGGCGGCGTCGCCGCTTCTGTCTCGGGACTGGCGCCCAGCAGAGCTCGCGACAAGCGCCTATGGCCACGGCATCGCGGTCTCGCCGCTGCAGCTCACCGCGGCTTTTGCGGCGGTCGTCAATGGCGGGGTCTACCGTGTGCCGACCTTCATCGCGGATGCGCCGCGCGAAGGCCGGCAAGTCTTCGCCGATGAGACGAGCGCCCGCATGCGCATCGTGCTGCGTCGCGCGGTGACCGACGGGACGGGCGGCAATGCCGAAGCGCCGGGCTATTACATCATCGGCAAAACGGCGACGGCAGATAAGCCGGGGCAGGGCGGGTATAAAGATGATGGCCCGCTGATCTCCAGCTTCATCGGCGCCTTCCCGGGCTATGCCCCCCGCTATGCGATGCTGCTCTCCTTAGATGAGCCCAAGCGGATCGAAGACACCGGCGGCTATGCCACGGCCGGTCATGTCGCCGCGCCTGTTTTCCGCCGCGTTGTTGAACGCATTGCGCCTTCTTTGGGGATCATGCCCGTGGGGGATGATGTCGCCTTTGACGGTTTTGTCGGGCTGCGCCGCGATGGCGTGAGCGCGGAAGACCGCAAGGGGGGCGCTGAACTCGATGCCCTGGCGGCGTTATTGTCGGAGGCGGCGTACTAAAATGAAGCTCACTGAACTCACCACGTTGGCGAGACGGCTGCCGTCGGTGGAGATCACGTCGATCACATCGGATTCGCGGCAGGTGGGGCCGGGCGCGCTGTTTGCTGCGTTGCCGGGCACGGCGACCGATGGGCGCCGCTTTATCGAGCAGGCGGTGGCCGCGGGCGCGGCAGCGGTCCTCGCGCCCCCGGGCACCAAAGCCGATGTCCCGGTGATCGAAAGCGAAGAACCGCGGCTGACGCTGGCGCAAATCGCCATGCGGTTTTTCCCCGGCCAGCCGCCTTATACGGTCGGGATCACAGGCACGAACGGGAAGACCTCGGTCGCGCGGTTTGCGGGTCAGCTTTGGTCCGCCTTCGGATTGCGCGCGGGTACGCTCGGCACCCTTGGGGCGTTTGCGCCGGGCTATGAATACGCGCTGCGGCACACCACGCCCGACCCGATTGAGGTCCACCAAGTGCTCTCGACCATGGGGCGCGTCGGCACCTCGCATTTGGCGATGGAAGTCTCCTCTCATGGCCTCGCTCAATATCGGGTGGATGGTGTGGTCTTCGAAGCGGCTGCCTTCACCAATATCAGCCAAGACCACCTCGATTATCACAAGGATTTCGAGGACTATTTCAGCGCCAAAAAACGCCTGTTCACGGAGCTTTTGCCGCCGGGCAAGACCGTCGTCATCCACATTGATTCAGAGCGCAGTAAAAAAGCCGCCGCCGCCGCCGAGAGTGCGGGGCGCAAAGTCTTCAGTGTCGGTCGCGAGGGGCACGATCTCCGCCTTGAGACGCTCGAGCCGACGCCCGACGGTCTTTCGGTGACCATCACGGCTGGCGAAGAGACCTACGCGCTGAACCTACCGCTTATCGGCGCTTTCCAAGCCGACAACGCGCTGGTCGCGGCGGGTCTTGTGATCAATAGCGGCTACAAGCCAAGCGATGTGTTGCCAAAGCTTGAGCAGCTTTCCGCCGCGCCGGGCCGTATGCAGAAAGTTGGCACAAAGCACTTCTCCGATGGGGGCGAAGCCACCGCCTATGTCGATTTCGCCCACACGCCCGATGCCATCGAGACCGCGCTTAAGGCGATCCGGCCCCATGCGGATGGTCAGGTGCATATCGTCTTTGGCGCCGGTGGGGATCGCGACAGGGCGAAACGTCCGCTCATGGCCGAGGCGGCTGCCGCCTTTGCTGATCGGGTCATCATCACCGATGATAATCCCCGCTCAGAGGATCCAGCTGCGATCCGTGCTGAGGTGCGCGAGGGCGCCCTAGACGCGATTGAGGTGGACGGTCGCGAGAATGCGATAGCCGAGGGTATTCGCGGCTTAGAGCCCGGCGACGTGCTTCTGGTTGCGGGCAAAGGCCATGAGCAGGGACAGACGATCAAAGGTGTGACCTATCCGTTCGACGATGTCGCCGTGACCGCGGCGGCGCTGAAAAAAGAGAGGGCCGCATGACGGGACCGGCATTGAAAAATCCTCTTTGGACGGCCTATGAGGCGGCGGCCGCCGCCAGCGGACGTCTCTACGTAAAACAGCAGGGCGCCCAGCGTGAAGCTCGTGCGTCTGCGGATGATTGGGCCGCGCGCGGGGTGAACTTCGACACGCGACAGCTGGCCCCGGGCGACCTTTTCATCGCGGTGCAAGGGGCGCGAGACGGACACGAATTCCTCACCGAAGCGCAAATGGCCGGTGCCTGCGCGGCCCTGGTATCGCAAATCCCCGCCAACGCGCCGAACGGTTTGCCGCTCCTTCAAGTAACGGACACCATGGCCGGCTTGAAGGCTCTTGCGGTTGCCGCGCGCGACCGGAATTTCGGCAAATTCATCGCCGTCACTGGCAGTGTAGGCAAGACCAGCACGAAGGACATGCTTCGCGCCGCGCTCAATCCGCTGGGCGATGTCCATGCGGCGGTGAAGAGTTTCAACAATGAGCTTGGCGTGTCTGTGTCGCTCGCAACGCTTCCGGCAAATGCGGATTATGGCGTCTTTGAAATCGGGATGAACCATGCGGGCGAGATCACGCCACTCACCGCGCTTGTCCGCCCCCATGCCGCCATCATTACGACCATTGCGGCAGCGCATCTTGAGAATTTCGACTCGATCGACGGCATCGCGGCGGCCAAAGCGGAAATCCTCACCGGCGTCCGGCCCGGCGGCGCGGCCATCCTGCCAAAGGACAGCCCCTATTACGACTTCCTCGCGGGCGAGGCGGCGAAAGCGGGCATCACGCGCATCATTGCGTTCGGCGAGACCGCCGATGGCAAAGCGGGCGCACGGCTCAACAGCTACACCCAAGAGGGCGACCACGCCGATATCCGTGCTGAGATCCTAGGCGAGATGCATGAATTCCGCGCCCTCATGCCCGGCAAACATCAGGCGCTGAACGCGCTGGCGGCACTTGCGGCCATCAAGGCCGTTGGCGGCGATCTCGCCCAGGCGGTGGAAGGACTGTCTGCCTTCGTGCCCGGGGAGGGGCGCGGCGCGACGCAGACGGTGACGCTCAATGGCAAGCGCCTGCGCATTTTCGACGAAAGCTACAACGCGAACCCTGCCTCAATGAAAGCTGGGATCGCGCGGCTGGCCGGTGAGCCTGGTCGCCGGGTCGCGGTGCTCGGCGCGATGAAAGAACTCGGGCCGGACACCCCGGCGCTCCATGCCGGGCTTGCCGAACCGCTCCACGCTGCCGGCGTCACGCGGCTTTGGACTGCCGGCGAAGAAATGCAGGCCCTCGCCGCTGCCGCGCCAAGCATTCACGCGGGCCATGAAGCCAACGCCATAGATTTGCTCGAGCCGCTGCTCGCGGACCTGCAGGATGGCGACGCGATATTGTTCAAGGGATCGAACGCTTCGAAAGTTGGCGCCTTGCTTAGCGCCTTTCTGGCAAAAACGGACGGAGCAGCGTAGCGCGCGGGTATGTTGTATCATTTGCTCACCCCGCTGGCGGACGACATGACGGTGTTCAACGTCTTCCGCTATATCACCTTCCGCACCGGCGGCGCCTTGATGACGGCGCTGCTGATCTCTTTCATCCTGGGGCCATCCTTGATCAGATGGTTTCGGCAAAAGCAGGGCAAGGGTCAGCCGATCCGTCACGACGGCCCGCAAACCCACATCATTGAAAAGGCCGGCACGCCCACCATGGGCGGTGTGCTGATTCTCCTTAGCCTGGTGATCGCCACGTTGCTTTGGGCGCCGCTCAACAATCCTTATGTGTGGATCGTCCTTGGTGTGACGATCACGTTTGGCCTGCTCGGTTTCATCGACGATTACCTGAAGGTGACGAAGCAGAACCCAGCTGGTGTCGTCGGTTCTGGCAAGCTGGTGGTGCAATTCATTGTGGCCGGAATCGCGGGATATCTGTGCGTCCGCGTCCTGCAAGGCACCGACGCGGTCGCGCCCGGCATCGCCACTAGTGTGCCGTTGCCCTTCATCAAGGATCTTCTCGTGCCGCTCGGCGTGTTGATATTCCCTTTTGCGGCGCTGGTGATTGTCGGCTCCTCCAATGCGGTGAACATGACCGATGGTCTTGATGGGCTCGCCATCGTGCCGGTGATGATTGCCTCTGCGAGCTTCCTATTGATCGCGTATATCGTCGGCCGGGCGGATTACACGGAATATCTCGGGCTGATTTATGTGCCGGGGGTCGGGGAGCTTGCCGTGATTTGCGGCGCCATTGTCGGCGCGGGGCTGGGGTTTTTGTGGTTCAACGCACCACCCGCCATGATCTTCATGGGTGATACCGGTTCACTGTCCTTAGGCGGCGCATTGGGCGCAATTGCGGTTGCGGTGAAGCATGAAATCGTGCTTGCCATCATTGGCGGATTGTTCGTGTTCGAAGCCCTTTCGGTGATGATCCAAATCGCGTCCTTCAAGATGACGGGCAAGCGCGTCTTCAAAATGGCGCCGGTTCACCATCACTTCGAACAGCTCGGGTGGAAAGAATCGACCATCGTGATTCGGTTCTGGATCATCGCAGTTATCCTTGCGCTGATCGGGCTCAGCACCTTGAAACTGAGATAAGGCAAAAAAGAAAAATGATTCCCCTTCCTCATTTCAAAGCAGCGACTGTTGGCGTCCTCGGGCTTGGGCCCTCCGGGCGCGCGGTCGTTCGTGCATTGAATGAGGCGGGGGCGAAGGTCATCGCCTGGGATGGCGATGAGACGGTGATGAACAGCGTCGATGCCCATTGCGCGCCGATCAATGCGTGGCCCTATGATCGCATCAGCACGATCATTCTGGCTGATGGGCGCCGCGCGGGGCGCGCGCAAAAACTGGTCGAGCGCGCCCGGTCAGAAGATATCCCCGTGCTTACGGACCTTGATCTGTTCACCGACACCTTGGCGCGCCTTTCGCCTGATGAGCGTCCGCGCGTGGTTGCTGTCACGGGCGGCGCGGGCAAATCCGTCACCGCGTCGATCATTTCCCACATCCTTTCGGATTTGGGCAGGCCGACGGCACTTGGCGGTCAAGTGGGCCAACCTTTCATGGCGCTGCCTGCGCCAACCCGCGAGATGACTTATGTGCTGGAGCTGCCGGTCCGGCGGCTCGCCACGGCGAAGTCGTTCCACTGCAACATTGCCGTGATCCCCAATGTGGCAGGCAGTTCGGCCCCGGATGAAATCGAGCTTTCCCTCAAATCGCTTTCGCGCATTTTCAAACCGCAATCGAAGAGCGACGCGGTGGTCATCGGCGTCGACGACAAACTCGGCCAGCGCCTTTGCATGCTGTTGCGCTCGGGCCAGGTGCCCAGCGCACAAATGGGTGCGGTGATTCCGGTCTCGGGTGAGGCGAGCCTCGGCCATGGCGTCTTCGCCATTGACGGAATCGCCTCTTCGGTCAGCCGGGGGCGGACGGCTGTCTTAGGGGATTTCACCCGGGCACCGAGCTTTGCGGGCGCGCATTTTTATCAGGACGCGGCCGCGGCGATTGCCACCTGCCTCCAGCTGGGCGTGACGCCTTCGCTGATCATCAAAGCGCTGCACAGCTATGGCGGCCTCCGCGGCCGGTTTGAGTGCATCGGTATGGCCGGGCCCGTGCTCTTCGTCGATGACAGCTATGCCAGCACCGTGGCGGCCGCGCAGCGAGCCATCAATGCGTGCCCTGATGTCTTCTGGATCGGCGCACGGCGTTTGCCGGCGAAAACGCCGATTGTGCGCTCGAGCCTCAGCACCGTTCACGGGCAGTACCTTTTTGGCGCGCTGTCGCGGAGCGTTGAGGAGCCGACCTTTGACACCCTCTCAGCTGCGCTAGCGGCCGCGACGGCGGATGCAGCACAGCTCGCCGCAGCGGATTCGACCGCCGCGCCTGTGGTGCTGTTCGCGCCGGGGGCGCGCCCTGAACAAAGTGGTTTTCAGTATCAAGAGTTCCGGCACGCGGCAGAGCCGCTCATGGCCGATGAGGCTTTATATGCGTGATTTGACGTATCCCATCGCCCCGCCGCGAATGACGGTGCAGCAGCGTCTATTGGCTGGGTTTGATGGCAAACTGGCAACGCTCTTTGCGGCTCTGCTGCTTATCGGGATCGTTCTGTGCACCGCCTCCGGCCCAGTGGCGGCGATGCGCAAGGGCATCGACAACCCGCTGCACTTTGTGGAGCGGCAATTCCTCTTTTTGATCCCAGCGCTCGTGGTCACCGCCATTGCTGCCTTCATGTCCCGCACGTCGGCGCGGCGCCTGGGGGTGGTGACGTGTGCGGCCTCGCTGTTGCTCATGATGGCAGCAGCTTTGTTCGGCGCGGAAATCAACGGCGCCAGCCGGTGGCTGAGCGTTGCGGGTTTCAGCCTTCAGCCCTCTGAATTCTTCAAGCCCGCTTTTGTGATGACCGCGGCGTGGCTCCTCGCTGAAGGGGCGCGGGATGAGCGCTTCCCCGGCGGGGCGATCAGTTTTGGTCTTTATGCGGTGGGCGCCGTCGTGCTGCTGATGCAGCCCGATTATGGCCAGCTTTTACTGCTGACCGGTATTTGGGGCGTGATGTTTTTCGTGGCCGGATGGAGCTGGTCGTGGGTTGCGGGTCTTGGCGCGGCTGGCGCAGGCATCCTCGCCTTCGGTTATAACTTCGCGCCCCACGTCAAAAGCCGGATCGATCGGTTTTTGTCCCCGCAAATGGGCGACACCTACCAAGTCGACACCGCGATCGAGGCGCTCTCGGGCGGCGGGCTCTTGGGCCACGACCTCAACCATATGCCGGGCGTGAAAACGAACCTGCCCGATGCGCACACAGACTTTGTGTTCGCCGTCGCGGGCGAAGAATTCGGCTTTGTCCTCTGCCTTCTGATCATCGGACTTTTCGCTGGGATCGTTTGGCGCGCGCTGGCCCATGCCCGTGCGACGGACAGCTTGTTCATCCGCTGCGCCACGCTAGGGCTCTCCGCGCAGCTCGCGTTCCAAGCGATGATCAATATCGGCGTTAGCCTCGCCATTCTGCCAGCAAAGGGCATGACCTTGCCTTTCATTTCCTATGGCGGCTCCTCGTTGATGGCGACGGGCCTCACCGCAGGGTTCTTGCTCGCGCTGACCAGGCGAGAGGACGAGGCGGCGTGAGCCGCTTCATCGCGCTCGCCGCGGGCGGCACGGGCGGGCATATGTTTCCTGCCCAGGCCCTCGCCGAAGAGATGCGGCGGCGCGGCTGGCGCGTCCTTCTCCTCACCGATGCACGCGGCTTGCGGTACGCGGAAAGCTTTCCTGCTGACGACATCGTCGAGCTGACAGCAGCGAACCCAAACGTGCCAGGCCTTGCCTCGAAAGTCGCCATGCTTCGCACGATGGCAACCGGCTTTCGTCAGGCGAGACGCGCACTTTCGAAACATAAGCCCGCCTTCGCGGTCGGCTTTGGCGGCTACCCCTCCGCCCCGGGATTGTTCGCGGCCCGGTCACTCGGCATTCCCTATGGCGTTCACGAACAAAACGCGGTCTTGGGCCGGGTCAATCGTCGCGCGGCGAGCGGCGCAAAGTTCGTGGCGCACACGTTCGAGAGGCTCGACAAGCTGCCCCCCGTAAAGGGAGAAGTCTTCCAGACCGGCAACCCGGTGCGCGATGCCGTGATCGCGGCGCGGTCGGCCTTCCATGCCCCAGAAGGCAAGGATCCCATACGGGTACTGATCTTTGGCGGCAGTCAAGGCGCGGCGCTGTTCGCGAAAATCTTCCCCACGGCGCTGGCGAGCCTGCCGCCCGAACTCCGGGAACGGCTTCTCATCGTCCACCAAGTGCCCGAGGATTATCACGCCGCGGTGGCGGAGATTTATGGCCAAGCGCGTATCACGGCCGAGCTCGCGCCGTTTTTTACCGACCTCCCGGCGCGGCTTGCCAACGCGCATTATGTCGTCGCGCGGGCCGGGGCCTCCAGCGTCGCCGAGCTATCGATCATCGGCCGCCCGGCGCTTCTCGTGCCCCTTGGCATCGCCATGGATGACCACCAGCGGATCAATGCCGAGGTGTTGGCGAAC
>CAYFHK010000027.1:0-24313 GCA_964342585.1 uncultured Caulobacterales bacterium | reverse complement strand
GCTGAAATATTCTCAGCATACTGACTCGGGCCGCCAGTAAAGGCAGCTGTTCCCGCCACAAGAGCCGTCGCGCCCGCATTGATTACGGCGCCCGCCGTTTCACGGTTCACCCCGCCATCTACCTCGAGGATGATATCGCGACCTGTGTCATCGATCATCCGGCGCACGGCCTCGATCCGCGGCAGTGTCGCGTCGATGAATTTTTGGCCGCCGAAGCCGGGGTTGACGCTCATCATGAGGACGAGGCCGAGTTCGTCGATCACGGGAGCGATGACCTCAAGAGGCGTGCCCGGATTGATCGCAATGCCGGGCGTTGCGCCGAGGCTCGCGATGGTCTGAAGACTTCGGTGCAAATGTGGGCCCGCTTCGGGGTGGATGGTCACGATATTGGCGCCGGCCTCGACGAAAGCCTCGAGATACGGGTCGGCAGGGGCGATCATCAGATGCACATCGAACGGTTTTTCGGAATGTGGGCGCAGCGCCTTCACCACGCCGGGGCCGATGGTGATGTTCGGCACGAAATGCCCATCCATCACGTCGACATGGATCATGTCCGCGCCGGCTTGGTCGATGGCGGCCACCTCTTCGCCAAGGCGAGCGAAATCGGCGGAGAGAATTGAAGGTGAAATACGCGGCTGCATAACCAGCGCTTAGAGCCGATGACCGGCCTTTTTCAATGAAACGTTATAAAGAAAAAGCCCCGCCTGTGCAGGGGGCGGGGCTTCTTGCGGAACTGAGAGTGCAGGTCAGTTTCGTGGTGTGTGGTGGAGCTTCGTTGAGAGTGCATATTCCACGGTAGTTGGGCCGAATTAGGGCGCGTGCGCAAAAAAATGCGCCCCATTTTCGTCAAATTGCGCCGAATTCTCTCATCTTATGCACATTTGTCGCAGGCGCTGGCACCTCTACCGAAGCGACCGGGGCGGATGGCGGGGTCCGGCGGCGCCGCTGTTTCAGCGTTTTCGCCGCAACGAGTGACAATGCCGCGCCGCCACCGATTAACAGCGACGATTTCCACCCGATGTCGAGAACGGCCAACAGGGCGAGGAGGCCCACCGAAATGCCTGCCGCGCGCCCCAGGCCCTGGAGCGGTTTGCCCAGGGAGCGTTGGGCGGCAGAGACGGCACCGCGGGCCGCCTTGGCGGGCGCTCTAAAGGCGCGCGAGGTTGTTCTCCCGGCCTGTTTCGCCGTGCGGCCAAGCCATCTCAGGACCGAATGAAATCCAAAAAGGGATGCGGCGGCGCCGAGCAGCCCGCCAATGGCAAGGCCGAAAGCATATTTGCGAGCCTTTGAAGGTGTCTCGGACGTCGCCGCTGTTGCTGCGGGCTCAACGCGCGCTGTGTCAGTGGCCGGGGTTTCGGCGACAGGCGAAACAGGAGGCTGAGCTGTCGAGGGTTCAGCGGCCTGTGCGGCTGAAAGTGCGCCAATCCCGGCGCTCAGCAAAATCAGCGAGCGGCGCAGGGTCTTTCGGGACGAGATAACAGTTTTGGACATCGGATAGGATATGTTGTCGCACAGGGGATCGCGCAAGGCTTGCTGCATATCCCACTGCGCGCCACAACGGCTCACATAATAATTTCGCGGGAGATGCACCGATGAGCGGATTAGACCGTCGGCCTTTGGGCCGAACCGATATGAATGTGCCAAGCCTCTGCCTTGGGACTATGATGTATGGTGATCAAATCGGTGAGCAGGAAGCTTTTCGCCAGATGGACCGGTGCTTCGAGTTCGGCATCGATTTCTTCGACACCGCTGAAATGTACACGATTCCGCCAAAGGCTGAGACGCAAGGCGAAAGTGAGCGGATCGTTGGGCGGTGGATCCAATCTCGCGGCGCGCGTGATCGGCTGACATTGGCGACCAAGGTCGCGGGTCGGTCTGACATGACCTATCTGCGCGACAAAGAAACCCGCGTAACGCGTGACCAGGTGCGGGCGGCGGTTGAGCAGTCGCTACGCAATCTGCAGACGGATTATGTCGATCTCTATCAAGTGCACTGGCCGGATCGCCGGGCCAACACGTTCGGCCGGGAGCTGAAGGGCTTCCGCGTATATGACAACACCGATGCGGTGCCGATCGAAGAACAGCTGCAGGCGCTTGCTGAGCTGGTCGATGAAGGGAAAGTCCGCGCGATTGGCTTGTCGAATGAGACCGCCTGGGGCGTGATGTCGTTCCTGCGCGCAGCGGAGCGGCACAATTTGCCCGCGGTCGCGTCGGTGCAAAACGCTTATAACCTGCTCAATCGCGTCCTCGAATACGGTCTTGCCGAGGTTCTGGTTGAGGAAAAAGTCAGTCTACTGCCATATTCACCGATTGGTCAGGGGGCGCTGACCGGAAAATATTTGGGCGGGGCGCGGCCTGAGGGCTCGCGCGGCGCCTTGTTTGAGCGGCTCGGCCGATATCAAACCCCCAATGCCGAGGCCGCCATTAAGGCGTATGTCGATTTGGCCGCTGATCTTGGTGTCGACCCTGTGACGTTGTCGATGGCGTTCGTGACAACCCGTCCGTGGACCACAAGCAATATCTTTGGGGCTTCCAACGAAGCGCAGCTCGAGCTGATCCTACAATCGGTCGAGTTTGATATGACGAAAGAGGTCCTGGATCGGATCAACGAGATCCATGTTCGCTACCCCAACCCCTGCCCTTAAGGGCGGGCGGTTTGCTGAAACGCATAGAGGCTGCCGAGCTGTAACAGCTGCGTCAGCTCATCCAGCGCGATCCGGCACTCCATAAGAAGCTGCGGATCGCCAAGATCGTCCGGTGATAGCCGATCACGATAGTGGCGATCCACCCAGGTCTCGAGCGCATCAATTTTGTCTGTGTCCAGCAACACGCCGGGCGCAACAGCGCTTCGCTCTTCGTCTGTCAACACCACGCGGAGGCGGAGGCAAGCGGGGCCCCCGCCATTCTTCATGCTCTGCTTTAGGTCGAAATAGTGGGCACCCACGATGGGGCCATTGCTGCCCAGCTGCGCATCCACCCAGGCCTTGGTGCGGGAATTTTCCTCAGCATCGCTCGGTAAGATCAGCGTCATGCCGCCATCGGGCAGGCTGACCAGTTGCGAATTGAAGAGATAAGACGTGATCGCATCTTTAAGCGGCACATCCTTATCGGCAACTTCGAGAAATTGCGGCTTAAAGCCGAATGCTTCGGTCGACTGGCGAATGTGATCGAGCGTCGCCTCTTTCTCTTCATACGCCTTTTCGTGGAACATCAGGACGGGGCCGTTGGCGACGGCGACCACATCATTGTGGAAGGCGCCCGCCTCAATCGCCTTACGCGATTGCCGTAGGTATACGGTATTGTCCTCAACCGCGTGCATCCGGGCGATAGCTTCGCTGGCCTCGAGGGCTTGCCGTGGCAGAAACGTCCAGCCGGTCAGTGTTTCGAAAGCGGCGCGCCCATAGGTGAAGAGTTCGACCCCGCCTTCGCCATGCGCCGCACACAGCCGACCATGGTTGGCCGCGCCCTCATCCCCCATCGCCCCACCATAAGGAATAGGCTGATGATGAGAGAAATATGCGGGGTCAGCAAAGATCGTCTTCAGCAAGTGGGCCGTAAATCCGTGCTCGATCGACCGGTGAAACATCGCGCCCAAATTCGCGGCGGTGAAATGGACCTTCCCATCGGCGCTATCGGCCGAGGGCGAAATGGTGGCGGCGTTGGCCGTCCACATCGCGGAGGCGGAAGAGAGGTTGTGAACCAGCGCCGGGGAGCGGTGATAGGCCGTTTCCAGCACCTCTGCGTCCGTACCTGTAAAGCCGAAGCGCCGGAGCGCGGCCATATGCGGTCGGTCATGCGGTGGGAGCACAGCTTGCGGCAGCCCCAGCCCGAGGAGCGCCCGCATCTTCTTCAGCCCTTGCAGCGCCGCCGCTTTGGGGTTCGAGACCTGACCATGCGATGCCATGGACGCCAAATTGCCCAGCGAGAGGCCGCCATAGTTGTGCGTGGGGCCGACAAGCCCATCGAAGTTGACTTCGAAAGTGCCTGTCATGCCAGTACACCAATCATTTCGGCTTCATCGGTGAGCGTGCCCGCCTTCGTCAGGCTCGCCATGGGCCATGCGCAGTAATCAGCGGCATAATAACCAGCCGGTCGGTGGTTGCCCGAGAGGCCTGGCCCACCAAAGGGCAGGGCGCCCGCAGCGCCCGTGGTCTGTGTATTCCAATTGACGATCCCGGCACGGATGGCTGCGGCGAACTGGTCCCATTTTGCGCGATCATCCGAAAGGAGTCCGGCGGCGAGACCAAAGCGCGTGTCGTTGGAGATATGGATCGCCTCGTCAAAATCCTGTGCTCTGATCACCTGCAAAAGCGGGCCGAATACCTCTTCATCCTGCCGGTCTTGCCAATTGGTGGTGTCGAGAAGTCCCGGCGTGAGAAAGGCTTCGCCCCGCTCATGTTGGATGACCGGCACCAGAGGCTCGCCCCCTGCTGCGGCGATGCTCGACTGCGCGCGAAGGACCGATGCGGCCGCGCGACCATGGATAAGCGAGCCCATAAAGGGTTGTGGGTCGGCGTCGGGTCGATCAACGTGAAGGCGGGGCAGTAAGTTGTTGAGCGCATCGATGATCCGTTGACCATTACTTCCCGCGGGCACAATCAGGCGCCGGGCGCAGGTGCACCGTTGGCCCGTGGTGATAAAGGCAGAGCGCACAATGATGCGGGCGGCCGCGTCTGCGTCGGCGACATCCCAAGCGACGATTGGATTATTGCCGCCAAGCTCGAGGGCGAGGATTTTCTCCGGCTGCCCTGCCAATGCGCGGTGAATGGCAAGGCCTGCCTCGACCCCGCCGGTGAACAACACCCCATCGGTGGCCTGATGGCCGATTGCCCGGCGCGCCACGTCGGCGCCGCCATGGATGAGGTTGAGAACACCATTGGGCAGCCCCGCTTCTTTCCACCATTCAGCCATCAGTGCGCCGACGGCAGGGGTTTCCTCGCTGGGTTTAAAAACAATCGTGTTCCCCGCGAGAAGCGCTGGGATGATGTGTCCGTTCGGCAAGTGACCGGGAAAATTGAATGGCCCGATCACCACCATCACACCATGGGGACGGTGGGTCAGTCGACGGCCAGCCTCTTCCTTTGTGGGGGTTCGCTCGTGATAGGCTTTGACGGAGAGGGCCGCCTTGCCGGCAATGGCCGCAGCTTCGGTGCGCGCATCCCACAGGGCCTTGCCCATCTCGTTTGTGATGAGCCCGGCCATCTCTTCCTGTCGCTCTTTGGCAATCGCGCTAAAGGCTTCGACGATCCGTAGACGGTCTTCAAACGTCCGCGCAGACCACGCTTTGCCTGCAGCAGCGGCCGCGGTGACCGCATCGTCGGTTTGGGTTTCTGTCGCGCTTTGACCCGACCATAAGAGAGCGTCCGACCACGGCGAATGTGAGGTCATCGTATCACCTTTGCCAGCGATCCATTCGCCATTGATGAGCAGTTTGCCGTCGGCTGTCATGCTAGTGTCCTTTCAGCGGCGCCGCCATCACGGTTTGCCCAGCGTCGAGGCCAGCGCGGGCGGCCGCCTCCGGTGAGAGCTTCACTTGGTCGCCAATCCGGGCGCCCCAGCCGCGTACCGCCGCGAAGTCAGCGGGAGGCGGTGCACAGAGAATAAAGTCGACATCGTCCGCCTGCCGTGTGTCTTCTGACACGACTACTAAAGAGCGCTCCGCAGTTTCGCGGACAATGCGCGCTTGGGCGAGGGGGCATTCGATGCTCGGCCCGCCATCGAAGATATCAACGCATCGCGTGTAGGCAAATCCCTCTGCCTGCAACATCGACATCGCGCGATGGGAAGTTTGGTGCGGTTTGCCGATAACGGTTTGTGCCTCGGGCGGTAACAACGCCACATAAATGGGAAACTTCGGCATGAGATGCGAGATGAATCTGAAATCATTCGCGGACTGACGATCGGCTTCTTCGAAACTGGTATGGAAGAACTTGGCGGCGATATACCCCCAGAACGGATTGTTCCCGCTTTCGTCAAACCAGCCGCGGATTTCAGCCATTACATCCGCGCCGAACCGGTCGCGATGCAGACCCATGTAGAAAAGCCGCGCGAGCGATAAGAATCTGCCCGCACCGCGGCTGCGCGCGGCGGCGCCAATAAAGAGCGTCGCCAGCTCGCTATAGCCATGAAAGTCATTGACCAAAAAAAGAATGTCACTGCTCGCGCGCAGATCCAATTCCGGCGATTGGGCGGCAATGTGTGAGAGGCGATAGGAGTAGAACGGACGATCGCCGCCTAAATCTGGGAAGACACAGCCCATCCCGGCTGCGCCATGGCCGTCGTCTAAAACAAAGAAGAAAGTATCCGCAGCACTCGCTTTTCCTTTGCTAGAAAAGGCGCGTGTTGACGCTTCAATACGTGCCGATATCGCAGCTTCGCCTTGCGGCACCGTGGTCATTCCCGGGCCGGCGGAAGCTGCCAAAGCCGTAAGGCTGCCCAAATCGGTTTCAGCCGCGCTACGAACAATCAGGGGTACCTGCAAATCCGAGTCCACTTTCGATTGAACAGCCACAAAAAGAAGTGATCGATCAAGAACTGCGGCAAAATCGCTTCACCTTCGTGACGCCGATCACTGCGGCGAACTCTCAATGCCAAGGATTATAAAGCCTCTAGCGGGGGGAGCGCCGATTACTTCGAACTGATTAACGAATTGAATCAAATTTTGCCACCTGCGTGTTACACAAGTACTTGTATTTACACTTCATTAAGGTAGTCTTTTTTGGCGCTAGCACCAGGGCAGCGGTGGCGCATTTTATAGGGCAGATATTATGACCAAGCATTACACAGAATTGACGGGAAGTGGCGGTGAACGGGTCCAATTCAGTGCGCCAATGTTTGAGGCGAAGACGTGCTTTTCGCAGCGTCCCCCCGCCGCAAAGCTGGGTCTGAAAACGGCTCCTATCCTTCGGATTGGGAGCCTTGGTTTCGTGATTGAGACGGACACGCCCGCCGAAGACTTCGCAAATATCGATCGCGTCGAATTCATCCAGTCCGGTAAAACCTTGCTTGATGCCGCCATTTTGACGCCGATGCAAAGCGCCGATGGCGAAATCGAATGCCGCTTTTCGGATCGCGCCCTCGACCTTTCCGCGCTGGTTGGCGCCAACGCAGCCGCAACCGTCAGAACCGCGCCAACGGCATGTGCACGACCGAGCGTGCCCGCCGAATATAAGATCTTTTGCGCCGATGTGCTCGACACCATCGCCACTCACCGCCGGTTTCTTGAAGAAGAGATCCTGCCGCTGCAGCCGGTGCTGACCTCCGATGATCGCATCGCGCTCGATCGGCGCATGGAAGAGGCGTTTGGCGCGGAGTGGATGGCGCTCATGATGCGCGGCGATGCGCTCGTTCTTCCGTATAAATACGATAAAGTTGATAAGCCGCACTTCAAACGCTTCACGGAAAACATCATCACCCGCGAGCTCTGCAAGGCAGAGAATTGGGGGCGGAGCTATTATAAGCCAATGGGCTATCCAGGCGATTTTCAGATCATGAATTCGATCTACGAGCCCAATCCCGGCAGCGATGACCCTTATATTCGCTATCTCTTCATGCTGGGGCGGATTGCCGGAACGCCGATTTTAAAGCGGATGGAGTACCTCTCCCATTCGATCGAGGCATTGCCGAAAACGAACACCGACCGATCACACTTTCACGTGATGAGCATCGGGGCGGGGCCAGCGTGCGAGCTTCAGCGTTTCTTCGCCCGTCGGCAGTCGCGTGGAGAGGGCTATTCGATCACCCTGGTCGACCCAGAGATTCAGGCGTTGAACTTCGCGATTGAGCGCGTCTACCGCAGCGTGAGCGCAGACCTGGCGTCGATCATGGTCAGCGGCATGAACACCTCTTTCACCGAGATGTTGCGCCCAACGAGCACGTTCCGGCATTTGCCGCCGCAGGATCTGATCTACTCCGCCGGCCTGGTCGATTATCTCAATCCCCGCATCGCCCGCTCGCTGATTTCGAAACTTTACGAGCATCTCCGGCCAGGTGGCTCGGTGATTATCGGCAATATGAATGACGCCGGCCTCGGCAGCTATTGGCCGCTCGAATATGCGCTCGATTGGTCCTTATACTTCCGAAATGAGGAGGAGATGCGCGACATGGCGAGCAATACGAACGGGATTGTTGAGCTCGACACGGATGAAACCGGCGCGATTTATATGCTGAAAGTGACGAAGCCCGCTTAAGCAGCGGCGCTTTCGTTCGCTTTGGCGTCCTTCGTCGATGCTTCCGCATAGGGGAGGACAAACGTCACGAGTGTGCCGTGCTCCGGGGCGCTCGCGAAGTAGAACTTGCCGCCTGCGATCGTTACCAAAGCACGGGCGAGCGACACGCCGATGCCGAGCTTGTCGCCGCCGACATTTCGGAAGTCTTCTGTCCGGTTCATCGCATCGATCACACGGTCCAGATCTTCCGGTGGAATCCCCGGACCGTTGTCGGCGATGGTGAGAACGACGCCGCCCGCCGTCGCGTTGGATTTGATCGTGACTGATGCGCCTGGTGCACTGAACTGTATCGCGTTGTCGATGATTTCCTCGAGGGCCCGGACGAGT
This sequence comes from uncultured Caulobacterales bacterium, assembly GCA_964342585.1. GTDB lineage: Bacteria > Pseudomonadota > Alphaproteobacteria > Caulobacterales > Parvularculaceae > Parvularcula. The sequence continues at coordinate 15,758 of CAYFHK010000027.1, read as the reverse complement.
TGCCGTGAGTCCACCAAGACTTCGGTTTCGTCACATTCCTGGACGATGTTTATCGCTTTTTCTGTCGCCGCGGTTTCGTTCCGGTATAGCGCTTCGCGAACCAGTCTGGCGGGTGTCGTCTTCTTCAACACCGGGCTGATAAGGCCCGAATCGGCGCGAGAGAAGTCGAGAAGCCGCTGGCTTTGATGCGACAGCGTATTGCCCGCCCGCTGAATTTCCTCGGCAAAGCCGCTCAGGTCCTCGCCACCCTGCATTTTGCCGGTTTGCTCGATGATCTGCGCGTAACCGATGATCTGATGAAGCGGCGTCTTCACGACGTGACCAAGCACGTTGAGGATCGCATTCTTCCGCTTCACGGAGCGCTCTGCCTCGTCGGCCATTTCTTGGACCTGTTGATAATAGGCCGCGCGTTGTTGCGCCTGGAGGAATTCGTTTCGGCGGTTGCGCTCGAGGAAATAGTTCACCATTGCGCAGCTTGTTAGGATGCTGATCAAGAAGAAGTGTGCGGCGTAGAGGTCAGGCCCTTTTGGGATGTTGATGGTGGCCACGGCGATGCTGCCATACATGAATAAGAGAAGCGCAAGGCACACCCGAAAGTTCACGCGGATGATCGAACTGAAGGCGATCGCAAAGTGGAGGATCCCCACATAGTAGGGCGGGGACACGAGGCCGAGCGAATAGACCATGAGGGCCAGGCAGATTGTCCCAAGCCCCATAATGATGGTGGAAACCGCCTGCATGTGCGCGCGGCCACGCGGCGTGTAGGTCCAAAGAATCAGGCTGATTGAGAGCGGCGCCGAGGCAATACGCAGCCCGATGACCCAAATCGCCAGGTCACCAAGCGTCAGCCAATCAAGGAAACCGTAGGCGATGAAAATGCCCACGCCTGACAGCAAAATGAATTGGTCGGTGGCATTGTCTCGCTCGGTCGAATAGCGGCGGAAGTCGCGTTCGAGCGCAGAGTCGCGGAAGCGCACTGACCATGGGTCAAGATCCGCTTTCTCTTCGAAGGTATCGAGGTTCGCCGCCACGAACACGTGCATAGCGCCGTAACGTTAAAATTCTTTCGGATGTTCAGCTATTTGCTGCCTATCCCGTTCCGAGCAGCGAATCGGCGGGCGTGAATGACATGCCGAGGGCGCGTGCCACCGCGTCATGCGTGATTTGCCCGTTCGCCACATTCAATCCGGCCCGTAGATGCCGATCGCGGCGCAGTACTTCTTCTCGACCGTGGGTGGCCAGGGCGATGATGAAGGGCAGGGTGCGGTTCGAGAGCGCAAAGGTCGACGTCCTCGGCACCGCGCCTGGCATGTTCGCCACACAATAATGAACAATGCCGTCCACCACAAAGAATGGATCGTTATGAGTTGTCGGATGCGAGGTTTCGAAGCATCCGCCCTGATCGATCGCAATATCGACCAACACGGCGCCCGGCTTCATCGTGGCCAGCATGTCGCGCGTGATCAGCTTTGGCGCCGCGTCACCCGGAATCAGCACGGCGCCGATGACGAGATCGGCGGTTTTCACCGCTTCCGCGATCGCGCCTTTGGTGGAGAAGACGGTCTGAACCTGGTTCTCAAACAGCGTGTCGAGCTCGCTTAGTCGATTAAGCGAGGTATCAAACAACGTGACATGGGCGTGCATCCCCACCGCCATTTGCGCGGCGTTGAAGCCCGAAACCCCGCCGCCGAGGATTACCACCTCTGCTGCGGCGACACCGGGAACGCCGCCAAGCAATACCCCGCGTCCGCCTGCAGACCGCTCGAGGCATCGCGCCCCGACCTGCACAGACATGCGGCCCGCCACCTCGCTCATCGGTCGCAAGAGCGGCAAGCCGCCCTGTTCGCCGGTGACCGTTTCATAGGCGATGGCCCAGGCGCCGCTTTCGCCCAGGGCCTCAGCCTGCGCCTTGTCCGCTGCTAAATGCAGATAGGTGAACAGTGTTTGATGCGGCTTGAGGCGTTTGATTTCCTGCTGCTGCGGTTCTTTCACTTTGATTATTAGATCCGCATCGAACGCTTCTTCTGCGGTGGCGACGATCTCTGCGCCCGCGGCGCGATAGGCATCGTCTGAAAAATCAACGCCATCTCCCGCGGTGGTCTCCACGCGAACGGAATGGCCAAGCCGGGTCAGCTCCTGCACGGCGTCGGGCGTCATGCCGACGCGGGCTTCGAGCGTTTTTATTTCTTTGGGAACTCCAAGGCGCATTTGAGAGGCCTCCTGGCACGGAAAAAATCAGCGAAATATGGGTCCTCATCGCTATTGCGGTCCCCCTTCAAAGTCACGGAGAAACCGACGCGGGTGCGACATGCTGTCTGCTGCCGCGAAAAGTGCATTTGCGATGGGAACCACTCTGATCCCCAGTCGTTCCGACTTCGCCCACAACTTACGCAGGGGCCCCAATGAGAGGTGGAGCTACGGGGATGGATGCAGACGCATATCTAAGACAAACGATCCGGGCAGCAATGTCCGCGCCGATCCTACCGCTCGAAAAAGAGCAAGAACTCGCTCGGTCATGGCGAGATGAGGAGGATGAGTCGGCGCTCTCCGAGCTCATTGAATCGCACATGCGGATGGCGGTTTCGACCGCGATCAAATTCCGCGGATATGGCCTCCCTTTGGGCGATATGGTGCAGGAGGGGGCGATTGGTCTTCTGGAAGCGGCGCGCCGTTTCGATCCCGATCGCGAGGTCCGCTTCAGCACCTATGCCGGGTGGTGGATCCGCGCGTCGATGCAGGACTACATCTTGCGCAATTGGTCGATTGTGCGTGTCGGATCGAAGTCCGCGCATAAAACGATTTTTTTCAATTTGAGCCGCATTCGCCAATTGATCGAGGATGTGGACCGCGAGCCGCGCATCGGCGTGCAGAAGGCGGCAGAGCGTTTCCGCGTCACGGAGGACGATGTCATCTTCATGACCTCCCGCCTGGGCCGGCGCGATCAGTCGCTGAATGCGCCGCTGACCGATGATAGCGGGATGGAGCGGCAAGAGCTTATCGAAGACGAGCGCGCCTTGCAGGACGAAACTGTCGCGTCCTCGATTGATGGCGGCAAGCTGACGATCTGGCTCCAAGGCGCGCTGGACGATCTCAACGCCCGCGAGCGGTTGATTATCGAGCAACGCTTTTTCGGCGAGGAGAAAGTCACGCTCAGCCGTCTTGGTGTCGAGCTCAATCTTTCGAAGGAAAGAGTTCGCCAGATTGAAAAGCAGGCGATGAAGAAATTGAAGAAAGGGCTCGGCGACTCATTGCCTGTCGCCGAAATGTAGCAACGCAATTTTAAGGTTATTCCTGCTGTGTCCTTTTCGCACCAAGTTTAAAAAATTCACTCAAATGGTGCGAAGAGCCTCACGATTGCCACAACCCATCTCTATGTAGACGCAGCTTCGATGGGGTGGGAACGCGCTATCGGTGGTAAAAAACATTTGAACCCTGTTCCCTCTTGGGAGTTTCAGGGTTAAGATTAACAAGGCTGTCACGTGTTGGCCGGGTGGTTGCAAAGCGAGAGCCAACACAACGAAATCCACACCTTTAGGAGGGGATGATGAAACTGAAATACGCTCTGCTTCTAGCAGCAGGCACTCTGGCTCTCGGGGCACAAGCGTCGGCGCAAGATGAATATCAAGGCTACTATGGTGCCATCGGTGCCGGCGTAGTGATCGCCAATGACGAAGCAAACGACATCGAATCAGCTGATTCGTTGCCAGCGGCTTTCGACAGCACGCTCGAAACCGAAACCAATATCTCGCTTTATGGCGCGATCGGTAAGTACTTCGCAAAAGGCATTCGCGCTGAGCTTGAGCTGGCATCGCGCAGCCAAGACATCGAAAACATGTCGGGCGACGGCCTCGGCTTCGGCGGCTTCCCGGGCGGAACGGCTGGCGTTGGCGAGCTGACGGTTACGACGTTGATGTTCAACGCGTACAAAGACTTCACGCTTGATGAAGGCGGCATGATCAACCCGTATATCGGCGCTGGCGTCGGTGCGGCACTCGTCCGTCCTGAGTTCGGCAACTTTAGCGTCGTCACGGATGGCGCTGTGCCGCAAACCGTTCCGGCCATGGCCGGCGGCAACCGCATCGCGGTGGAAGACAAAGACTATGTGCCTGCGGCGCAAGCCATGGCCGGTTTGGTCTTCAACTTCACCGAAAACATGCTGGTCGACGTGCGCTACCGTTACCTGCGCACCGGTGAGTATGACTACGGTGGCTACATCAACTCTACCGCTGCTGCGCCGACTCCGCTTGCGGGTCTGAGCGGCGAGTACACCGCGCACGAAGCACTGGCTGGTCTGCGCTGGAACTTTGGCACGCCGGTCGCTGCTGCGCCGCCGCCGCCGCCGCCAGCACCGACCCCGCTGTTCGAATGTGCGGACGGTACGTTGGTTGAAAGCCAAGCGGATTGCCCTGTGAACCTCGATCCGATCGCAGACGTGGTCTACTTCGACTACGACAAATCGGTTCTCACGGACGCGGCCCGTCTCCTGATCGAGGCCCGCGCGCAAGAAGCGCTTGAGCGTGGCGAGATCGAAATCGTGACGGTCCAAGGCAACACCGACACTGCCGGTTCTGCCAGCTACAACCAAGCTCTCTCGGCACGCCGCGCAGCGGTTGTCCGTGACGCGCTGATCGCTGAAGGCGTTGACGCCAGCGCGATCACTGTGGAAGCGCTTGGTGAAAGCAACCCAGCTCGTCCGACAGCTGATGGCGTGAAAGAGCCGCTCAACCGTCGTACAGAGTTCGAATTCAACTTCTAAGTTGATCGACAGGTCTTTGAGAAAACCGGCGCTTCGGCGCCGGTTTTTTTATGACACCCGCGGTCTTCACAAAGCGGTAAAAATTTCCTTCCCCAATCGGGCACTTGTTTAGCGCTCGTTAAGCCTCCTGGGCGCAATTGACCCTTATGCCGGATCGTCGATCCTCCACGCCGCGTAGACCCAATGGCCGCCGCGCGCGGGGCAAGAAAGCTGTGCGCGCGACGTCGAAATCGCTCGCCAAATCGCGTGCCACCGGCACAAAGACCGCGAAACGCACAGGCGCAGCAAAAAAACCGCCGAGCAGCAGCCGTCGGCCTACGGCCAGCGCGCGCAAATCCACTCCCGCTCGGCGCAAGCGCAGCACCGCGACACCGACCTTGGCGCGCCGCGTGGGGCGGCTCGTGGTTCAGGCATCGGGCGTGGCCTTCGTTCTCGGGCTCGGCGCCATCGCGATCCTTGCCTATTACGCCCAAGACCTGCCGGCGGTGGGGGATCTTGCCGCCGCGCGAAAGCAACCGCGCATCACGGTGCTGGATCGCCAAGGTGATGTGATCGGTATCCATGGCCAAGATCGGGGAACGCCGATTGCGCCGACTCAATTGCCCGAACACGTCGTCGAAGCCTTTTTGGCGACAGAAGATCGCAATTTTTATCACCATGTCGGGGTCAATCCGGTCGCCATCGCCCGCGCCGTTGCGGTCAACCTCCGCGCGGGCGGGGTGGCGCAGGGCGGCTCAACGATCACACAGCAACTCGTCAAAAATCTCGTTCTCTCGCCCGAGCGGACCATGCGCCGCAAAGTGCAAGAAATGCTCTTGGCCCTGAAGATTGAGGCGCAGTACGATAAAGATGAGATCCTCGCATTTTATCTGAACGCGGTCTATTTCGGCAATGGCGCCTATGGGCTCGAAGCGGCAGCGCGCCGGTATTTTGGCAAGCACCCCGCTGAGTTGGATGTGGGCGAAGCCGCGATGCTGGCGGGGCTTTTGAAAGCGCCATCTAAATTTGCCCCCACGGCAAATGAAGAGGCGGCCGCACAGCGCGCCATGGTCGTATTGCGCGCCATGGCCGATACGGGGTTTCTCACGGCGAAAGAGGTCGCGCAGATCGAGCAGGAAGGCATCGCCCAAGTGATCGCGCGCGACCGGCGCCTTGATTACGCAGTCGATCATGCGGTGGCGGAAGCGCGCGGCCGGCTCGGCGATTTCACCGATGACGTCGCGGTGCTGACCACCATCGACACCAATGCAACGCGGCTTGTGGCGGACCGGGCTGCGGCATTGGCCGCGGCAAACAAGCTTGAAAGCGACGACATTCAAGTTGCCGCCATCGCCATGGAAGATGATGGCGCTATCCGTGTGCTGATCGGCGGTCGGGACTATGGCGAAAGCGTCTATAACCGAGCGACCCAGGCGCGGCGGCAACCAGGATCGGTTTTCAAGCCTTTCGTTTATCTAGCGGCGGTCGAAAAGGGCTGGCGCCCTGACGACATCATCGATGATCGGCCCGTTACGATCGGGACTTACCAGCCTGATAATTACAAGGATCGCTATTACGGCCCCGTGCCGCTGACCGAGGCGCTCTCCCGCTCGCTGAACGCTGCGGCCATCCGTTTGCAAGAACATGTCGGTCGCGATGTGGTCACAGACGTCGCGCACCGCGTGGGCTTGCCCATCAATTCAGACGTGGGCGCATCGCTCGCTTTGGGCGTGATAGAAGCTACGCCTTTGGATATGGCGACCGCCTATGTGCCGCTGTCCAATGGCGGCTATCCGCGGCAAAGCCACATCGTCACGACCATCACCGATCGTCGGGGCGAAGTGCTGTATCGGTATCAGGCGCCTGAGACACAGCGTGTTTTTGATCCGCAAACGCTGATCGCCTTCGATCACATGATGCGCCATGTGGTGAGCCGGGGTTCGGGCTTCCGTGCACGCATTAATGGTCATGCGGCCTCGGGCAAAACAGGCACCAGCCAAGACAGCCGCGATGCGTGGTTCGCAGGCTATGCCAGCGGTCTGGTGGGGGTCGTTTGGGTCGGCAAGGACGATAACACGCCCATGGAGGCGCGTGGCCAGGCCATCTCCGGCAGTGGGCTGCCCGCGGTGCTATGGGCCGAAATGATGCAAGCGGGCCTTGGCGATCGTCCGCCGCGCATTCCAACGCCCTATGTGCCGCCCGTGGATCACAAGTCGCTGTTTGATCACTTGCGCTCGGTGCTGCGGAGCGAGGACGGGAGCCGAGATCAGACAAACGCGCCGGTTGAGCCGTCTACGGATCCACGGGACACTAGTGGCACCGAAGATCAGCCGCGTCGCGGCATCGGCGCGCTGTTATCCAACTTGATCGACGGCTAGCGGAAGAGCGGTTTCGTCATCGGGCGGGTGTCCATAGGCGTGGAGCTGTGCGCCGCGCTGACGCAGCCAGGTCGCCGCGCTTTGGTAATCCGGGTCAAGACGATTGACCAGCGCCCAAAAGGCCGAAGAATGGTCCATGTGGACCAGATGCGCGACCTCATGCGCCGCCACGTAAAACATCACGGGCCTTGGCGCGAAAATCAGTTTCCAATTAAAGGTCAACGCGCCGTCGGGTGAGCACGATCCCCATCGGCTCGACATCTGCCGCACTTGGACACCCGACACATCGACGTCGAGCCGCGCGGCCAAACGGTGCGCATCGTCCTCGAAAGCGTTCAGGGCGGTTTGCCGCAATAGGGTTTCAACGCGACGGGCAATGCCCCGCGCATCCGGCCCGCCGGTGATGATCCGACCAGGTTCGAACCAAGCTGCATCCCGCACGCGACCCGTGTGCACAATCTCATAGCGATCTTCGAGAACGGGCAGGTGGGCGCCGGGCAAAAACGCGATCGGGTGCGGTTGTTCGCGGAGGCGGGCGGCCAGCCATTCGCGCCGAGAATGCGCCATCGCAATGGCGTCTCGGATATGTCGTTTTGAAGGGCAAGTGACGCGCACCCGGCGCTCGCGCCCCAGCCTCAGGATCAGTCGCCGTGCGCGAGGGTTCACTTCCACATCGATGGGAAGCGTTGTTTCGTCAATCGTCAGCGTGCCGCCGTCGACGCGTTCTCGGCTCATGACCACCCTTAACTCGGTTTCCCGGAAAGCCTAAGCCGATTTGCGATTTTGTTGCGTCGTTTTTATGACGCGGGTGTCCGTGCATTCAGGCGCGACCGAGGCTACACTGCCGCATCCTTGAGGAACCGAATGTTATGGATGGATCGCCATTGAGCGATACCGTTGATGCCGCAAAGATGACGCCGATGATGGCTCAATACCATGCCATCAAGCGGAAGGCCGGGCATGCCCTGCTGTTTTACCGCATGGGGGATTTCTACGAGCTGTTTTTTGAGGACGCGATCGCCGCTGCTGAAGCGCTCGACATCACGCTCACCCGTCGGGGCAAGAAAGACGGCGAAGACATCCCCATGTGCGGTGTGCCGTTCCATGCGGCGGAAACCTATTTGGCGCGTTTGATCAAAAAAGGGTTCTCCGTTGCCATTTGTGAGCAGACGGAGGATCCGGCGGAGGCAAAAAAACGCGGTGCAAAGTCTGTCGTTGCCCGCGATATTGTGCGTATCGTCACGCCTGGCACGCTGACAGAAGAAGCCTTGCTTGACGCCCGCGCGAATAATCATCTCGCTGCGATTTGGTGTGCCAAGCGCGAGGCAGCGATCGCTTTGGCTGACCTATCCACGGGTGAAGTCAGCATAGAGACGGTAAGTGAGACCGCTTTGGCGGACCGGCTCGCGGCGATTTCTCCGGCTGAGCTCTTGATGCCCGACGGTGAAAGCGGCCTCGATGCCGCAACGGTGCTGCTTGATGAGCGGGTGGTCCGGCCGCTGCACCGTAGCCATTTCGATGCGCGACATGCCGAGCGCGCGATGGGGGAGATCTACGGCACCACAACGCTTGATGGTTTCGGCAGCTTCACCGTCGTGGAAAAGACAGCGCTTGGCGCGTTGCTGGCCTATCTTGAGCTCACCCAGTTAGAGGCGATGCCGCGGCTGCGTCCGCCCTTGCGGCAAAGCCATGATGAGGTGATGCAAATCGATGCCGCCACGCGCCGGTCCTTAGCATTGGTCGAGGGGCCAGAGGGCGGGCGTGAGGGATCGCTGCTCAAAGCGATCGACCGTACACAAACGGCGGGTGGAGCCCGGCTGTTGTCGCAATGGCTTTCCGCCCCGCTCGCCAGTGCCGAACCGATCCTTGAGCGGCAACGGGGCGTTGCTTTCTTCGTCGACGAACCATCGGGCCGCACGGCGTTGCGCAGACAGCTAAAGTCAGCGCCAGATCTCGCCCGGGCGCTTTCGCGTTTGTCCCTTGGTCGTGGCGGCCCGCGTGATTTGGCTGTGGTGCGCGATGCGCTCGAAGCGTCGGAGATGATTGCGTCGGCGCTATGTGAAACGGCGCTCGGTTTGCCCGTGCCCGCTCTTGTCGCCACAGCGCGGACCCACCTAGAGGGTCCCGCGAACAATATTTTCCGTAATCTGACGGAAAAACTGACGCAGACGCTGGCAGAGGACCTGCCGTTGCTTGTGCGCGATGGCGGGGTCATTGCCGATGGCGTCGATGCCGCCCTTGATGAGGCCCGGCACCTCAAATCCGCCTCCCGACAGATCATCGCCGGGCTTGAGGAGCGATATCGCGCAGAAACGGGGATCAAAAGCCTCAAGATCAAGCATTCGAAGGTGCTTGGCTATACGGTTGAGGTGACGGCGGCGAATGCCGAAGTTATGGCCGAAACACCGTTCAAAGAGCAATTTCGGCATCGTCAAACCCTCGCCAATGCCGTGCGATACGTGACGGGCGAGCTCGCCGATCTCGACGCGAAAATCGCCCGCGCTGGCGAAGATGCCCTTAAGCGCGAAGCGGAAATTTTCAGCGAGATGGTCGAGGCGGTGCTGAATCATTATGGCGCCCTTTGCGACTGCGCCGATGCCTTGGCCGCGCTTGATGTGCTGGCGGCGCTCGCGGAACTGGCGGCGGCTGATGGTTATGCGCGTCCAGAAATTGTGACCGGCACAGATTTCTCCGTGGACGGTGGTCGCCACCCTGTCGTTGAGCAGGCCATGCAAAAGGATCCGGCCCGGCCAGCCTTCATCCCCAATGGCGCATCTTTGGATGAGGACGGGAAGCCGGCCATGCTCCTGGTCACTGGGCCGAACATGGCGGGGAAGTCCACCTATTTGCGGCAGAATGCGCTGATCGCGGTGCTGGCGCAGATCGGGGCTTTCGTGCCCGCGCGGGCGGCACGGATCGGCGTCATCGACAAGCTCTTCTCGCGCGTGGGGGCCTCTGATGATTTGGCGCGCGGGCGGTCGACCTTTATGGTCGAAATGGTCGAGACAGCTGCCATCCTCAATCAAGCCACCGCGCGCAGTTTCGTCATTCTCGATGAGGTGGGGCGGGGCACCTCAACGTTCGATGGCATGTCCATCGCTTGGGCCGCTCTTGAGTATTTGCACAATCAGGTCGGGTGCAGAGGATTGTTCGCCACACACTATCACGAGCTGACAGCGCTGACGGCTGAACTAAGTCGCTTAAAGAACGTTTCGATGGCCGTCCGCGAGTGGAAGGGCGATGTCATCTTTGTGCATGAGGTGGTTGAGGGAGCGGCTGACCGATCCTATGGCATCGCGGTTGCGAAATTGGCGGGGTTGCCGCGCACCGTCTTGACGCGCGCTTCATCTGTGTTGCGATCACTCGAAGAGGGCCGGGCAAAAGGCCCAGTGGAAGCCGAGCTTCCGCTCTTCCAAGCCGCCGCGACCGCACCGCCGCCTGCCTTCGCAGAGCCATCGCTGCTTGAGGATCGCATCGACCAGATTGATCCCGACGCGCTCACCCCGCGAGAGGCGCTCGATCTGGTGTATGAGTTGAAAGAGATGTTCCGTGTTGAGAAAGGGGCGAGCGAGTGACCCTGCTCTCACCATCTGCTTTAAGTGAAGGCGTCGCGACTGCGCTGAAGGATGGCGCGAATTCCTCCGTCATTGGCGGCATTCTTCGTCGGCAATGGCAAGCGGGCAAGGAAGCGGCCTTTGAGACCGAAAAGGGCGGCTACGCCATCAGTCGCTTTCTCTCGGCACGAATGGACGAAATCGTTCACGCGTTAGCGGGTCACGTGTTGGGCCCTGGCATGGCCGTTGTGGCCACGGGCGGTTACGGTCGAGGTCAGCTGGCGCCCTATTCCGACATCGATCTATTATTCCTTGCACGTGGTGGCGATTTAAACGCCCGGTTGGCGCCTTTTCTCTATGCGATGTGGGATAGTGGTTTCCCCATGTCGCACTCGGCGCATTCGCCCGCATCCGCGGTGACGGCTGCCCAAGCGGATACAGTGACGCGGACCGCCTTTCTCGATGCACGGATGATTTGCGGCGATACGGCGCTCTACGAGGATTTCCACGAGCGCTTTGACAAGCTGCGTCGCCGCACCCTCGCTGAATTCGTGGAAGCAAAACTCCGTGAGCGGGATGAACGGCACGATCGGATTGCCTCTTCCCGCTATGCGATTGAGCCCGACGTGAAAGAGGGCAAAGGCGGCTTGCGTGATCTGGACACACTGCATTGGCTCAACCGATATGTGACGGGGCTTGATGACAGCCCCACCTTTGCCGTTGATGCGCCAGGCCTTTTCACGCCGCGGGAGCTGCGACGGCTCAATAATGTCCTCGATTTTTTCTGGTCAGTGCGGGTGGAGTTGCATCGTGCGCAAGGCCGTGCAGATGAACGATTGAGCTTCAGTATACAGCCGATTTTGGCAGAGCGCCTTGGGTATCGCGCCCGCAGTGACGCCAGCGCCGTTGAGCGATTCATGCGGCATTACTTCTTGAATGCGAAAGAAGTAGGTCGGCTCACCCGCGCCGCCAGCGCCCAGCTAGAAGAACAGGCGCTTAAAGAAACCCGTTTTGCGGCGCAGGTGAAGGGCGCCATCGACCGCATGGTCGAGGAGCAGGCGTTTGACGGCGAGGCCAATCTCATTCGCCGTGGGGGGCGCATCACCTTCGCTGATCATTCCGCAGCCCTCGAAAACCCGCGGGCGCTTTTCGCGCTCATTCGCGCCAGCGGACGGCATAATTTGCCGCTGCATCCGGATGCGTTTCAAACAGCTGTGCGCGGCGCGCGTCTTCTTGGCGCCGAGGACCGACAGCGGCCAGAGCTTCGCGAATTGTTCCAAGACATTTTGCGGGAAAGCCAAGACCTGGAGCGCGTTCTCAGGACAATGTCGGAGTGCGGCCTTTTAGGGCGTTTTCTACCAGACTTCGGCGATGTCATCGGAAAGGTCGAGTACAGCCTTTTCCGTCGCTATACGCTTGACGAGCATGTGCTGCGCGCCGTCGGCGTGTTGTGCGATATGTTGTCGGATCGTGATGATGGTCGCTTCGTGCTGACGAAGCCAATGGCGAAGGCCTTCGGTGACCCGATGCCGCTTTACGTGGCGCTTCTGCTGCAAGAGGCGCCGAGCCCAAGCGGCGAAGATGAGAAAGAGATGCTCGCGCGCATCCGGCGCGAGGCGGCGCAAGTGCTGGACAAGCCAGACGATATCGACTTGGTCGTCTTCGCTATTCAGCATCGTGATTTATTGTTCCGCGTGGCATCGCGGCGGAACGTGGTCGAGGGCTCTGTGGTGGCGTCATTGGCGAAGGTGATCAAAACGCAGCGGCGTCTTGATAGCCTTTCGATTTTGACAAGCTGCCGGCACCGCACGGTGGGTATCCGTTCGTGGGAAGAGTATGCGCGGCGCGACGTGCGGCTCTTGGTTGAGACGTTGCAAGCCTATCTAGACGGCGGGGCAGAGGCGCTGGATACGTTCCTTGAAGAGCGTCGGCAGAAACTGCGGCGACAGACGCGGGCGATGCTGGCTGAAGCGGATCAAGAGGCGTTCAATGCGTTTATCGAACGCACCGGCCCCTCATTCTGGTCAATGGCCGACCCCTCGGCGGCAGCTGACTTGTCCCTGTTGGTGAAGCGGATTGAAGCTGAGGGCCATCGCGGCGGGGCGATGGTGCAAGAGGGCAATGGCGGCATGCTGCAAGTCATGCTCTATACGGATAATACGCCGCAGGTCTTCGCCTTGGCGACAGGGATCGTTGCAGAGATCGGTGGGTCGGTCTTTGATGCATCCGCTTTCCCGCTGGGCATAGATGTAGACGGGGCCGAAAAAGCGGCGCTCATTTTCCAAATTCAGCGCGCTGGGCCGCCACCGGGTCCATTCGAGGCGACACCGGACGAAATCTCTGCCATTCGGAACCGGTTTGACCAAATGGCGCAGGGGACGGGACCCGCGCCAAGTGTCCCTTCGCCGGTGGTAGGGGATCGGCGTTCGATGTTCAGTGTCACGCCCACCATCCGTGTTGATGAGCACGGCTCGGAGGAGGCCCTGATTGTTGAGGTGGAGGCGCTCGACCGACCGGGTCTTCTTTTTGATTTGGCGAGCGCGCTGGCGGATATCGGCGTCAATATTCAACTTGCCTATATCGCCACCTATGGCGAGCGGGCCGTCGATACTTTCTATCTGCAAGACGCCCCCCACTATAAAATCGATGATGGACGGCGGATCGAGGCGATACGTCGCCAAATTCTCCGTGTGCTTCAGAAAGAAGGGTGAGCGCTCTTGGGTGACACACAGGACCGTTGCTCGCTAAGGTCTCAGCTGTGAGCACCAACGTTCCAGAATTCACGGTCACTGAGCTGTCGGGCCGCATCAAGCGGACGCTCGAAGACGCCTATGGCTATGTCCGCGTCCGGGGCGAGCTTGGCCGGGTGACGAAGGCCGGGTCAGGCCACGTCTATCTCGATTTGAAGGACGATCGCGCGGTCTTGTCTTCGGTGATTTGGAAGGGTGCGGCCGCGCGTATTCCCATCAAGCCCGAACAAGGGATGGAAGTGATCGCGACGGGCCGCCTGACCACCTTCCCAGGCCAATCGCGCTACCAACTCGTCATCGACACGCTCGAGCCGGCGGGGGCGGGTGCCCTGATGGCGCTGCTTGAGAAACGCAAAAAGGAGCTCGCGGCCGAGGGGCTCTTCGATGAGGGCCGGAAGAAGCCGCTGCCTTTCCTGCCTCAGGTCATTGGCGTTGTGACTTCGCCATCGGGCGCGGTGATCCGCGACATTCTCCATCGCCTGCGCGACCGCTTTCCCACTCACGTCATCGTTTGGCCGACCGTGGTCCAGGGGGAGGGCGCGGCGCCGAAAATTGTCGCGGGGATCGAAGGGTTCAATGCGCTCCGCCCGGATGGACCTATTCCACGACCGGACGTCTTGATCGTGGCGCGTGGTGGCGGCTCGCTAGAAGATCTTTGGTGCTTCAACGATGAGAGCGTCGTGCGCGCAGCGGCTGCCAGCGACATCCCGCTGATTTCAGCCGTGGGCCATGAGACCGATACAACGCTGATTGATTTCGCCGCCGATCGGCGCGCGCCCACCCCCACGGCGGCGGCGGAAATGGCCGTACCGGTCCGGCTTGAGTTGTTGCAAGATGTCGAAGGCAAGGGTGCGCGGCTTGCTAATGCGGCCATGCGGCTCGCTGAACAGCGCGGCCTGCGCCTCGTCGCGGCTGCTCGGGGTCTTGGTCGTCCGCAAGCGTTGATCGAGCCAGCCGAACAGCGCGTGGATCGCGCCACCGAACGTTTCCAAGGTGCGGTCACGGCGCGGTTTGATCGGGCGAGCGCGAGGCTCGATGCAGCGGCGGCGGGCATGCGGCCGGGTCGCCTTCGCGATCGGGTGGGGGCCGCGCGTGACCGGCTGACGGGCGCGGCGACACGTCTTCAATCAGCGCCGCTGCGCCGTGTTGATCAGGCGTCGGATCGATTAAGGGCGGCGCGCCTTCATTTGGGCCCGCTCAAGCGGCGCACTGCCGACGGGCTGGAGCGGATTTCGGGGTTGGCCCGACGGCTCGGGGTGAGCGGCAAAACGCAGCTTGCTGATCGTGATAGACGCCTGCGTGATGCCTCACGCTTGCTCGAGAGCTTTTCCTACAGAAGCGTCCTTGCGCGAGGCTTCGCGCTCGTTCGTGACGAGGAGGGGGCTGTGCTGCGGTCTGCCGAGGCGCTGGGCGCCGGCGATCGCGTGCGGCTGACCTTCGAGGATGGAGACGTCCGCGCCACCGTCGAAGAGGGGCGCGCGTCAGCCGTAAAGCCAACAAGGAAGAAGCGTGACGCGAAGCCGTCTGCCCCAAAAGAGCCGTCCAAAGACGAAAATCAGGGCACCGCGCAGGTGAGCCTGTTCGATGAGGAGTAAGCGATGAAGTGGTGGCCACTCCTTTTCCTCGGGTTGGCGCTCTCAGCTTGCGCGACGCAGCTGCGTGGTGATGTGAAAGACACGCTCTACCCAGATGAGCTCGAGGGGATCCGTTGGGGCCTCCTCGTCACAGATCTTGAGGGCAAAGAGCTCCTCGCGATGCGCCCTGATGATCGCTTTATTCCCGCGTCGAACACCAAGCTCGTGACGACGGCGGCTGGCTTCTCGGCCTTGCCTATATTAAGCGCAAGTGCTGATCGCCTCAGTACCCGAATTTATATCGAAGAAACACCGCGCGCTGCACCGCCTCATCTTTTGTTGGTGGGGCGAGGTGACCCCATGGTTGGTGACGGGGAGGCGTGTGAAGAGCGGTGCCTTAAAACCCTCGCTGACGCCGTGGTGGCTGCGGGCATTAAGACCGTTGGGGATGTCATCGGCGATGATCGCTGGTTCCCCGATGAACGGACGCCGCCGGGGTGGAGCCATGAGGACCTGCGCTACGGCTATGGCACAACGGTTTCTGCGCTGACGGTATCGAGCAATATCGTGATGGCTGACCTGCAGCCGCCAGTCGATGGCGACAGCAACGCCATGCTCCTCACCGATGCCGACGAGCGCGTGCTGGACATCAAAAACGAGGTTGGCATTTCGGACAAGGATGACACGCGACTTCGGCGCGCCGCGGGCGATGGGGCAAGCGAGGTCCGCCTTTATGGTGAGCTTTCGCCAGCCGATCTGTTGGACGA
>CAYFHK010000026.1:0-26897 GCA_964342585.1 uncultured Caulobacterales bacterium | reverse complement strand
CAGCGCGTTGCGCTCACCCAGCGAGCCATCCTCGTTCACGAGGAATTTCGGCACGATGAAGAGAGAAATCCCCTTGATTCCCTCAGGCGCGCCTTCGATCCGTGCCAACACCAAGTGAATGATGTTGTCAGACATGTCATGCTCGCCGGCGGAGATCCAAATCTTCTGTCCAGAGATTTTATAAGTGCCGTCGTCTTGCGGCTCGGCCTTCGTCCGGATGAGGCCCAAATCCGTGCCGCATTGGGGCTCGGTCAAGTTCATCGTGCCGGTCCACTCACCGGTGGTCATTTTCGGCAGATACTTTTCTTTCTGCTCGTCAGACCCCGCATTGTAGATGGCGCGCCAGGCGCCGCCCGAGAGACCCGGATACATCGCAAAGGCTTGGTTGGCCGACGATGTCATCTCGGAGAGGGCCATCGACAGCGCGAGCGGCAGGCCTTGCCCGCCATATTCGGGATCCTGCGCCATACTGCCAAAGCCGTTTTCGCAAAACGCTTTATAGGCTTCCTTGAACCCCTTCGGCGTGGTCACGGAGCCGTCATCATTGCGGGTGCAGCCTTCGATATCGCCAACGCGATTGAGGGGCGCGAGCACGTCACGGTGCCATTTGGCGCCCTCTTCTAAGATCGCGTCGATCACATCAGGCGTGGCGTCAGCAAAACCGGGAAGGTTCGAATAGTTCTGCAGGTTGAGCACATCGTGCAGCAAAAATTGCATGTCACGGACGGGCGGATCATAAATCGGCATGTTGGTGCCTCCATTCACATCAAACGTATTTTTTCGTCGCAGATATTAGCAAAGCAAATATCTGATTGAGACCAGCTATATCGAATTTGCGTGGCGCAGCAAATATCGCATCTCAGCGCACCCCACATCTTCATATATGGATAACCAATTTACTCTCCTTAGCGTTTTATTAATGCGGCCGGGTTCACCTTCAGCGCGAACATGCTTAACGCTGCACGTAAGGTGACAGCAACGACGGCGGCTCTCCCTCCCCCAACCGCCGCAATTAGAGTTAAAGGACGCTTCATGAAGTCCAATGTTCCGTGGAGTGTGAAGGGCATTGACCCTGAAGCCAGAGTGGTGGCCAAGGAAGCTGCGCGGAAAGCTGGCATGACCCTCGGCGAATGGATGTCGACCATGATCCGCGAGGTCGGCAATGAAGACACCCCGCAGAATAATGATAACGCCCCAGTCAAGAGCACGGGCGTTTCCCCCGAACAGCTCCGCGCCGTCGTCGAAAGTCTAAACCGGCTCAACGAACGGTTGCGCAACACGGAAGAGTCGATCAAGCGCTCGGAAGAAAAGAGCATTCAAGCCGTCGGCGGGTTGAACCAAGGCCTTGAGACTGTCTTTGAACGGCTCAAACGCATGGAGCGGGAAAAGCGCGAAGGCGTGAGCCCCGAAATCTCCGACCGCATCGATCGCCTTGAGAAGACCGAAGGCGAGCGCGACCGGATCGAAAACCTCAAAGTTCTCGAACAGGCCCTCACCCAGCTCGTCGAGCAATTCGAAGCGACGCGCCACGAGGCGCTGGCGCGAGTTGAGGAAAACGAAAAGGCTGTCCACGACTTAAGAGGTCGGGTCGACCACCTTGACACCCGGCTGACCGCCGGCTTCCAAGAAGTGCATGACGCGCTCGACACAGTGGGGCGCCACCTCGACCAGACAGAGCGCACGGCCAAGGCGGTCATGCTGGAAGCCAAAGAAGCCGCAACGTCCACGGACGAAGAGTTTGTTGAACGGACCGGCAAAAAGCTCCAGCTCCTTGGCAATGAGATCAAACGCTCAGGCGACCAGATCGCCGCCGTCGAAGCGATGGTCTCGTCCTTGTCCGACAAGATCGAAGCCGCCGAGCACCGTTCCGCAGAAGGCATTTCAGAGGTCGCCGCCGAGCTCGGCGCGCTTCGCGACGAGATCATGCCCGCGCTGAACGATGCGGGCGCCGCGAGGGATGCTGCGCTTTCGGCGGCCACATCAGAAGCCGAAGAAACGGTGGCCTCGCTGCAACGCTCCTATGAGGAGATGCTGGCTCGCCTCGAGGGGCAGACACCGCCGAGCGAGGATGATGCACTCGAAGACGAGGCCGACGAAGACGAAGACGGCGGGGCCGAAGCCCTCAGCCCGCCCGCGGCGGCCTCACGCGCTGCGGCGGCTGCAGCGGCCGACACCACACCGACAGTGTCTGATCCGATCTCAGAGGATTTGCCCGCAAGCGATGACGACGAGTTCGACGCGGTCTTCGAACAAACCGCCGTTGAGGACGATTCCGATCCCATTGGCACCGCGATCAACGACGCGGACACGCCCACAATCGACGACACGGACGAAGACGACGAGGAAGACGCAACGCCGCCCGACGCGAAGATGACCTCCCGCGAGAAAATCCTCGCCGCCGCCAAGGCGCGGCGCGAGCGGTTGGCGCGGGAACAAGAGGCGGATGTCGACTCCTTGCTTGATCAGGATGCCGAGGAAGCCGCAACGGATGCGGACGACGACATCAACGCGACGCCCCTTGCCGCCGCGCCCAAAACGTCGAGAGTTGAAACACCAAGTGTCGATGAGGACGGACAAAACCGCCGCCTCGGCCTACCGCTTGTTGCGCTCTTAGGCTTGTTGGTCGCTGCAATGGCGGTGGGCGGCGTGCTGTTCTTCGGCATTGGTGGTTCGCCCGATATGACGGCCGCAGACGATGTCGAAGCTGTCGACTCCTTCGCCGAGGACACGGCCGATCCGGTGTCCACAAACGATGTGTCGCAGATCGAGCCCACTGCCCAAGCCCCAGCGCCCGCAATTGCCGCCTCCCCCGATGGCGCAACACTTTACGCCCGCGGCAAATCCATGCTGGCTGAGGCGACGAACCTCGAAGAGCAGGCCGCCGCGTTCAACGTCATCCGCGAAGCGGCAATTTACGGCAGCGTCCCCGCGCAATATCGTCTGGGTGAGATGTATTTCGTCGGCACCGGCACGCCGCAAGACCTTGAGAACGCGAAGCGCTGGTTCACCGACGCGGCCAACGCCGGCAACGCACCGGCTATGCACCGCCTGGGCACGCTGGCGATCGATCCCAATGTCGACGGCCAGAACTTTACCCTCGCCCTCGACTGGTTCACCAAAGCCGCCAATCACGGCGTGATCGATAGCATGTACAATCTCGGCTATCTCTATGATCCGTCTTCCGATCTTCTGCCGCGCGAGCTACGCGATGCCGAGCAATCCTATTACTGGTACGCGCTGGCCGCGCGCCAAGGTGACGCTCAAGCCGAAATCGACGGAGTCACGGTTGCCTCCACGCTGCCGCGCGACGCGGTATCGCGCATTGACGGCGACATCGCCGCCTGGGCGCCAAACCGTCTGAACCCCGCAGCGAATGACGGCATTCAGATCGCGAACTAGGTCGCCTCTTCTCGTGCTTAGAACGGACGACCGCTGAACGCCTGAAGGTTTCGATTTTGAGAAGAGACTGACGCTATTGCGTTTGTAAGTCCGGGCAGCCTCTCACGTCGACATGAACGCCGGGCGCTTCCCGCCCAACACCACCGCTGTCAGCTTGTTCGACCACACGGCCCCTGTGTCCACATTGATCCGCCAGCCGACATTCTCTGGCTTTTTCGTCGGGGTGTGGCCGTGGACGATGGTCTTGCCATCGAACGCCGCGGGGTCTGCCGAGAAAAAGTCTTCGCGGATCCAGAGGAGGTCTTTGTCGAACTGCGCATCGATCGGGCGTTCGGGTGAGAGCCCCGCATGCACGAACAGATACGGTCCCGCATCGTGATACCGCTCGAGGCCCATTAGGAAATTGAAATGCGCGTCGGGCAGCGCTTCCGCAAAGGACTCCTGTAAGTCCGCCGGATCATGATTTGCCGGCTCGATGCCATAGCTCTGTAGGGTCTGCAGCCCACCCCACGCGATCCACCCTTCCGCCAAGGGGCCGGCCCCGAGGAAGTCGAGCATCGCTTCTTCATGGTTGCCCTTGAGGAAAATGGTATCGGGCCGCGTCTCTTTGATGCGCAGCAGCTTCTCGATCACCTCGCGCGACTGTGTGCCCCGATCGACGTAATCGCCCAAGAAGACCAGTTGGTACTCCCGATCGCCCAGTTTCTGGTCGAGCTTATCCAACAGGCGGTCCAGCAAATCGCGCCGACCGTGAATATCCCCAATGGCAACCCACAACCGCCGCTGACGCGCGGGGGCCGCATCAGAAGATCGCGTGTCAGTTGTCACGGGCGACATCTCAGCCATAAGCGGGCATTATAATAGGTTGCGAATCCCGTCGAGAGCACGATGACGTTTTCACGCGCGATTGCGGCGCAAAAATGATTGGGTGACACCGCAACACGAGCTACGTTCATCGCGTGTTTCGGCTAACCATTAGTGGCGCTTATGACCATCGCAGTGACGGGAGCGACGGGCTACCTTGGCGCCCATATGCTTCTCTCCCTCCTCGACCGCGGGGATAACGTGGTCGGCTTCGCCCAAGAAGGGGCGTTGCCTGAAGCGCTACGGGGGCCAGTGCCTCTCTGTATCGTTCCCACGAGCGACGACAAAATCCTCACGCGGCTTTTCCAAGAATATGGCATCAAATCGGTGATCCACTTCACCGGTTACGGCACGGTGCCGGGTTCCATCATCGATCCGCTGCGGGAATATCGCGAAACGCTTATCCAAACGCTCTCGACCCTCCGTGCCGCAACGAGCGCGAAGGTCGAGCAGTTCGTGTTCTCGTCCACCGCCTCGGTTTACGGCACACCCGACCGTATGCCGATTAATGAGGATGCGCCCCTCGCCTCGATTTCGCCCTATGGCGCCTCCATGGCGATGGCCGAGCGGATCGTGAGCGATGTGTGCCGACCCGCCTGCATCTCGACGGCGATTTTGCGCTATTTCAACGTGGCGGGCGCCGATCCGAAATGCCGATTTGGCGAGCCAGGCCATCCGCGCCACCTCATTAAAGCGGCGGCACAGATCGCGACGGGCATCCTCGATGAGCCGCTGAAAATCTACGGCACCGATTACGATACGCCCGATGGCACGGCGATTAGGGACTATATCCACGTCTCCGATATGGCGGACGCCCACGCCGCGGCGCTCGACTATTTGGCGCGCGGCGGACGGTCGATCATCCTCAATTGCGGCTATGGCGAGGGCGTTTCCGTTCGCGACGTGATCAAAGCGCTGGAGCGGATCACACATCGCGAAATCCCCACACGGATTGCCCCCCGCCGCGCTGGCGACCCACCACAGCTGATCGCCGACAACGCGGCAATCCGCACCACGCTTGGGTGGTCGCCGCGCTATGACGATCTCGACTTTATTTTGAGAACCGCGATGGACTGGGAAGAGAAATCGCGCGACCTGGCCCCATGATTCCGTTCGACCAATTTGCTCGTATCAATGCGGTGACGATCGCCGTGCTGATCGCCTTTGTCAGTCTCACACCGAGCCCGGACGATTTGGCGCCGGCCAATGATTGGAGCCGGTGGGTCGCCGAATGGGTGCTGGGTGACCCGATGAAAGGCGACAAGGTTTCTCACTTTCTGGCCTATGCGGCGCTGGGCTGCTTTTCAGGGTTGGGGTGGAACAGGCCCTATGGCCGCGGCTTCATCGCCGGCGCCATCGTCTTCGGGTATAGCGGGGCGATGGAGATCTTGCAGGGGTTCGTCGCCACCCGGACGAGCGACCCCGCGGACATGATGGCCAATGGCCTTGGCATCCTTCTCGGCATCGCGATCGCTTTTGCCTTCTCGCCCGTGGTCAAGTTTTTGCCCTTTTTTCGGCCAGAGCCCCGATGAGCGTCCTGATCGTTATTCCTGCGCGGTATGCGTCAACGCGCCTGCCCGGCAAGCCGCTTCTGGCGGAGACCGGCAAGCCGTTGATCCAACACACCGTGGAGGCGGCGCGGCAGGTCCACGGCGCGCGGGTGATCGTTGCGACCGACGATGAGCGAATTTCATCTGCTGTCGAAGCATTTGGCGGCGAGGCCGTGATAACGGACCCTACCCACCCCTCAGGCAGTGATCGGGTGGCGGAGGCCGCGCGCGGACAAGACGCGGACGTCATCGTCAATTTGCAGGGCGACGAACCGGAGATAGAACCGCGCTTCATCGAAACGCTGATCGCGGCGCATCGCGGGACGATGACGGGAGCAAACCCCGCTTTCGTCTCAACGCTCGTTTGTCCGTTCCCTGAAGGCGTTGATCCCACCGGCCCGCATGCAGTGAAGGCTGTCCTCTCGACAGCGCTGGGAGATGGGGTCCGTTCCGCACTTTACTTCTCCCGCTCGCGCATCCCCTTCCCGCGCAACACGCCAGAGCTGCCGGTTTATCTTCACCTTGGGCTGTATGCGTATTCTGCCGCGAGCTTGCAGCAATTCCCCACGCTCGAAGCCACACCTTTGGAACGGACGGAGGGGTTGGAACAGCTCCGGGTGCTCGAACACGGCCATCGGATCGCGGCGGCCATTGTCGATCACGCCGCGCCGGGCATTGATACGCCTGAAGACTATGCCGCCTTCGTCGCGCGGCAAAAGAAGCGCTAACCCTCGCAGGTTGGGCGCGAGGCGTCGAAGCCACTCAGCGTGTGAAGGAACAGCGTTCGCTCGGGGATGCCCCGACGTGTTGCATTTAGATCGACAAAGCTCGTGCCCTGCTCTGCGCGTACCGCAAAAGCATCATACGCACACGGCAAGTCAGGGAATGGCGTCACAAGCAAATAGCGCTCGCCCGATATGGGCGCGAAGGGAAAGGCGTGCTCATAGGTATTGTCTTTACGGCCATTCAAATCGAAAGCTTCCACCGCAATGTCGCGGTTGCGCCATTCCCAGACCAGGTGGGCCGCCACTTCCCGTTCATCAACCAATACAGTGTCATAGCTCGCCGCAGCTTGTGCCAATTGCTGGGTCTGTTCGTCCCATCCGCGCAGACGCTTGACGGCGTTTGACAGCCCCAGACCGTCCGCCAGCTGAAAATGGACAAGACCTGCTGTTACGAGAAGACCGACAGCGGCGTGGAGGCCCACTGACGCCCAGAGTGCCCAGCGGGCCCGCCACCTGATCAACCAAGCTGGGATCAAGATCATAGCCGCGGGATAAGCCGCAATGGCCCAATTGGCATTCGCCCGCGAAAGAAGCGCCTGCCCGCAAATGATCAAGAGCGGGGGCAGCGTGAAGCTGAGGAGTGTGATGTCCGCTTGCACGCGAGGGCCGGCGATCCAACGGCGCGGGAGGAGCGTTCTCACCGCGCCGATTAACAACACCGCGAACAAGATCGGCCCGGCCACGCCGAACTGATCGCCCAAAAACTGCCAAAGCTCTTCGATGTTCAGCGTGCCGCGCCAATCGGCATTGTCGGCTGTGTGGCCAACGGTCTGAAAACCGTTCTGCGCATTCCAAATAATGTTCGGCGCAAAGACGATGGCGGCCGCGAGCAGAACTTTGAATAGTGTCCCCAGCCGCAGGCTTTGCCGCATCGTGGGCGAAAAAATCGCCGCCAGCGCCCAGCCGATGGGGAAATAGAACATTGCGTATTTCGACAGAAAGCCGAGGCCGAGCGCGGCCCCCAGCGCAATCGCCCAGCGTGTCTGCTCCCGCGCGCCAGCGTCGCTGAGCTTCAACAGGGCAAAGAGCGCGCCGCACCAAAAAAAGAGCAGCGGCACATCGGTCGAAATGATCGTGGCACCGAGCATCACTGCAGGCATCAGCAAGAACATCACAGCGGCCCAAATGCCGACCCGGTCGCCATAAAGGTGCCGCCCACTGAGGAAGAGCAGCAACGCACTGCCGCCGATAAAGAGCGGGCTTAAAAACCGAACGGCCCAGGTGTGATCACCAAAAAGGGTTGTCGGCAGCGCGATCACCCAGGCAATCATGGGTGGTTTAGAGTAATACCCCCAATCGAGATCCTGCCCCCAGAACCAATATTGTGCTTCGTCAGGGCCCAGCGCCGTTTGGTAGAAAAACAAAAGCAGGAGCCGCAAGCCCGTGATCACGCCCGTCAGAATGAGGACGAATTCGAAGGGACGATCCTCCACGAAGGCGTGGAAGCGCTGCCATGGGCTCAGGGTCATGATATCTATTCGAGGCGGTAGAGAACCAACCGCATATCGGTGCTGTTGGAATAATTGAAGCCTTCAATCGAGGCGATGGCTTGTGCCTGCACCCGGCCTGGGAGAGCGGCGAGAAATTCGTCGATGGCGCGCGCTTCGATCACCACCGCTCGCCCCTCGCCGGCGACGATCCACACCGCTGCCTCGCGGGCGGTGAAAAGCTTCGTGTCCGTTCCCAGCACAAACACTGCAGACGGCTCGTGATAGCCGACCAACGCCACTGCCCCTTTATCGTCACGCAACGGGTGGGCCTCATAATCGTCCAGCATTTGCGCGAGGCGCGGGGTCAGCGCCAGCCGATCGAGGGTCGGCAATACGCCCTCGAAAGCCCCCCACGCCAAGACGCCAGATGCCAGCGTGGCCATGGTCAGCGCACTGACACCTTTACTGCGCAGCCATAGATAGCCCGCGGCGAGCGTCGCGCCGATCACCACGCTGGCCCCGGCAAAGTGCCATGCATTGATCCCGTCGCTCGAATAGATCCGCGCCAGGTACACAACACCCACCGCGGCGGCGATGCCGACGATGGTGTAGACGATGGCGCCGGCCCATCGGAAAATCGGATAGCTACGCTCCGCGCCTGTATTCAGCAGGGCACCGATCAACAGCGCGATGCCGGGATAAAGAACCATTGGATAGTGCGGCAGCTTGGTCGAGGTCAGCTCAAAAATCGCCCAGCTCGGCACCACCCATGCGAGACAAAACGCCACCGCGCCTTCGCGCCACCGCGGCACCTGATGACGAAAAGCCGCCGGGATAAACAAGGCGGCCGGCCAGAACATCACCCACAGAGCGATGAAGTGATAACCGATCGGGCCGCCATGGCGTTCTTGCTCCGACGTCACCTTGCCGAGCATATCCTTGCCCACGGCTTCAGCGAAGAACCGGCCATCGGTCACAATCCCGATCGCCACGAGCCATGGCAGCACGATGGCGAGCACGATCATCAGGCCGAGGGGCACATTCAATCGACGAAGCAGCTGCGTCTCTGCCCCCGTCTGGCGGCGCCACAGCCACATGCCGATCACCGTGAAGGCCCCGATCATTGGCGCGATGGGGCCCTTGATCAGGATCCCCGCGCCGATTGCCGCCCAAAAGGCTATCTGTGTGCGTAGCGAAACTTTCGCCCCAGCAGGCGCCGTGAAGATCCAGGCAAGCGCGGCTTGCATGCCGCACACGCAGGCCAGCAAGGTCGCGTCGGTTTTCGCGATGGAGGCTTCCCCCGCCACCACCGGGGCCGCGGCAATCAACACCCCCGCCAGGAAGCCTGCGCGCCGCCCAAATAGCGCACAGCCCGCCACATAGGTGAAGATCGCGGCGAGCGTTGCGCCGATCAGACTGGGCAGCCGAAACGCCCAGAGCGGACGATCTTCGATATCGGCGAAGGCCTGCACGGAGGCGGCCTGCAGCCAATAAATGCCGACCGGTTTCTTGTTGCGTTCGGTCTCTTGGAAATTGATGCGGACGTAGTCGCCCGTTTCGATCATCTGGGTGGTGGCCTGGATAAACCGGCTCTCATCCCGATCGAGCGGCGGCACGGTCAATAAGCCAGACAGGCCGACAACGACCGCAAAGGCCGCGATGAGAAGAATGTGGCCGCCACTGGGGCTATGCCGTTGCCCGAAAGTCATACTCGCCAATCATATCGGCCGCCGCCCTTCGGCGCGGCACGACAATGCCCATTGAGACGCGACGTCTAACGGCTTGCCCGCCGAATGGCGAGAGCGGTTTCAGCGCGTCGCGCCCTTCCTTTGCTTCACGGGTCATGCTCTAGGGCGGTTTGTTATGGTTCAAAGCACGCCTGCCCCACAATTTGGCTTCACAGCACCCAACGCCGCCTCACCGCAGGTTTCTGTGGTGCTGCCGATGTATGATGAAGCCGAGAACGCCGCCAGCTTGATCCGTGAGGTGGCCGAGGCGATGGCCGGCGCCGACTTCGAGATCATCGCGGTCGACGACTGTTCAAAAGACGACACGCAACAGGTGCTGGTGGGCTTGCGGGCAGACATCACCCAGCTGCGCGTCCTGGCGCATGCTAAAAATGCAGGACAGAGCCGCGCCGTTCGCACCGGCATCCTCGCTGCGCGGGCGCCGATCGTGGCGACCCTGGATGGCGATGGGCAGAACCCGCCCGGGGAGATCCCCAAACTCGTCAGCCAATTAAAACGCGCCGATGCGCCCGCCCTGTTGGCGATGGTCGCCGGCGAGCGGCAAAAACGCCAAGACAGCCGCGCGAAACTTTGGGCCTCGCGGGCCGCCAACGACATACGGAAGCGGATCTTAAAGGACGGCGCAAACGATACGGGGTGCGGTCTGAAGGTTTTTCACCGCGAAGCCTTCCTCCGGCTCCCCTATTTCGATCATATCCACCGATACCTTCCCGCATTGATGGTGCGCGAAGGATTTGAAATCGAATTTGCGCCCGTCGCGCACCGGCCAAGGGCCCATGGAACGTCAAAATATACGAATTTTGGTCGCGCGGCTGTAGCCGTGAGGGACCTCTTCGGCGTATCATGGTTGTTGGCACGTTCTCGCCGACCGGAACGGATAGAGGAGTTGTGAGCTGACATGGCTAGATCTGGACCATCGATCGCGCCATTCCCGGGGGTACCCGTCAGCGCAGCCGCAAAGAAGGGGAATTCGATGTTTTCAATGATTCCGTTGCTCGGCGTGAGCTTGATTTTGTTCACCGTCGCCGTGTTCGCCGGGGGCGACAGCTGGACCACAGAGCAGATGTTCGCGCTGCAAATGGTATCCGGTGATGAGTGGCGCATCTCGTTTGGCGATGCCTTCATCATCGTCTCGATGGCGTTCTTGTTCATCGAGCTGTTGCGGGCGACCAAAACCGGCACCGACTCGCTGGTGAACCACGCGCTGTCGGCGATGCTTTTCATCATCACGCTGCTGCTGTTCATCATCGTGCCCGGCTATGGGAATTCGGTCTTCTTCATCTTCATGTCGATGACCTTCCTCGACTTCATGGCCGGCTTCATCGTGACAACCGTCACGGCGCGCCGCGACTTTGGTGTCGCGGCCTAAGGGGCTGATGATCGCCCAAACTGGGTCACTTATGCGATATCGACGCAGGTGTATGTGCATCTGCGCGGGACTTCAGTCTTCCTTTACGTCAGATTGGTAGCGTCTGGTTCGCTCGCCTCGGCCTATTTGGTGGTTGAGCGCGATCGTAGCGTAAGGATCAGGCGTTCATGGCCCAAAGTGACCCGCTCAAAACCGATCTTGTTCGCCGAGCGATGGAAGTCGCGCGGCAAGCAATGTTCGAATTCCGTCCAGACACCCAAACGCTCCACTGGGCTGATCCGGACGCGGCGAAGACACTTTTGCAGTTTCCGAACAACGCCGATCTCGCCGATCCGAATGCGCTGCTACGGCAGCTTGAGCATAACCACGTGATCGAGCGCGAAACCGTCATCAATACCGCTCGCGAGCAATCGCGGTCCTACTCCATCGAATACCCGCTCCACGACGAGTTCGGCGCCCACTGGATCGAAGAACGCGGCAGCTGGATGAATTTTGGCGATGGTGACCGGCTCATCGGCGTCCTCCGCCTGATCGACGAGCAAAAAGAACGCGAGACGACCCTCAACTATCTGGCCTGCTATGACGAGCTGACCGGCCAGCTCAATCGTGGCCAGTTCAAGCGCATTCTCGAAGATGCGCTGGAAGGTATTCACGCGGAGACACGCACAGGTGCGTTGTTCCTGGTGGGCATCGACGACGTCGGCTCGATCAATAGTGATTTTGGCTTTGATATCGCGGACCAGGTCATCGTCGAAGTGGCAAGCCGGATTGAGCGCGCGCTCGGCGAGGACGGCACGTTCGGCCGCGTCGCTGGCACGAAATTCGGTGTTCTGATTAATGAAAACGACTCAGACACGGTCCTTTCCGTGGCGCGGCGGATCATGAACGCCATGCGCGAGCGTGTGGTATTGACCCGCGCCGGCGGCATCGGCGTGTCAGTCTGTATTGGCGCAGCGCCACTCAACGACCAAACGCCCTCTTCGGCCGCTGCGATGGCGCAGGCCGAAGCGGCCTTCGACCATGCGCGGCGCAAGGGAAAATCGAGCTTTGAGAGCTTTTCGGAATCCACCGAAACGATTTCACGCCGCCGTAAAAATACCGAGATTTCGGACATCGTCCTGACGGCCCTCAATGATCGTCGCGTTTATCTGGCCTATCAACCCATCGTGCCGGATGTGGGCACAGAGCCAACAAAATTTGAATGCCTTATCCGGATGCGGAGCGAAACGGGCGAGGAAATCCCTGCCCCCGCTTTCATCCCGGCCGCTGAGCGCTTAGGTCTCGTCCACCTGCTCGACCGTCGCGTTTTGGAACTGGCGACCCAAGCCTTGCTGCGCGTTCCAGACATCGCGCTAAACGTAAACCTCTCATGGGAAACCGTGAAAGATCCTCTTTGGGCGGAGGGCTATTTGGCACATCTGCGGGCAAATGCGCGGGTTTGTGACCGCATCACGGTGGAGCTGACCGAAACCCAAGTCATGGACTCGATCGAGGCGTCGATCGACTTCGTCTCAGCCATCAAAGAGCTGGGCTGTAGTTTTGCCATCGACGATTTCGGCGCGGGCTACACCTCTTTCCGCAACCTCAAGGCGCTCGACATCGACGTTCTCAAGATCGACGGCTCGTTCGTGACAGGCGTTGCCACATCGCGTGAGAACCAGCTATTTGTGAGAACGCTTTTAGATCTTGCACGGAATTTCGGCATGAAGACCGTCGCCGAATGGGTCGATAATGAAGCCGACGCCATCCTGCTGAAAGCGCTGGGCGTCGACTTCTTGCAAGGCTTCTATATCGGCAAACCTGCAGCGCGCCCCGAATGGGATCGCCCTGCGAGTGCCGATGCGGCGATCGCCGCAGAGAAGGCGCTTAATCGGCGCGCTTAACGTATTCGAGCGTTTCGGTATTCACGATAATTTTCGTGTTGTTGGTGATGTGCGGCGGCACCATGACCCGTAGCCCGTTTTCGAGTTGCGCGGGCTTATAGGAGCTCGAAGCTGTTTGCCCTTTCACGGTTGGCTCCGTCTCGACGATTTCGAGCGTGACCTGCTCTGGCAGACTGACACCAATCGGCCGGCTCTCATGGCTTTCGACCACGACCTGCATTCCGTCCTGTAGGAATTTGGCGCGCTCGCCAACGAGATCCTGCGCGATCGAGATTTGATCGTAGGTCTCAGCGTCCATGAAGACGAGCATATCGCCTTCCTCATACAGGAAGGTGTGCTCCTTTTGCTCAAGGCGCACACGCTCCACGGTTTCCGACGAGCGAAAGCGCTCATTGAGCTTGCGGCCGTCCAGCAAGTTTTTCAGCTCGACCTGTGCGTAGGCAGGGCCCTTCCCGGGCTTCACGGCGTTGACCTTGACCGCCGCCCACAGCGAGTCCTGGTGTTGTATGACGTTGCCGGGACGAATTTCGTTTCCGTTGATTTTCATGGCTGAACTCATCTGCCCCAAGCAGGTGGAGCGGGTTGGCGCCGAAGCGCGAAAGACAGGCCCGGCGCATAGCCAATGGAGGGCGCGCCCGTCCAGCCACAAAGCACGACGTTGTATCGCCACCTTTGCCACCCCAGGCGATTGTTAATCCACAGAAACGACGATTTTTATTTGACTTTGAACTCAATTCGATTAGGAGCATCGGCAAGAGCTGCTCGGAAGAAGCAGCCGGGGAGGAAACGGCCCATTTCAATGGCCGACTGGAAGCGAAATGCTTCGCAACGCCGCGCTGTCCCCTTAGCGCGGCGTTTCCTATTGGGGCTCTTCAATCACGACAAAATGCGTTGTGACCGGTGATGAACGCGGTCTTTTACTGCCCAGCCGTGTCGCGAGGAAATCTTTCCCCGCCGATGCGGACGCTGCCTCGACGGCCATTGACCTGCGGCGTGCCGCGATAGGCATCGATCCGGATATTGCTCGAACCATTCACCGCAACGATCGGATCCGTCGCGATCCCACCAAAATGGACATTGCCTGAGCCGCTCGCCTCGACGGAAAAAGCGGACGCATCGCCTTCATCGATTTCGATATCACCAGACCCGCTGATGCGAATCTCGACGGGCCCCTCAATACGGTCGGCTTCGACATCGCCAGAGCCAGAAACCGTTGCCCGGAACGCCCCCGTTATGTCGTCCAACGACACATCGCCAGAGCCTGAGACGTGCACGTCTGCGCCACCGGCCACGTCATCAATCTCGATGTCTCCGGCGCCGCTGATCCGCGCCTCGAGCCTACCGCGCACATCTGAAAGCGTGAGGTCGCCAGACCCGCTAATCCGCAAAATGGCGTCACCGACCACCTCGCCCACAAGATCACCGGCACCCGAAACATCGGCCTTGAGGCGCTCGGCGACGTCGCCGATCTCCAGATCGCTGCGTCCTGACACATGGATATCCGCACGGCGGGAGGCGCCGATCGCGCCGTAAAGAATAGGCACATCGACAATCTGCACGTCGTCAAAGTCCGCTGCCTCACCATCGATCAGAACGGCGCTGTCGCGGAGGATGAGATCGACCGTGGACGGCAATGAGAGGGTGAGCACCGGATAGTTGCTGAGGAAATCCTCAAAGCGTTCTTTGCTGTTGCGCCGATCCCCAATGCGGCCGTGCTGCACCTGGCGCTCCACCTGCCGGACAAGCTCCTTTGGTCCATCAATGCGCAGCGCGGCGCCATTCGCCGTGATGACGATCGGCCCGCCCTCAACGGCATCGGAGAGACGAGCGGACACTGCCGCCTCGTCCGGCACAAAAATCAGCTTGCCGACGAAATCACGGATCTCGATGGCTTCGGCGGCCTGTGCCGTCTCGCTTTGCGCAACCACGCGATCCATGGCGGCGGCTTCTGCGAGCCCAAAAGGCAGGACGATGGCGGCGAGCGCCGCGGCACAGCGGTTATGCGTGTTCGACATGGCGGGCGCTCCGGCTTCCTCACCGATGGCGGTGAGGCCGTTTTGTCGCACCGACGGTCGCGCCGATCAATTGCGTCGGTCAGCTCGCCAGCTTTTCCAGCGCCGCCTCGTCGAGCTCGAAATTGGCGTGGACGGTCTGCACATCATCCAGATCGTCGAGCGCGTCATAGAGCTTCATCATCGTCTCGCCTTTTTCGGGGCCAAGCTCGATCATCATTTGGGGGCGCCAGGTGGGCGTGACCGATTGAGGCTCGCCGAAGCGGTCTTCCAGCGCCTTGGCGACCTCGGAAAGGTCTTCCAGAACACAATAGATGCTGTGCCCATCTTCGGAGGACTGAACATCGTCCGCCCCCACTTCGATGGCCGCTTCCATGACATCGTCTTCCGATCCGATCTCCGCACCATATTCGACGAGGCCGACGCGGTCGAAACCGAAAGAGACAGAGCCCGTCTCTCCTAAGGAGCCGCCAAATTTTGTGAACGTCGAGCGCACTTCAGAGGCGGTGCGATTGCGATTGTCGGTCAACGCTTCGACGATCACGCCGACGCCCTCAGGCCCCCGCCCCTCATAGCGGATCTCTTCATAGTTCTCGCCGCCGGCTTCAGAGGCTTTGTTGATCGCGCGCTGGATCACATCCTTCGGCACCGAGACGGCCTTGGCGTTTTGCACGGCCAGGCGCAGGCGCGGGTTCATATCCGGGTCCGGCGCGCCCATTTTCGCTGCGACGGTGATTTCCTTGGACAGCTTCGAGAACAGCTTCGAGCGCTTCGCGTCTTGGCGACCCTTACGGTGCTGAATGTTCGCCCATTTGGAATGGCCTGCCACGGCGCCCTCCGATTGATCCAAATTGAATTGCGTGAAGGCGCGCGAGATAGCCCTCAACGCCAACGCTGGCAAGGCGCAGCGTTTAGAGCTTCAGCGCGGCGGCCACGTGATCAATCACCGCGCGCACCCGGCGGGGCATGTGCGCGGTTGGCGGATAGACCGCATGGAGATCCGCGCCGAGCCATTTGTACTCTGGCAACAGCTCCACCAAGTCACCGCGGTCAATCGCATCGGCCAGAATGAAGCGCGGCTCGCAGACGATGCCATGGCCCCGCACCGCCAGATCGCGGAGGACATCGCCATTATTGGATCGGAAGACGGGTCGCAGCACGACTTGCCCCTGCTCACCATTGCGTTTCCACGGCAGCACGGCGCCTTGCGGTTTGTTCGCGTAGATACAGCCGGGCAGACCATCGAGATCCGCAGGGGTTTCGATTTTGCCAGCTGTTTTCAAAAAGGCGGGCGAAGCACAAGCCGCGAAATCCACCCCGCAAAGCCGCCGCGCGATGAGCGAGGAATTCGACAGAACGCCAATCCGCAGCGCCAGGTCAAATCCCTCCGCCACCAGATCAACGGTCACATCGGTGAGGGTCAGATCGATAAAGACGCCCGGGTGCTGGCGCATGAAACTGTCGAGCACATCGGGCAGTGCAATGAGCCCAAACGACAGCGGCGCGGTGATCCGCACCGTGCCGGACAAGGTGCCTGCCCCCGCCTGCAGGTCGCTTTCGAGCGCCTCGAGCGCGCCGAGCACCTGCCCTGCCCCTTCAAGATAGGTGATCCCGGCATCGGTCAGCTGCATCTGGCGGGTGGTTCGCTGCAAGAGCTGCACACCAAGGCGCTCTTCCAACGCTTTGAGACGTCGGCTGACAGCGGAGGGGGCCACGTTCAACTCGCCCGCCGTGGCCGAGATCGTCCCCGTGCGCGCGATGATTTGGAACATGGCCATGTCGTCGAAACGGTCCACGGCTTTCCTCTCAACCCCCAAGTGGGCAGACCTTAAGGCAAGGGCAGCGGTTTATTCTAGTCCTCTTCGCGGCGCGGCGGTTTGGCCTCAGCCAGCCTCCCGCCAACGCGCAAGGGATAGGCCGCAATGGCGAGCCCTGTGCGATCATCCGTGTCCACAACAATGCCGCAGATCGTGGCCGGGCCCGAGGCGGGAACCATGCGGCCAGAACGGATTTTGCTGGTGATCTGCTCAAGCGGGCCGCTTTTTTCCATGCCGATCACGCTGTCATAGTCGCCGCACATCCCGGCATCGGCCTGGAAGGCGGTGCCGGCGGGAAAGACTTGAACATCCGCCGTGGGCACGTGGGTGTGGCTGCCGCAAACAAGGCTCACCCGGCCATCGAGATAATGGCCAATGGAATATTTCTCGCTCGTCGCTTCGGCGTGCACATCGACGATGATGGCATCCACCTCACGGGCAAGCTCGATACCATCAAGCTCCCGCTCGAGGGCGGGCACCATATCATCCATCGGCGCCATAAAACGCTGACCGTGCAGTTGGATGACGAGCACGCGCTGGTCATTGCGCGTCGTGTAGAGGCCTGAGCCGTGACCTGGATTCTCCTTAGGGAAATTGGCCGGGCGCAGCAGGCGGTTTTCCGCATCGTAAAAGGGAATGTCGTCGCGCTGGTCGAAGGCATGATTGCCGGTGGTGATGCAATCGGTGCCGTTGGCGAAAAGATCTTCGGCGATGGAGGCGGTGATGCCGAACCCGCCAGCGGCGTTTTCGGCATTTACGACGACGAAATCGAGCCCAAGCTCAGTGCGCAAGCCCGGCAGCTGGTCCAGCACAGCCGTCCGCCCTGATCTGCCCATAATGTCGCCGAGAAACGCTAATCGCATAGACCGCCTTTGATGCTCTTCTTGCGTTAGGGCATCGGCAGGCCGGGGTGAACCCTAGGCGCGCAAATGTCGCGAAGGCGTTAGACGCTGCGGAGCGTCTCGGACACCACCTGCAGATTCGGCCCCCGCATCGCGCGCAAGGCGGCGCGGAGCGTTTCAACGCTGCCTGGCCCATCAGTCACGGCCAAAGCACGGCCAAGCTCAGCGGCGTAATTGTGATGGTCGACCACCAGCAATTCAGGCTCGAGGAAGATGAGGCGCATGCCCGCCATGATCTGATCGTGCCAGCCCTCGAGACATTCCCTTCGGCGCCAGGAGGGCCCGATTAAGGCATCGGCGGGCGCATCGCGCGCCACATCTTCCGTGATGACTTCTGGGAAGCCATCGCGCGGTTGATCACCGATATGCGCGGAGATGACTTCGTAATCGAAATCTCCCCCTTGGAGCATCGCGAATGTCCGCGCGCAGGTCCCGAGTACATAGGCATGCTCGTCGGCGCGGATCATCGATTGCTTAAGCGCCGCGATTTCAAGCGAGCGCGCCTGCAGCCGCATTTGGTAGGCATGGTGGGCACCCCGGCCAGTGAGGCAGAGCGAGGCCTCCTCGTCCCAAAGACGGGCAAGCGAATCGAACCACGGGCCATAGTCGTGCCCGCGATAATCCTGATGCGTCACATAAAGGCGAAGCGCGCCGGCGGAAGTCTCCGTCATCGCGCCGCGCACAATCCGCAAGCCCGCCTCGCGCAGAAGATGCTCGAGCGTGGCTAGGCTATAGACGGCCATCGCGTGACGGTGGAAGGCACTCGTCAGTGTACGCGTCAACGCCAGCGCCGCGTAAGATGTTTCAAGGACGAAAACGCCGTCGCGCGCGAGCAGCGATTTGACGTTTAAGAGAAAGCCGCGCGGATCATCGGTGCGGTCAAAAATGTCGATGGCCGTGACGATGTCGAAGCCATCGCCTTTTTGGTCATGAAGCGCTGTCTGGCCCTCATCGCTCATGAAATCGGCAGCGATGCCATAGCCCCAGTCTTTCTCACCGCTCTGGCGCAATCGCGCATCAATGCCCACCGGCTCAATCCACCGCGGAAACACGCTCAACAAATCACCGCGGCCACAGCCAATATCGAGGGCGCGGCCATCGCGCGTCGTCACCATTTCGAGGGCGCCGGTCGCCGCGCCGCGTAGCCGATATTGCTCCGTCCACGACAGACGATGCATCGGCTCAGCGGGCTTCTTCCCGCCGATGGTGGCACGCTGGAGAAGTCCGCAGCCATGCTCGCCATTCGCGTCGCCGCAAAAGACCCAGGCGTTATCCTGCCCAATCGTAAACGCTGGGGTCAGATGGGTTCCACCACATCCACGGCAGGCAGATAAAAAACTCAGCGGCATCAGGGCTTACGTCCTAAGCTTCGGCACTCTGGCTCGGTTTTGCCGCAACGTCGTTAAATCGTGATGAACCGCCCCGAAAATGCCGAGCAGTTATGCCGCTTTGCACAATTAATATGACGCATTCTGTATATTTTGGTTGTATCAATTAAGGCTTAGTTGATATCCGTTCACAAATCGATAATCGTTTGTACACTCAACATTCTTTTCTGAGCACGCGGCCTTCCGCGACGAAAGATTCAGCCCAAAAACCCAGCGCTTGTTCATCCGCCCGCCCCCGGCTAACGGTGACCTGTTCGCGACCGCAACACTGTCGAGGAGAGCTAAATGGCCATTTCGTCGCCCATCCGCAAAGCCGTGATCCCCGTTGCCGGTTTTGGCACGCGGGTTCTGCCCGCCACGAAATCGATCCCCAAAGAACTCCTGCCCGTCGTTGACCGGCCGCTGATCCACTATGTCGTCGATGAAGCGCGTGAAGCCGGGATCGAGCACATCGTCTTCGTCACCGGCCGCAACAAAGGCGCCATCGAGGACTATTTCGACCATGCGGTGGAGCTCGAACAGGCGCTGCAGGCCAAGAAGAAGACCGCCATCTACGAAGACACGATGACCTCGGTGCTGCCCGCCGGCGGTTGCTCCTTCACCCGCCAGCAAGCCGCGCTGGGCCTTGGCCACGCCATCTGGTGCGCGCGTGACATTGTGGGCCAAGAGCCCTTCGCCGTGCTGTTGCCCGATGTGATTATCCAAGGTGCGCCCAACTGCCTGAAGCAGATGGTCGACAAATATCAGGACGGCCACAACATCATCGCCGTTGAGGAAGTGCCGAAGGATGAAGTCAACAAATACGGCATCATCGCGCCCAAGGGCGAAGCCAAAGGCCCCCTCATCGAAATGTCTGGCATGGTCGAAAAACCCGACGTCGACAAAGCCCCCTCGAACCTCTCCATCACAGGCCGTTATATCTTGCAGCCTGAGGTGTTCGATATCTTGGCGACGACGGGCAAGGGCGCGGGCGGGGAAATCCAATTGACCGACGCGATGGCGGACCTCATGGCCAAACAGCCCTTCGAAGCCCTGGTCTATGAGGGCAAGAGCCACGACTGCGGCTCGAAGATCGGGTTTGTGAAAGCGAATGTGGCCTACGCCATGGCGCGTGACGATTTGAGCGGCGAGCTCAAATCCTGGCTCTCTAGCTTATAAGCCTCGCGCCGCGGGCGGCGCCGAGACGGTGAAAGGACGGGCCACATGGCCAGATCGACCGACGGGCCGCCTGAGAATATCATCTCCGTTCGCGGCGTGACGAAAACCTATGCTGGCGGCACCCACGCGCTGAAGGGCGTCGATCTCGACGTGCGCAAGGGTGAAATTCTTGCCCTCTTGGGCCCCAATGGCGCGGGCAAGACGACGCTGATCGGTATCATCTGCGGCACGGTGAATTCTACCAGCGGCACCGTCACGGTTGGCGGCCTCGACCACAAAACCCACTACCGCGAGGTGCGCCGTCGTATCGGCCTTGTGCCCCAAGAGCTGCACACGGATATGTTCGAGCCGGTGCTGACTTCCGTCAAATTCTCCCGCGATCTTTTCGGCAAGCCCAAGGACAGTGCGTTCTTAGAGAAGATTATGCGCGACCTCTCTTTGTGGGATAAGCGTAAGGCGCGCATTGGCGAGCTCTCAGGCGGCATGAAGCGCCGGTTGATGATCGCCAAGGCCCTCTCCCACGAGCCCGACATCCTGTTCCTCGACGAACCCACCGCGGGCGTCGATGTCGAGCTGCGCCAGGGCATGTGGCAGCTCGTCCGCGAGATGCGCGAGCGCGGCACCACCATTGTTCTGACCACCCACTATATCGAGGAAGCCGAGGAGATGGCCGATCGGGTGGGGGTGATCTCTGCCGGTGAGATGGTCGCCCTCGACGACACGGCCGCCTTGATGAAGAAGCTCGGCAAGAAGACCCTGTCCCTCGCCCTCACCTCGCCGCTGTCAGCTGTGCCTGACAGCCTTCAGCCCTTTGGCGCGGAATTGAGTGAGGATGGCATGACGCTGACCTATCGCTTTTCAACGAATACGGATGATACGGGCGTCCCCGCCTTCCTCGCCGCGGTGAACGCAGCGGGGATCGGCTATCGCGACCTCGATACCGAACAAAGCTCGCTCGAAGAAATCTTTGTGGAGCTCGTCAACAATAAGGAGACCGCGAAATGAACATTCGGGGAATTTCAGCGATCTACCGCTTTGAGATGGGCCGCTTCCGCCGGACCTTTATGACGAGCCTTGTCATGCCGGTGGTGACGACGTCGCTTTACTTCATCGTCTTCGGCTCCGCGATCGGCAGCCGGATGGAAGAGATTGGCGGGGTGCCCTATGGCGCGTTTATCGTGCCCGGGCTGATCATGCTGTCGGTCTTCACCGAGAGCATCTCAAACGCTTCTTTCGGCATCTATATGCCCAAATTCCTCGGCACGATTTACGAGTTGCAATCTGCGCCCATCTCGCCGATCGAGACCGTGATCGCCTATGTCGGCGCGGCGGCGACGAAATCGATCATTATCGGCCTCATCATCCTTTTGACGGCGAATTTGTTTGTGGACGTGCAGATCGCCCACCCCGTCTTCATGGCCGGATTCTTGGTGTTGAACGCAATCGCGTTTTGTCTGTTCGGTTTTATTATTGGGATTTGGGCGCAAAGCTTTGAGCAGCTGCAAGTGGTCCCGCTGCTCGTCGTGTTTCCGCTGACCTTTTTGGGCGGGGCGTTCTATTCCATCGAGATGCTGCCAGAGCTGTGGCAGACGCTGACGCTCTTCAACCCGGTCGTTTATCTGATCTCAGGCTTCCGCTGGACGTTTATCGACCAGGGCGACGTCTCGATCTGGGTAAGCCTCGGGGCCGTGGCGATCTTTTTGACAATCTGCCTTGTGGGCATCACCTGGATGCTGCGCACCGGCTATCGGCTGAAAGCCTAAGGGCGATTAGCCGACGAAAGCTGCGATGAGGAAATAAACGGCCGTCCAGAACGCGCCGCAAGTCAGCATCACAAATGCCACCGTGCGGCGAAGCGGCCAGGCCTCTTCCGTCGCGTAGTGGGCGGCGAACTCGCGCCCCAAGGTTTCTTGCATGTGACGCGCGGGCGAATACGCACCGGCGGAGGCATCGACGGACAGCGAGATGGTTTCGCGTTCGCGCGGCTCGCTCGGCTGCTGAACTGTCTCTGGACCGTATGCGGGTGCGGGCTGCGCCATGCCTAAACTCCTGAACAAGTGCGTTGAGAGTACCGACAGCATTTTAAAAGCCCGTGAAGCGATATGGTTGACTGAAATTAAACGCGTCGCGCAGTCTCCGAGCGACAAACACATTAGGGGTATGAAAGATGCAATGAATTAAGATGGTTTGTAAAGAAATAAATGGTTAACTCTATTGTGCAGCGCACTGTCTTCAATGACCTATCAACATGACGCAGCGAAAGTGCACTGCAGCAAAAATGACTAATATTGCATTGCACAAACTTTTTGCCTTCTCTTTCTTACTGGCCGCGGTTTGCGCTGGCGCTGCCTTGGCCCTTCACCTGGCCGATGCGCGCGCTGAACGCGCCGCCGCACAATCGGCGATGCCAGATGACGCGCTTTCGATGGCACGCGCCGCGGTCGAAGCGCGCGGGCCTAACGTCACCCGACTCCACACCCTCACCTATGCGGCCACCGTGGCCAATGACGGCCAGCCCGATGCCGAAGCCCTACGTGCGCTCTTGGACAGCTACGCGCTGCAGCGCTTTGCCAGTCCCCGTGAGATGGCTTGGCGGGTGGAGTTTGCCGCCGCCCATTGGAGCGCGATGCCCGACGCCATACAGGACCTCACCCTTGAGCAGATCGCGGTGCTGGCTGAGATTGGTGACACATGGGATCGCCGGCGAAGCTGGTGCGAAACCTTTCCCGACGGCGCCCTGGCCGACGCTGCCTGCGCGAGCGTACCGGGCGTGAAGCGGGCCAACTCGTAACTGTGGTAATTTTGGCCTCGATCCTATTACTATCCGAAGTAATTTACGGAAACGGTCAAACCTACTGACCTAATCAGGATCAGAAACGATGATATCTAGTTACGCAGTGACGCTTGCATCGGTCTATTCATTATTGATGTCGTCTTTTTATTCTCCTCCTTTCAGTCCGCCAGAAGATGCAGTTGTTGTAGAAAGTACAGGCATGGTAAGCGCGTGTATACAGCGCTTTAGGGATGAGCTACTGATTGTTTCCGGTGAGATTAATTTAATTGCTGGTGCGGTAATTAGAGATGAAAGATCGAAGGACGGTATCGTTGTGTATGTGGATCTTGTCTTGCCAGATGATCCTGTTCCTGATTCAGCTTTACTGGAAGGCGGATTGCAGCGGACGCTCCGAATTGTTTGTTGGCGTTACCGCTCGGCGCTGGCGGATGAACCTCTCCAACTTTGGGCTAAGTATTTAAAAGTTGGTGACCCTCTGCTTACAGAAATTCTCGTGTCGAATGACATCGTCCGGGATCTGTCTACCGATTGATCGGTTGCTCTTTTGGCGGCGTAGCCAGTAGAGTGGTACAAGGGTTTCGCAATCTGCAGCTGTGATGTTGCAGACTCCTTCGATCCACCTACGCGTTCGGCTAGTGAGCGGATTTGGTTAGTGAACTGATCGAAAAGCTATTGTCTTACTTTAGGGGGAGTCGAAGGTGAAATTTTCTACCAAGACCGGATTTCGCGATGGGATTCGGCAGCAGCACACCAAAGGTGAATGTGATGTCGGATAAGCGCAGCAGGATCGGATACTTGTGCCTTTGTTTCTTCGCAGTGGCCTGTTCGCCAGCTGAAGTTCGAACGTACAACGAAAAAACACTTGTTTTCGACCAGTATCGTGGCTGCCAGATTTATGAGTCAGCTGAAATTGCCGGCGGTGGTATAAGTAATAATCCCTACTTAAGCGTGTTCATCGAATGCGATCACGGGAGCGAGGAGCTTGCAAATGGGATTCGGCTTTTCTCCGCCAACCATCGACATTTCTACAAATTGGATGTGAATGAGTCTGCGAAGGATACAAATCGAGTCGTAAATATAATTTACTGTAGATCGCGCGCCAGGGACAGGTTTTCTACGGTAAAAAAGCGGGTCGAGAGCTTTCAAGAAGAATATAAAGACCAACTGACTTATAATCTCAATGTGGAGACAGATAAGGAGTACTGCGAAAGCCTCGATGATGAGATTGTGTAACGCGCACGGACACTTTGGACGTTTGACGCGTTTGAGATGGCAATCCGATTCAGGTCGAATCGATCCATTGGGTTGGCAGGCAGACTCGAAGTCCGGAATTACCGGATATAATTTTTTTCGTATTTAGCGTTGCGCATTGTCGAGAAACGCGACTGCTTCGCTATCGCGACCGCCCCGGCAAGAGACCAATCGCCGGCGAGGTATAGCTCGGGTCGTGATCGAGCGGCGGGGGCGCGCCGCGGCGCAGCGCATCGAGGATGACCGCGAAATCCATTTCGTAAGTGAAGCCCAATTCCTGCGTGATGCGTGACCCGTCATAGACCCGACCAATCGATGGGGGAAGCTGCCACCCCGCCCGATGGTAGAGCGCTTCAGCGTCGCTGAACCGTTCACGGATCAATCCCGCAGCATCTTGTTTCAGCCGCTGAACATCGGCGCGACGGAATGGCGTGGGCGCGGAAACGAGATAGAGGCCGAACCCGATCTCAGGGGCCTTCTGTAGGGACAAGAGATGCGCGCGCGCCATATCTCTGACCGAGGCGCGGCGATTGAGAAATTCGTTCGCCTTCAAATTGGGCCCGGGCACATCGCGGATCGTATCGTCCTCTTCGGGGAAGAAACGGGAAGTACGCAGAATGATCACTGGCAGACCATGGTCCAGATGAGCTTCCCGACAGAGCACTTCGGCGGCAAGCTTGGTGGCGCCATAGATATTGCGCGGCTCCAGCGGGCCGGTGTCTTCATCAAGCCACACCGCCTCCGTGCCAGCCTCGTCTCTTATCCTCTGGCTGATCATCAGCGATGTCGTGGAGGTGAAGACGAACGGCACCTTCGCACGCGAGGCCGCCTCTAGCAGCGCCAACGTCCCGCTCACATTCACATCGATGAAGGTCTGCTTCGGGTACCGGACGATATCAGGTTTATGCAGCGCCGCGGCGTGGATCACCCCTTCAAAGCGATGCGCCGCGAACAGCGCAGGCACTGCGCTCTTCTCTGCCAGATCACCGATGACGTTCGTGTAGGGACCAGGTGCGATATCGAAGCCACATGGGGTATAGCCAGCCTCGATCAGCAGCGGGGCGAGATGCCGACCGAGCCAGCCGCTCGACCCCGTGAGAAGAATATTGCGAGATTGGGCCATGCCACTTGGGTAGAGCCCGTCCGGCCAGTCGCGCAAGCAGAAGCCCCCGCCCGAAGTCGGTGATGAAGACCAGGAACCTGCGCGCGGGGCTCACCCAGCGGAAGGATTTGGTTGTGAACTGTGCCGGGCAATGAGGTTTTCCACACCACCCCGCGCGCAGCCATGATCCAATGCGGCAGGGCCCATATGG
This sequence comes from uncultured Caulobacterales bacterium, assembly GCA_964342585.1. GTDB lineage: Bacteria > Pseudomonadota > Alphaproteobacteria > Caulobacterales > Parvularculaceae > Parvularcula. The sequence continues at coordinate 1,234 of CAYFHK010000026.1, read as the reverse complement.
AGCTCGCCCGCCATGGCCATCCCCCACCCGCTTCAAAGCGAGAAGCGCGCGGGCCCTGGATCATGGGCAACAGGCGAAGAGGCGATGGATCCTACCCGTCCCGGCCCTGTTGCGATGGGCTGAGATTACTTCACCTGTGCGCCGCGAGGATAAGTATTCGGCAAGCTGCCTATTTCTCGACCAGCTCGACCCGGCGGTTCTGCGCGCGGCCACCCTCTTCGCTGTTGGAGAAGACGGGCACGAGCGGGCCAACCCCATGAGCCTCGAGCCGTTCGCCCTCAATGCCGTCGCGCATCAACAAGGCGTGGCGCACGGCCTCCGCCCGGTCTGAGGACAGCTTCATATTATAGGCGAAGGTGCCCGTGGCATCGGTGTGGCCGACAATAAAATAGTTCGTCTCCGGATTGGCCGTCAGCACCTTGACGATTTCATCGAGGGCAGGAGCCGATTCTGGCATGAGCGCGGCTTTGTCGTGTTCGAAGAAGAGGCCGTTGAGCACGGTGCGGCCCTTCTCTTCCAAGTCTTTGCCCATGGCATCGGCATCGGCGGTGACGAGGCCCGTTTCGGCGGGTTTGGTTTCGACGATGTCGACCAGCACGCCGACCATTTCGTCACTGTGCTGTTCAATATTGACGACAGCATAGATCGTGTCGTTTGCGCGCGCCTTTTTGGCGACGATGGCACCCGAACCGCCGCTGGACGAGGTGCCCGCCATCATCGTGGCAACGACGCCTTTCTTTCCCCATTTGTTTTCGATGAAATAGACCTCTTGCCACGCACGGCCGCCGACCTCTCGGTCGCGTCCACTATTAGGGAAGAGATTGGCATCGATGATCTCAAAGCCGCCCGCTTCCATCGCATCGCGGTAATTGGCGTAAACCTCCGCATGCGTCCGGTCGGTGCCGCGATAGGCATAAAAGTCTCGCACAAGGCGGCCTTCGACGTCTTCCCATTCGCCGATGGTGCGATAGCCGGTGACGCCAGAAAGCGGGATGCGGAAAGGCGAGAAATTGAGTGTCTCGCACCATTCAAGCGCCGTGTCGGGATAACGCGAAATGGCCGGGTGGTCGGTGCAGCCCTCGGCGTCTTGGGCCTGGGCCGTGGTGAACAAAACGGCCGTGATGGCCGACAGCATGGTCGTGGTCTTTAACATGGGGTCCCCTCCCGCGATTGGACGGAAGGGGTAGTCACTTAACCGATAGCCGACAAGGCGTTTGCGCTGAGCGGCCTATCG
>CAYFHK010000025.1:0-27815 GCA_964342585.1 uncultured Caulobacterales bacterium | reverse complement strand
TTGTCCGCCTTCGGATTTGGCGGCACCAACGCGCACTTAACCGTGGAAGAGTATCAAGGCCCGGGCCAATTGGCGCCGCGCCGCTTGGCCTTCCCTGTACAAACCTTTTTGTTCTCCGGCGCAGACAAAGCCGCGACACTTGCTGCCGCGACGGATGCTGTCCAACGCGCCAAAGTTGGTGTGCCGTTCGATAGCCTCGCGCGTGAAACCCAGCATGACTTCGACGCAAGGGCGGCGTCTCGTTTGGGGCTGATCGCGAAAAACGCCGATGATCTCGATAGCCTTGTCAGCAAGGTGAAGGCGCTATTGGGCAGCGCAGAAAGCCTCCCGGCAGCGTTCGATCGCGGTTTCTACAGCGAAGCGCCTGCCGCACCAGGCAAGGTGGCGTTCCTTTTCCCGGGCCAAGGCAGTCAATATGTCGGCATGGGCGGTGAGCTTGCCATGCACTTTGAGTCGGCGCGTCGTCCGTGGGATGATGATGATACACGTGCCTTGGAAGAGGGGACCAAGCCTTTCCATGAGTTGGTGTATCCAGAGCCGACTTGGACGGCAGAGGGCGCCAAGGCGCAAGAGGCGGAGCTGCGCCAGACGCAGAATACGCAGCCAAGTTTGGCGCTGACCAGCCTCTCTTATCTCGCCGTGCTTCGCCAGTTGGGCGTCAGCGCGGACCTTCATCTGGGCCATAGTTTCGGCGAGGTGATGGCGCTCCACGCTGCCGGTGCCTTTGATGAGGACGCAGCCGTTCGCATCGCCGAAACCCGCGGGCAATTGATGCGCGAAGCGGGCGAGGGGGCAGCGGGCGCGATGACGGCATTCACTGTCGATCGCGGGTCTCTCGACAAGCTGATCGCGGAGTCAGGCGCAGACGTCTCGATCGCCAATTATAACGCCCCCAAACAAATCGTTGTGTCTGGCGCGCAGGAAGAGATTGAAAAACTCGAGGCCGCGAGCCCGAAGGATGCGTTCAAACGTCTGCCCGTTTCCTCTGCATTCCACTCACCAATCGTGGCTGGCGCAGCGCCGAAATTCGCAAGCTTCCTCGAAACCGTGTGGAAAGAGGCGCCGAAGGGCCGCGTGATCGCCAATACGTCGGCCGCGCCTTATGGCAGCGATGTTGCGGCGGGGCGCGAGACCCTTGCTGGTCAAATCGCCAATAGCGTCCTTTTCGTCGATTGCGTGAAAGCTGCCTATGATGAGGGTGTGCGCACCTTTATCGAGGTGGGGCCGAGCACCGTCCTTAGCAATTTGACCCGTCAATGCTTGGACGATGCAGAGGCAAACATCATCTCGCTCGACAATCGAAAGTCGTCTGGGTTCGCCGCTTTCGCGCTTGGTCTCGCGAAGATGGCGGTCAGCGGCGTCACTGTAGACTTCGACGCGCTTTGGGATGAGCGGGAAACCGCACCCGCTGAGGCGCCTGCACCAGTCAGTAAACAAACCGTTTGGGTAGACAGTACATTGAAGCGTATCACTGAAGGCGATCGCCAGGCGGGCAAAAAGCCAGAAATCGTCACGACGGCAAAACCCGCCCCTGTGAAAATCAATCGCGCTGCAGCGCCGTCAAGCATCGAGCCGAAGGCCGCGGCAGCGGCTTCCGCCTCACCCGCACAGAGCGCTGTGCCGCCTTCTGCGTCCCAAGCTCAGCCGCAGTCAGCGCCCTCAACAGCGCCGCAATTGCCTGCAGCAACGGCGGCTCCGATGCCGTCCCAATCAAACGCCGGGCTTCCAACGTCAGTTGGGACGCCTGTGGCCCAAACGGAAGCCATCCTGTCTGAGATGAGTGCGGTTCAAGAGCAGTTTTTGCAGTCCATGGCTGCGGGTCACGAAGCTTACATGTCGATGATGCAGCACGCTTTGAGTGCGGCATCTCTCGGCACTGCCCAGCCCGCGCCAACCATCCAAGGCTCAACGGCCTCTGCGCCAGCCGCGGCGCCTGCACCGGCGCCGATGCCAACCCCAATGCCTACTGCGCCGTCAGCAAACGGACAAATGAACGGGCAGGCTGGCGACATGTCGGCACCAGCACCTACATCCCCAGCGCCAACGCCTGAGGCTTCGGCGCCTGCGCAGTCGGCCACCCCAGTGCCGTCAGCCGGTGTCGATCCCAATGTTTTGGCAGCTGCGGCAATTGATGTGATTGCTGAGCAAACAGGATACCCGGCGGACATGCTCGATCCGGGCATGGAGCTGGAAGCCGATCTTGGCGTCGATTCCATTCGCCGTGTTGAGATTTTCTCGGCCCTGGGCGACCGCGTGCCAGGCGGCATTGATCCTGAAAATGTGAGCCAGGAAGATATCGCCGCGCTGCAAACCATCGGCGACGTTGAGCAGTTCCTCCGGGAATTGGCGACGTCTGCTGGCGACGCGCCCGCATCTAAGACGCCGGCGTCAGCGCCCAGCGCACCTGCAGCTGCCGAAGCTGCGTCGGCACAGTCGGCGGGTGCCGCAGTCGATCCTGATGAATTGGCGGCCGCTGCGATTGATGTGATCGCTGAAAAAACGGGTTACCCGGCAGAAATGCTTGACGCGACAATGGAGCTAGAGGCCGATCTCGGTATCGACTCGATCAGCCGTGTCGAGATTTTCACCGCCATCGGTGAGCGTGTTCCGGGTGGTCTTGACCAGAGTTCGGTGAGTCCGGAAGAAATCGGCAGCCTCTCCACGATCGCGGATGTCGAGACCTTCCTACGGGAGTTGGCGGGTCGGATGGGTGGTGCCGATGCACCGGCCGACAGTGCCCCAGCGGCAACACCGACCGCTCCTGCGGCCGAAGCGCCCGCTTCAGCCGCATCATCATCAGCGTCGACGATCGACCGTACAAAGATTGCGGATACACTGATGTCGATCATTGCGGAAAAGACTGGATATCCGTCTGAAATGCTGGATGGGTCGATGGAGCTCGAGGCTGACCTCGGTGTCGATTCGATCGCGCGGATGGAAATTTTGGTGGCGCTGCGTGAGGCCCTCCCAGGCGCGGTTCCTGAAACCGACGACGCAGACATGGCTGAAATTTCGAGCCTTCAAAGCATCGACGATGTCGTCGCCTATCTGGATGCGGCTCTTGAGGGAGCAGCGCCAGCGGCAGCTCCCGCAAAAGCGGCCGAGGTCTCGACACTGCCCGTTAGCGAAGATAGCGAGCCGCTCGATGCCTTCGCGTTGGGGCTGGTCGAAGCCCGCAGCGGCGGCAACGGGCTTAAAGCTTTTTCGGCGTCGGGCGACGTCACCATCGTCCCCGATCAGTCAGGGGTTGCTGATGCGCTTTCTTCATTGTTGAAAGAGAAAGGCTTTAGCGTCTCGATTGCCGATGAACCCGCGTCGGACGCCCATCGCGTGATTTTCCTTCGCGGTCTCGACGGCGCAACAGACGCAAAAACGTCGTCTGCCTTGCACCTTGACGCTTTCATGACGGCAAAACGTGCAGCAAACGGATTGATGCAATCCGGCAGCGCGTTCGTCACCGTCCAAGATACGGGCGGGACGCTCGGCGCTATTGGCGATCCAGGTGATCTGGCTTGGGCAGGTGGTCTCGCCGGCATTACAAAGACCGTGAAGAAATGCTGGACGGATATTGACGCGAAGGCCATTGATATCGCGGCGAAAGGCAAAGACGCGCAGGCAGTTGCGCAGCGCATCGCGGATGAGCTGTTCACCGGCACAGGCGACATCGAAGTGGCGTATGACCATGCGGGTGTCCGCCGGGTGCCGGTTTTGCACCCGGCTGCATCGATTGCACCGCAAATCAACGTTGACGAACCTGTGGTCTCGAAAGACTCCGTGATCGTCGTGTCGGGCGGTGCGCGGGGTGTGACGGCCACATGCCTTGAGGCGCTCGCGAAACGGCATCAGCCGCGCTTCGTCATTATCGGCCGCACCGGCCTTGCGGAAGAGGCGCCAGAGCTGGCTTCGGCCAAAGATGAAGCATCGGTCAAACGTGTGCTGATCGAACAAGCGAAGGCGTCGGGTCAGGCCTTCAAACCGGCTGAAATCGGATCGCAAGCGAGCCGTATCATGGCCAACCGTGAGGTCCGCGATCACCTAAATGCCATTAAAGCCGCCGGTTCTGACGTCGTCTACGCGGCAGCAGATATCTGTGACGCTGAGGCGGTCGGCACAGTTCTTCACGAAATCCGCGAGAAGTGGGGCCCGATTACCGGCATGGTGCACGCGGCAGGCGTTCTGGCGGACAAGTTGATCGTCGACAAAACGCCGGAACAATTCAGCCGTGTCTTTGAGACGAAGGTAATCGGGCTGGAAACGATGTTGAAAGCCACGGCCGATGATCCGCTCCGGTTCATCGTCACCTTCTCGTCAATTGCCGCTCAGTTCGGGAATATCGGGCAGACTGATTATTCCGCCGCGAACGAAGTGCTGAACAAGGTTGCACAAACCCTTGCGCATCGGCGTGCACCGGATTGCTTGGTGCGTTCGATCAATTGGGGGCCGTGGGATGGCGGCATGGTTTCGCCAGAACTCGGACGGCACATGCGCGAAGCGTCGATTGAGCTCATCTCGCTCGAAGCGGGTGCCCGGTTGTTCTGCGATACGCTGGATCACCCGAATGTTGGCGATGTGGAAGTCGTCGCCACGCAAGAGGGGAATGTGGCCCGGTTTGGTGGTGATGAAGTGGCGCCATGCCGTCCGATCGCTGTGCCCGCGGTTCACGTTCGCGCAGCCGAGTAGAGGGCGAGATGTCGAAATCGCGTATGTCTCTCCCCATTGCGCCGTCATTGCCGCCTGTATCGGCAACGATGCCGCACATGCCGCCGCCAGCAAATGATGGTGCTTTTGTGCCTATCGAAGAGGCGCCGGCCGACAAGCCGACCGCGCGCCGTGCCGGCCTCACCAGGCCCGCGTCCCCCGAGGCGTCGAGCCCTGTTCACCGCGCGGCGCAACGGGCTTCCGGTGTGCACCAACAATTCATTCAAGCGCTGCGGGCGTCGCAGGAACGTTATTTTGCGGCGGTTGCGCGCGGTTTGGGTGTTTCGGGCATTTCGGTCGCGGAAGAGCAGTCGGCTCGCCCGCTAGCTTCAGCTCCAGAGCCCCAACAAACGGTCAAGCGTGGTGATGCCGCCTTGTCTGATTGGCTGCGGATTGACGGCGAAGATGTCTACGCTGACTTGGCCAAGGCGCCATGGTTGAAAGATCATTGTCCAGATTATGGGGCAAGCGTCATTCCCATGACAGGCGTTGCTGACATCGTGTGCGCCTCGGCGCAAGCGGCGTGCCCAGATAAACAAGTGGTCGCCATCCGAAATTTGTCTGTCCGCACCTGGTTTGTGGTGACGGATCGTCCGATACGGATCAAACGCCACGTGGAATTCTCTGGCGAGGGCACAGCATCGGTCAGTCTCTCCATTTGGCGCAGCGCGGCGCGTGCAGAGCTCTCACGGGAAGAAACGGTGGCAAAAGCGGATGTGGTATTCGCCGATGCATTCCCGGCAGCGCCGCCAATGCCCGCGCCCTTATCCGACGCGACCGTGTCGCCAAATCCTTATCAGTCTGCGAATCTTTTCCACGGACCATCGTTTCAACTGCTGACGGAGCTGATGTCAAATACGCGCGGTGCGCGCGGACGTCTTCGCTTCAATGGTGCACATGGCCTGCCCGTCAGCGCACTCCATCCTATCGCGCTCGACGCGGCCCTGCATTCCGCCGCTGATGGGCGTTGGGAAGAATGGTGTACGGGGGCGAAGGTCGAGTCTGGCAATTGTCTGCCGCTGAAACTCGCCGAGATCGCATTTTACAGTCCCACGCCCCAGGCGGGTGATGGCTTTGTTGAGGTCCGGGGCGATGGGGTCGACGGGAATGCTAGATTCCCAACACTCGTGTTTCATATTCATGGGCCAGACAGTCTGTGGGCTGTCGTGCGCCTCGTTTTTGTTGCCGCGCCTGAAGGCCCGATGGATCGATACCCGAAACCTATTCGTCGCCAATTCCTTCGTGATCGTGAGTATATTGAAGGCGTCTCGTTCAGCCAGGTCGATGGCAGTGCGACTGTCCTCACCGATCAAAGAGTGGCGATGGCCAATTGGCTGCCTTTGACTATCGAGACTGCGTACAGCCTGCCTCAGGGCGGCGATGTGACAGAGCTCGCAGCGAAGAAGGAGCATGCCGCACGGATCTTCCGGGTTCATCCTTCTCAGATTCAACTTGACGGCAATATCGCGATTAATCGGCAGGCGCCGGATCAGTCGATATCGCTCAAAGTCACGCGCGACGCCCGCCAGGCTCGTGTGGAAACGGCATAGTCGTTATGAGTAATATTGTTGTCGCAGGCTTTGGTTGCCAATTTGCGCAGACGCCAGACCTTGCGGGCTTCGCCGCACGTGTCCGATCGGGCGATCAGGTGGCTGGCTACCTCGATGTCGATGGAGAAGATGACCCGTCGGCAAGCCTCAATGCCGGGTTGACCGCTGTTTTGCACGAAGCGCTGGAAGAAGCGCGACTGCCTGAGGGCGATGTTGTCGTCTTATTCGTTGAACCGGGCACTGATCAGACTTTCCTGGCGCTTCCTGGCGATGAGGCAAAGCGCCAAATTTGCCTCAGTTGGGAAGGTTTCTTACCACGTCCGCCCAAAATCCATGCGGCGCAGACCGTTTCGGTTGCGATGCAGCAGGCCCATCAATTGTTAGAAACGCGTGCTGCTGATGCTGTGGTCCTTCTGACGGCGAATGTGCTCAAGGATCGCAATGCGATTGCGGGACAAGACGGGTTTTCGGCCGCGTTTGAAAAGGGCGGAAAAGCGCCGCCGTTGTCGGAGGGGGCTTCGGCAATTGTGCTCTCGCGCGATGAAGACGCGAGCCGTCAGCGTGCAGTTCTTTCTGCCATCGGTGTTGGCGAGGGGGGACTTGCTGCGAGCGTACAGACCGCTGTTCAGTCTGCGATGGAAGCAGCCACGTGGCAGCCTTCGGATGTGGGCGTTTTGCTGCTCGACGGGCGTCGCGACTCTCTCATTCCAGACACAACGCTTGCGACGAAAGCAATTTCTGGTGATGATCGGCAAACCGGTATCGGCGCCGTTCGTGCGCTGATAGGGGATGCTGGCGCAGCTGCCGATTTGGCGAGTATCGTCATGGCGGTTCTCTGCCTAGAGCGAACGATGATCCCGCCTCTGCCGCAGTGGACCGAAGCGGGACCCGCGGCATTGAGAGAGGCGACTTCGCTTTTCGTTGCATCATCGGCTGTTTATTGGACCACGACACCTGATCGGTTGAAGCGCCGCGCCGCGATCGCGCTGCGTGCTGACAATAATCAGGCCGCACTCATCTGTCTTGAGGCGGGGAAAAGCGTGGCGCCGATCAGCGAGACCCTTCTTACGCCTGGGCGCCCGCACCTGTTTCCGCTCGCCGCGGACGATCGCGCAGGAATTGAGTTTCACCTCCGCCGCCTAGAGGAAGGGCTTGAGTCTGGCGGCTCACTCACCGATCTCTCGCGCGATTGTCTCCATCGCGCTTGTGCGGGGCAGGAGAAACCTGTGAAGGCTGCGCTGATTGCCAGCACGACCCAGGAGTTGACGCGCGAAATCAACTTTATGCGTCGTGGGCTGAAAAAGGCTGAAACCGAGTCGAAGATGATCAAGACGCCCAACGGCTCGGTGTTCGCACCTGAGCCGCTGGCGGCTGAAGAAAACGCCAAGGTCGCCTTTGTGTTTCCAGGGAATGGGGCTGCCTATGTCGGGCTTGCGCAGGAAGCGACCCTCTCCTTCGCGCGCTCAATTACCGAAATCGAACCTTTCTTCGAACATCGCCTAGATGATCTTCTCCGGACACAGTTGATTTACCCGCGTGATATGAAGCGGTTTAACGCGAGCGATGAAGCGCGCTTCGCGGAACGCTTGGCGCAACGAATCGAAGATCTCGCTTTTGTCGGCATCGCAATCAGTGTGTTCCACAATCGGCTCATGGCGGATTGTCTGTCGCTCAAACCTGATGCTGTGATTGGCTTTAGTATTGGCGAGGCCGCGATGCGCGTCGCAACAGGTCAGTGGGCAGAGTGGAAAGACCTCGAAAAGCTGGTGATGCACCCGGTGGTGACAGAGGGCCTTTCGGGCAAAATGAAATCTGTCGAGGCGTTCTGGCAAGATAAGGGGATCACGCCGCAGGCAGCACCTGGCGTCAAAAATCCACTTTGGGCCGCTTACTACGTCCGCGGTGACCTTGGCGCGGTGCTCAGCGATATTGAAACGCGGGACGATATTTTCGTTCAATCGATCAACTCGCCCAGCGAAGCCGTCGTCTGCGGAAATCCTGCTGCATGCGCACAATTTCTGGCTCGGCACGATGTGATGAGCCTACCACTCGAGTTCGACCTCGCTATCCATTCTCCGCCGGCCGCTTTTGTCCGGAACGACATCGAGAGCCTGTGCGATAGCCCTGTCGAAGCAAAGCCCGGGATCGATTTTTACTCTGCAGCGCGGTCTGAACCCGTTGAGCAAACGAAAGCGGAAACCGCGGCTGCCTTGGCGGATATGCTCACATCACAAATGGATTTTTCCAAACTGATTGAGCGCGCTTATGACGACGGTGTGCGCATCTTTGTTGAAATTGGGGTGCGGAACAACTGTACAAATTGGATTTCTGCCACGCTGAAGGACAAGCCGCATCTGGCTGTTCCAGTAGACGTCAAAGGTGTGGCAGCTGATGCTGCTTGGTTGCGAGCCGTCGCCGCCCTCTTCGTACACAACGTATCTTTGGATTTTTCGGCTCTGATTTCTGATCATCAGGGCAATGTCGCGCAATCCTATGCGCATCTGTGGGAGTACGCATAAATGGTTGATCAAACGCAAAACGAAACCACGGGGCGCGATGTGCTCGCGGCTTGGCGCCAACAGGATGCCGAAATGCGGTATACAAATATCGAAGCTATCTTCCTCGAAGAGATTGGGGCGGTGCTTGATCTTGATCCGGACTTCATTGATCCCGAAGATACAATGCCAGGGTTGGGCCTCGATTCGCTAAAGCTCGTTGGACTGGCAAGTAAGCTTCAAGAGCGGTTTGGCCTTGCTATCCCGGCCAATGTCTTGCCGATCACAGCGCCGTTGTCTGAAATTTCGGCCTTGATGGCTGAAGCTTTGGGGGCAGAAGATCCCATCGGATTGTTGCGCCGGAAGCACAGCGAGCGCATCGCCTCAGTGATCCATCAGGATATCTATCTTCTCGAGGGAACGGCGGTTCGCGAGAGCCGGGTGAAACCTGCAGAGGCCGCAGAGCCTTCGCGTGTCTTTCTCACGGGCGCCACTGGATTTATCGGTGCGTATTTGGTCAGAGAGCTGATTTCGCGGACGAAAGCCACCATTCATTGCTTGGTGCGGGCTGAAGATACTGAGGCGGGTTATCGTCGCCTCGAAGACAACCTCACTCGGTTTGATCTGCCATCTACGGGTTTGCGCGAGCGTGTCGTTATTGAGGCAGGCGATCTGGCGAGTGCCCAGTTCGGTCTAAGTGACGCGCGGTATGCTGAGTTATGTGAAGCGGTTGATATCGTTTATCACAACGGCGCATCTGTGCATTTGACGCAGACTTATGAAGAAATGCGCGGACCGAATGTGGATGGGACGCGGACCATCTTGCATCTGGCGGGACACCAGCGTGCAAAGCCGGTTGTGGTCATTTCAACAGTTGGCCTTCTCGATACGCGCGAATTGTCCGAAAAGCCGGTTATCACTGAAACGGATTCGCCGACGGATCCCGGCCTGTTGCCGAATGGCTATACCCAGACGAAATGGGCTGGCGAAAAAATGGTCGACCTCGCACAAGAAGCAGGGGTGCAGGCGGTCAACCTCCGGGTTGGCCACGTCATTGGTCACGGTGTGAGCCAGGACCTTGCTGGTCGATTGGCACAGGCCTGCCTAAGGGCACTGGCCGCGCCTGATTTACAACAGCCGGTTGATTATGTCCCGCCGGAATATGTGGCAGCAGCGATCGTGGAGGTTCCCCGTCGTCTTCTGAACCTGACTGGGATCTATCATCTCACCAATCCAAATCCGGTAACCCCGGACGAATTGAAAGCGATGGTACCGTTCTCACCAGCACCGGTGGAGGTGCTCGCGATGGATAAATGGTTGGCGCGAATCCGTGTCGATGCAGCGACCGATCCAACGCATCCGATGTTCTCTGCCCTCGACGCTCTCGGCGATCCAGATCGGCCAACGGAAGTGAGCTTTGTCGAGCAAGTGTTGAGCCGCCCGCAGGTGGCGTGCGAACGGACGGTGAAGGCCCTTGCAGGCACAGGGGTGACATGCCCGCCAGCAAGCCACGTTTTCGCCAATGTATTGATTGGCATGCCGGAGCTCTCGGAAGCCTTTTCCGACATCGATGCGATCCGTGCCATGATCGATCAGCTGCTACCGAATACGGCTGCGGCGCCCGCGATGTCCCTCAGCAAATAGCTGAGGGCAAACGCCGCTACGGTCCGGCTTCGGCCTGCTGGTTTATCTCAAGTCAGAAAGCTCTTTAGGGGGACGGCCGGGTCCGCGAGCGCCCCAATGTCCGGGTGGACATCTGTGGCGATGAGCACCCTGCCTTGCGCATAGTCGGCGGGGCTGTTGACGCAGTCGAGTGCGATGACGCGGCCTTTCCTAAGGTAAGCCACAGCAAAGGTGGCTTCATCAGGATTGCCGCGCAGGACGGTTTGGTCATAGTCGAGCGACAGACCGACCGTTTGAAGCTTGAGGTCATATTGGTCAGACCAAAACCACGGCACCGCATTGTAGGGATCCTGGCGACCCGAGAGATGCTTCACGACCGTGCGGCCCATATCGTTCGCATTCTGAACAGATTCGAGCCGGATCCATTTGCCTTGAGCGAAGGCGTTCTCATGCGCCGCGCAATCTCCAATAGAATAGATGTCTGGGAGAGACGTTTGACCAAACGCATCGATGTCAACGCCGTTGCCCCCAGATGCACCGGCGTCAAGCAGCGGCCCTACACTCGGAATGATCCCGATGCCGACGACCACCAACTCCGCGGGCAAGACTTCACCGGTGGCCAGCCTGACGCCGCTCGCTAGATTATCGCCTTCGATGGCGGAAACCTGCGTGGTGAAGCGAAAGGTCACGCCCTTGGCCTCATGATAGTCACGGTAAAATTTAGCAATCTCGGCACCGGCCACGCGGGAGAGAAGCCGATCTTGCGTCTCGATCACGGTGACCTTTTTCCTGAGCTTTGTTAGCACCGCCGCCGCTTCGAGCCCGATATAGCCGCCGCCGATGACAACCACATTCGCCGCTGTTGACGCCGCTGCTTTCAGGGAATCGGCATCCTTCTTTGTGCGTATGCAGAGCACATTCTCGAAGTCGCCACCAGGGACGGGTAATCTTCGGGCGGATCCACCAGTTGCCCAGACGAGGCGCCCAAAGCTTAGCTCTATATCATCGGCGGTTTTGATCGTTTTGGCCTTCGAATCGACGCGTTCGACCCGCGTATTGAGCAGGAGGTCGATGCCTTGTGCTTCCCAAAAACCATCGGGCCGGAGCAAGATCCGATCGAAGTCCTTCTCGCCTGCGAAATATTCCTTTGAGAGTGGGGGGCGCTCATATGGCGGGACCGACTCATCAGAGATGAGCGCAATCGACCCCGCGAATTTTTGCTGCCGAAGGCCAGCTGCCACTTGGGCGCCCGCATGTCCGCCGCCAACAATCAGCACGTCGAATTCCGCCAAAACGCGTCTCCTTGAGTAAAGACAGCCTCAATAACCAAGGCGCGCACCATAGGCCAGCGGGTCGCGCACGGCCACTTTCGCGCTGTTTTTGCGCTTTTCCCAGATGGCTGATCCCGATAAGCGGTGACTATGAGCTGGGAACGTGAACTCGAGGAACGAGATCGCCGCGCGCGCGACGCCGAGGAGATGGGCGGCGCAGAGAAGGTGGCGCGGCAACATGGACGCGGCAAACTCGACGCGCGCGAGCGGATCCGGCGTTTATTGGACGCTGAAAGCTTCCGCGAGGTTGGCAAGCTTGCTGGGCGTGGTCTGTATAATGATGATGGCGATCTAGAGCGTCTCGCCGCGTCGAATTTTGTCTTCGGTCGCGGCATGGTGGAGGCGCGGCCCGTCGTTGCCACGGCTGATGATTTCACGGTGAGAGGTGGGGCGGCTGATGCCGCAATCCACCGAAAGTTTATCCAAGCCGAACAGATGGCGCATGATTTGCGCTTGCCGCTTATCCGTATGATCGACGGCACGGGCGGGGGCGGCTCGGTGAAATCGCTCGAAGTCGCGGGGATGACTTATGTGCCCTTTAATCCGGGCTGGGATCATGTTGCAAAGAACTTAAAAACAGTACCCGTTGTTTCATTGGCATTAGGGCCCACGGCGGGCCTTGGTGCGGCGCGAACGGTCGCCAGTCATTACAGCGTCATGGTCAGGGGGCTCAGCCAGGTTTTCACCGCCGGGCCCGCTGTGGTTTCCGGCCTTGGCACGGGCGAGGACCTCGACAAAGAGGCGCTTGGCGGTGCGGATATCCACGCAAGAAACGGCGTCGTTGATGACGAGGCGGCGAGCGAAGACGACGCGTTTCTCTTGGCACGGCGCTTTTTGTCATATCTGCCAAGTTTCGTCGGCGATACGACGCCGCGCCGCGAAACAGGTGATGCGCCGGGCCGCCGTGATGAGAAGCTCTTGAGCATTGTGCCGCATGATAAAGCCGCCGCGTACAATATGCGGCGGATTCTTGAGGCCGTGTTCGATCGCGGCAGTGTTTTTGAGATGGGCCGCCGCTGGGGGCGAGCGGCGATCACGGGTTTTGCGCGGCTTGACGGTTGGCCCGTCGCGGTTCTGGCGAATGATCCCACCTTCCTTGGGGGATCGTGGACGGCCGATGCGTCTGAGAAGGTGCGGCGCTTTATCGAATTGGCAGAGTTGTTCCGGCTACCCGTGGTCAATTTGGTGGACAATCCGGGCTTCATGATTGGTTTGGAGGCGGAGAAAGCCGCCACGATCCGTCGCGGCGTTGAGGCGCTCAATGCTGTTTACGCCGCCAGTGTGCCGTGGGCGACGGTGATTGTTCGCAAAGCTTTTGGCGTCGCCGGGGCGGCCATGTCGAACCACACGAAGTTCCAATATCGGGCCGCGTGGCCGTCAGGCGATTGGGGCTCGCTACCAATGGCGGGCGGTATCGAGGTCGCTTACAAATCAGACCTCGAAGCATCGGCCGACCCCGCTGCCGAATTGGCGGAAATTAAAGCACGTCTTGAAAAGGTGACGTCGCCGTTCCGGTCTGCGGAGGCCTTTTTGGTGGAAGACATCATCGACCCCCGCGACACCCGGCCGTTCTTATGTGAATTTGCCGAACTCGCGCAGCGTCAATTGCGATGAACCGTTACGGCCGGGTTTGTCCCGTGCCGCGAACGACGTTCTTGTAGGTCGTCAACTCATCGACACCGACCGGCCCGCGGGCGTGGAGGCGGCCCGTGGCAATGCCGATTTCCGCGCCAAGACCGAATTCACCGCCATCGGCAAATTGTGTCGAGGCATTGTGCATGACAATCGCGCTATCGACCCGAGAGATGAAATCGTCCGCGGTGCCCTGATCTTCCGTGATGATCGACTCGGTGTGCCCAGACGAATATTTCGCAATATGGGCGACGGCGCCATCGACGCCATCGACCACAGCAGCTGAGATAATCGGCGCCAAATATTCCGTCATCCAATCTTCTTCTGTCGCTGGCGTCACGTCATTATCAATGGCACGGATCGCATCGTCTCCTCGGATTTCACATCCGGCATCGCGCAGGCCCGCAGCGATTTTTGGGAACAGATCTTTGGCCACGTCCCGGTCGATCAAAAGAGTCTCCGCGGCCCCGCACACACCCGTACGACGCATCTTTGCGTTCACCACGATTTCGACAGCCTTTTGCGGATCCGCCGCGCCGTCGACATAGAGGTGGCAAATGCCATCGAGGTGGCTCAACACCGGCACACGGGCTTCACTCTGCACACGGCCGACCAGTGACTTACCGCCGCGGGGGATGACGAGATCGACCGTCGCATCGAGCCCTGAGAGAATGGCGCCGACGGCGGCGCGATCCGTCGTTTCAACGAATTGGGCCGCATCGGCCGGTAGACCCGCCTCAACAAAACCTTCGCGCATACAATCGAACAGCGCATTGGCGGTCTCGATGCATTCCGAACCGCCGCGCAATATCACCGCGTTGCCTGCTTTCATAGCAATGGCGGCTGCGTCGACCGTCACGTTCGGGCGGCTTTCATAGATCACAGCGATCACGCCGATAGGCGTCCGTACACGCTCAAATTTCAATCCGTTCGGCCGCTCCCAAGATGAGATGACGTGGCCAATCGGGTCTTTGAGCACCGCGATTTCACGCAAAGCATCGCAGATCCCAGCAATGCGGTCCTCCGTCAGCGTCATCCGATCGATGAAAGAGTCTTGGGTGCCTTTCTCTTTGGCTGCTTCGACTTCCTTTGCGTTCACCGCCAAAATGTCGTTCGTGGCGGCAGCGATCTTATCGGCCGCGATGGTGAGGGCTTTGTTTTTCGCCGACGTGGTCACGGTGCCCATTTGGCGGGCGGCGGCGCGCGCTTTCGCCCCCATGGCTTGCATGTAGCTGTCGACCGACAAGTCGCGATCCATCCCGTCCATCGTAAACCTCCTCAAAATAGGACCAAGTCGCTGGCTTCCACGACGGCGGGGCGCCGCCGATAGCCCAACATGGCCTCAATATCTGTCGATCTGCGTCCGGCGATGCGGCGCAAATCATCTGCGTCATAGGTGACGAGCCCTTGGGCGAAAGGCGCACCCATTCCTCTCTCCGATATAGTCACAGCATCGCCACGCGCAAATTCGCCGCTGATTTGAGTGACACCGGCGGGCAAAAGGCTGGCGCCCTTGCGCACAGCGGCTGCTGCGCCTTGATCGACTGTGAGGGCGCCCTTGGGCGCCAGACGGCCACCAATCCACTGTTTGCGCGCGCCGGTAACCTCACCTTGCGCGGCGAACAAGGTCGCGCGCGCCCCGTTTTCGATGGCCGTCATCGGGGCGTCGACATTGCCTAAAGCGATGATGGTGGCACAGCCCGAGCCGGTGGCTAGCTTCGCCGCGGCCAGCTTGGAGGCCATGCCGCCGCTGCCGACCCCCGCAGACGCATTTGCGGCGCCCGCCATCGCCTCAATGTCGGGCGTTATGTGGGGGATGTGGCTGAAATGCTGTGCGCTGGGCTCAACGCGCGGGTCGGTAGCATAAAGGCCATCGATGTCGGATAAGATGACCAACAAATCCGCACCGATCAGCTGCGCCACATGCGCGGCCAGCCGGTCATTGTCGCCATAGCGAATCTCTGCGGTCGCGATGGTGTCGTTCTCATTGATGAGAGGCACGGCGCCGAGATCGAGCAGGGCGGAAAGCGTTGCCCGAGCGTTCAAGTAACGCCGCCGGTCTTCGGTGTCGTCGAGGGTGAGGAGGATCTGCGCGACGGTAAGGTCGTGCGGCGCCAGGGCGGTTTGCCAGGCCTCGGTGAGTAGGGTTTGCCCTGCAGAAGACGCGGCCTGCTTCTCTTCCAGGCGAAGGGGGCCTTTGAGGCCAAGCCGCCCTCGGCCAAGCGCCACGGCACCGGAGCTGACGACAACGACATCTACGCCCCGCTTGCGAAGGGCGGCGATGTCTTCGCCGATAGACGCAAGCCACGACCGGCGCGGCGCATAGGCTTCGCTCACCGTTGCAGAGCCGACCTTGATCACAAGGCGGCGCGCGGTGCGCAGCGCATCAGCAGCGTTGGTCGTTTCGGTTTTCACAGCCATGACCGCGACCTCATAGGGCCAGCCGGTCTATGGCCGCAATCTTAAGCGATCTCGAGCAAATGCGCGGCTTCGGGGAGGTCTTCACCAAAAGCGCGCTGATAGAACTCAGCCACCAGCGGACGCTCGACCTCGTCGCACTTGTTCAGGAAGGTGACCCGGAACGCATAGCCGACATCCTGGAAGATTTCCGCATTTTGCGCCCAGTTGATCACCGTGCGGGGTGACATAACGGTCGAGATGTCGCCATTGATCAGCGCGTTCCGCGTCATGTCGGCGACACGCACCATCGCATCGAGTTTTTTCCGTCCGTCGTCGGACTGATAGTTCGGCAGTTTCGCCGCGACAATGGCCACTTCTTCGTCATGAGGCAGATAATTCAGTGTCGTGACGATCGACCAGCGGTCCATCTGACCTTGGTTGATCTGCTGGGTGCCGTGATAGAGGCCGGTTGTATCGCCAAGGCCGATCGTGTTCGTCGTGGCGAAGAGGCGGAAATACGGATTGGGATTCAGCACTTTATTTTGATCGAGCAGGGTGAGGCGACCCTCAGCCTCCAAAACGCGCTGGATAACGAACATCACGTCAGGACGGCCCGCATCGTATTCGTCGAAAACCATCGCGACCGGTCGCTGGAAGGCCCATGGCAGGATCCCTTCCTTAAACGCCGTGATCTGCTTGCCATCCTCAACCACGATGGCGTCTTTGCCGATCAGGTCGATCCGGCTGACATGGCTGTCGAGGTTCACGCGGACGCATGGCCAATTCAGCCGCGCCGCGACCTGTTCGATGTGGGTGGATTTGCCGGTGCCGTGATAGCCCTGCACCATCACGCGGCGGTTGTGCGTAAACCCTGCAAGAATCGCGAGGGTTGTCTTGGGATCAAAGCGGTAGCTCTCATCGCGCGGCGGCACGTATTCGTTCGGCTCAGAAAAAGCCGGAACTTTCATGTCTACCGGCACGCCAAACACCTCGCGGGCAGACACTTCCTTGTCGGGAGCAGCAGGCATATCGGCGCCGGTCATCGTGTTCATGCGTGGTCTTTCCGTCATCCTTTAACCGATCAACGGCTAGCGAAGCACTCGGGGCAGGGCAAGGTGTCGAACGACCGCCAATGTCGCAGGTTAAAGAGTTCGTCCCTAGCCATCGTCCATCACGCCGCCCCAGTCATAGACGACGATACCTTGGGTTTCTCGGCCTCCGAGCCGATCATAAAGACGCCGCGCTGGGATATTGTCGTCTTCTGTCGCCACCCAGACCCCAACACAGCCTTGGACGCGCCCTAGGTCGATGAGCGCTGTTACCAAACGCGTGGCGATCCCCTCTCTCTGATAGGATTCATTGACCCCCACTTCCGACACAAACAGGGTGGGTGTTTTATCGGGGTGAAGCTGCACAACGCCGCTGGCAAAGCCGATCAGCTCATCGCCGATGATCGCACCCACAATCAGGTGCCGGAGATCCTTCAGGAAGTCGTCTGTGTTCGACTTATGCGCTGGGCCATCAAAAGCGTTGCTTGAGAGGATGAGCGCGCGATCTTGTTGTCCCAGTGGTCGGATCACAAGGTCGCTTCGCATGGGCCGGCCTCCATCGCCTCATGCCTTTTCACTTTAGCGCTTCGCCAGCTTGTGATGCAGATTGATGGCTTTGCGCGCAATGAAGGGCGGCAGATATTCTTGTAGGATTTGATCGGTCTTGATGGACCAGTCGACTTTATCCGCTGTGCCCTTGCGCGGTTTGAATTGTGTCGTCAGGGCACGGCGGGTCTCGTCCCAGGTCGCGGTGTAGTAATAAAGCGCGATTGATTTTCGGCTGACACCGTCAGGGTGAGCGACCGGCTGTGGGTTGCCGTGATAGCTGGTCTCTGACAACGTGAAGAGGGCGGCGCGGTTCGCAATCGGCACAATCGATTGTTTGCACGCCGACATATCCTCGTTCCACAGCTCCAACTGGCCGCCATAGTCCGCTTGCCAATCATCGTTGAGATAGATCAACAGATTGACGCGGCGCTCCAGGTCCATCGGCTTGTGATGGTTGAAGTCAACGTGCACGGAAAGATGCCCGCCGGTACGGATTTCATGAAAACCGCCCCCCATAAAATAGGGGTCGGGGATCAACCCCTTGATGCCCGTTATATTCTCGATGATCCGCACGAAGGGGCGCGAATTAAAGGTGTAAAAAAGGCGCCGAAGCGCCGGCTCGAGCTCGTCGGGACTGAAGCTCGATTTGTACCGCTCCTGATTGCGATCGAAGCTCTCGCCTTCACGCCCGATGGAGGAGGGGAAATGCGCTTTGCAGTAATCGATGACCTCTTGCGGCAGGAAGTCATCAATTACCGTGTGCGGAAAGGGGGAGGCGGCGAGGTGTGCCTCTTGCAGTTCTTTCCCAAGGTTCAGCGTTGCGTCGGTGTCCAGCGAGAACGCATCATCCGAATGCGGCTTGATGTACGACATTTTGCGATCCCTCAGGCGTCACGCCTGACGTGACGCCGCCTCTTTTCTCTCTAGCGACGGGCGAGTTGTTCGTCGCGCAGCGCTTTGAACTCGTCGCCCTCGTACCAGTTCGGCACGATGTCGCTATATGCCAATTCCTTGCCGGTATCGCGAAGAATGGTGAAGGTTTCGACAAGTCCGCGAAGGTCCCAATCCTCGCCGTAATTGTCGGCAGGCTTGTGGTAGCGATCGGCGGTGTAGGCATCGGCGAAGGCGCGGCCGGCCTCTTCGCCGCCCTCAATCAAATCGATGCCCTTGCTGGCATACAGCATCGGCACGCCTTTCTTCGCCAAGCTGATGTGATCTGAGCGGTAGAATGAGCCTTTTTCCGGCGAGGGGTCAGGTCGGATATACTTGCCGTAGCTCTCGGCCACTTCGGTCAGCACGTCTTCCAGCTCTGACTTCCCGTAGCCGATGACCGTGATATCCTTGGAAGGCGAAGAGGGGCGCAGCGCATCCATATTGATGCCACCGATGATCTGCTCGAAAGGCACCAAAGGCCGTTCAGCGAAATAAGCTGACCCGAGAAGGCCCGACTCCTCGGCGGTGACGGCCACGAAAATCATCGAACGCTCAGGTGGGGTGTCTGCTTTGGCGAAGCTGTCGGCGATGGCGAGGAGGCCCGCCGTGCCGGTTGCGTTATCGACGGCGCCATTATTGATCGTATCGCCTGACCCATCCCCGCCGCCAATCGCCGCGAAGCTTTTCCCCAAATGGTCCCAGTGAGCCATGTAAAGGACGAAATCGTCAGGTGATTTTGTGCCCTTCAACACGCCCGCCACGTTGGCGGACTCGCTGCGGTTGATGACATTTTTCAGCTCGGCGCTGGCGGTGATGCCCGCCATGGGTTTCGCCTGAAAAGTGCCTGACAGGGCCGCTTGCTTTTCTGCTGCGTAATCCATACCGGCCGCAGCGAAGAGCTCGTTTGCCACGTCTAAGGTGATCCAGCCCTCAAGCTCGGTTCGATCCGCACCGTCATTGGCCCGCTGCAGGTCAAGTTGCGGGCCTGACCACGACCCCTCAACGACACCCCAGCCATAGGCGGCAGGGTCTGTTTCGTGGACGATGATCGCGCCCGCTGCGCCTTGGCGTGCGGCTTCTTCGTATTTGTATGTCCAACGACCGTAATAGGTCATCGCTTTGCCGGTGAAGGCTTCGTCTTCGAGATAGAAGCCGGGATCGTTCACCAGAATGACCACCGTTTTGTCGGTGACGTCGACGCCTGCATAGTCGTCCCAGCCATATTCGGGCGCGACGATCCCGAAACCCACGTAAACGAGCTCGCTATCGTCGAAGGAGATTTCTTCTTTGACTTGCTTCGACCAGAAAACCGTCTCCGCGCCAAAGGTCAGCGGTCTCGTCGTGGCGTCGGGCATGGAAAGCGTCAGCGATGACCGGTTGGGCAGGAGCGTTTGTTCAACCAGCCCCACGGCCTGCTCATAGCTGTCCCCATTGGCGGGTAGGAGCCCGATCTCTTGCATCTGTTCGATGAGATAGGCGCGCGTTTTGCGCCCTCCCGCGGTCGCTGGTGCGCGGCCTTCAAATTCGTCTGAGGCGAGAACCTGCATATATCGGTCGATTTCTTCGGCCGTGATGGGGGGCAGGGTCACGTCTTCGGGCGCGATATCGGCCGTTGCTATATCGGTTGGCGCGTCGCTGGTTGCGGGGTCCGATGCGCCGCCACAGGCGACCAATCCCAGCCCAAGCGCGGCCGACAACATGAGATTTTTCATGGAAAATCCTTGAGTTCGAAGGAGTGTTTTGGCGGACACGGTACAAAAGGCCGGTTCCAGCTGCAACTAAAGGCACTGATGCGCGCAGCGCGCAAAACGCACCTGTTTGCGCCGCAAAAAAGAATGCTAGCTTGTTGCGTGAGAGAGATTTAACTCGCGTCAGGGAGATGTCGCGCCTGAGAATAGGCTGCGTCAAAGCGCCCGACTGTACGCGCCTTAGGTGCCATTAAGCAAGCTGCGCTATCTAAGGGTACGGGATGCATTTTCTGGGGGCGCGAGCAGGTGAAGAAGCAATGAGACCCTTATCGACGGGCCTTTTCGCAGCGATCAGTCTTGCTGTGACATTCGGGTTAAGCGCGTGCGGCGATGCCGATACGGGCGCGTCAGGTCCTGGGCGCGCCGGGCCCCCGGCAGCGCGTATTGTGCCCCATGAAATTACCTTCGCGCGCGATGCCCGAAAAGTTGAGGTGGTTGGCACCGCCCGGGCGCGATTGGCGACCACCGTGACGCCGGAAGTGAATGGCCGCGTCAACGCCGTGCGCTTCGAGGCGGGCGATTTTGTCGAGGCGGGCAAAGCGCTCGTCGAGCTGGACGCCGAGGACGAAAAACTTGCCGTGAATTTGGCGCGGGTCGCGGTGCGGGAGGCGCAACAGCTTCTCGATCGGTATCGGCGCATTGAAGACACAGGCGCCGTGTCAGACAGCGCGATCGATGAGGCCCGGACCGCGTTAGAAGCCGCGAAGATCCGGCTGCAGCAATCCGAACTCGCCCTGGAAGACCGCACCGTGCGGGCGCCGTTTGCAGGGTATTTGGGTCTCAGCGCCGTCGACCCCGGCGCACGGGTTTCTCCCGACCTTGCCATTACCCAACTTGATGACCGTCGTGTCCTCTATATCGACTTTGCCGTGCCTGAAGACGTCTTCGGTGCCATGCAAATCGGCGACACGATCGGTATGCGTTCTTTTTCAGCGGGCGACGAGGCGGAGGTCGATGGTGAATTGATCGGCCTTGATAGCCGGATCAATCCGCAGAGCCGGGCTTTCACAGCCCGTGCAGCAATCGACAATTCGTCTGATCGATGGCGCCCGGGGATGAGCTTCGCGGTGGCCTTTGATGTGCCCGGGGATGCGTATCCGCTGGTGCCTGAAGCAGCTATCGTTTGGGGCAGCGATGGCGCCTATCTGTGGGCGGTTGAGGATCAAAAAGCGAAGCGGGTTCGTGTGGCGCTCGTCTCTCGGCGAGAAGGCTTTGTGCTGGTGAATGCGCCCCTCGAAGAAGGGGATCTGATTATCGCGGAAGGCGTGCAGAAAGTGCGCGATGACATGCCCGTGCAGTTCGAACGGTCCAATACTCCAGAGCCTCAGACCCAGCGCCGTCCGACATCCGCTGGCGGGGCAGACGCACAGGCGGCGCAATGAGCGAGGAAGCCCGTGGCCTGCCTGCTCTTGCAGTAAAGCGACCGCTTCTGGTCGCGGTCCTGAACGTTTTGATTGTGATTGGTGGTCTTGCCGCGCTCTTCGGCGTTGAGGTGCGAGAGCTGCCCGATGTCGACCGACCTATTGTCTCGGTGCGCGCCGTGTTGCCGGGCGGGGCGCCAGAAACCATCGATGCAGAAGTCACAAGTGTGATCGAGGGAGCCGCGGCACGCGTGCAAGGCGTTCGCGAAATCTCCTCCGCCTCTGAGGAGAACAATTCCCGTGTCCGGATCGAATTCAATCCTGGCGTAAATCTCGATACCGCCGCGAATGATGTGCGCGAGGCGGTAAGCCGCGTACAACGCCAGCTGCCCGATCGCGTCGAACAGCTCAACGTGACCAAAGCCGACGAGGACGCCAACCCGATTTTGGAACTGGCGGTAGTCGCCGCCGCCTATGATGAGATGGAACTCACACGGATCATCGACAACGATATCGTGCCTGAAATCTTGGCAGTGGAAGGCGTGGCGGCAGTCAACCAATTTGGCGCGCGAGAGCGGCAATTGCGCGTGGTGCTGAACCCGCTGCGCCTTAGTCGGTTCGGTCTCACCGTGTCCGATGTGGCCGACGCGCTATCCCAGGCGCCTTTTGACGTGCCGGTCGGCAGCTTCCTGTCGAGTGATCAGCAATTGCTCGTGCGTGCAGAAGCAACCGCCGCCACGCCGGAGCGCATCAAAGAAGTCGTCATCCGCGACGAAATCAAAGTGGGCGATGTGGCAGAAGCCTATTTCTCGCCTGCGGATGCGCAGAACTTCGTTCGGCTTGATGGCGCCCCGATTATCGGTCTCGGCGTTGTGCGCCAGGCCCGCTCGAACACGATCCAAATCTCCGATGAGGTAAAGCGGGTTGTTGAGCGGCTTGATGAGCGTTTTGAGAATATCGACATTCGCGTGACGCGCGATGACGCGGTGTTCATCCGCGGCTCTGTGCGGGAAGTGGTGACGAGCCTTTTCGTCACTGTGACGATCGTTGTGCTGACGATCTTCGTTTTCTTTATCTCAGGAAAGGCGACGTTGATCCCGAGCACGGCGATCCCTGTGGCGCTGATCGGCACGCTTGCCGGCATTTACGTCCTTGGCTTTTCCGTAAACTTGCTGACGCTGCTTGCGCTCGTTTTGGCGACGGGTCTTATTGTCGATGACGCGATCGTGGTGCTCGAAAACATCCAGCGTCGGCGTCGCGAAGGCATGGGTCCGAAAGCAGCCGCAGTGCTGGGCACGCGCCAAGTCTTCTTCGCGGTGGTTGCCACGACGGCCGTGCTTGTCTCGGTCTTTATCCCGATCTCTTTCCTGCCGTCTGAGGCCGGACGATTGTTCCGCGAGTTCGGTTTCGTTCTCGCGCTCGCCGTTGTGATCTCGTCGTTTGTTGCGGTGTCGCTTGTGCCGGCGCTGGCCTCGCGCGTCGACATCACCGGCGGCGAATTGCCAGGGCCGCTCGCCCGGTTCGGGGCGTCGGTGCAACGCCGATATGACAATATGCTGGGGGTCTGTCTCAAACGGCCCTTCGTCACGGTTGGCGTCTGCCTTGCTGCAGCGGCGGGCGCTGGATTTGTTTACACGCTCCTCGATCAAGAGTTGGTGCCGCCGGAGGATCGCGGCGTCTTTTTCGTCTTTGCCACGGGGCCTGATGGTGTGGGCCTCGAATATATGGAGCGGCAAACCGATCAGATAGAAGCGGTGCTTCAGCCCTATCTCGACGATGGCACCATTGAATCACTCTTCACGATTGTGGGCCGTTACGACCCGAACCGAACCTACATCACCGCAACGCTCGCCCCCTGGGAGGAGCGTGACATCAGCCAAAACGAGGTGATTGCGGCGCTCCGTGGGCCAATGAACCAGATTCCTGGGGCGCGCGTCAGCGTGTTCGGGCGGGGAAGCCTCGACGTCGGTCGTGGTCGCCGGTCAGGCCTCAACGTGGCTCTCACCGGTGGCGATTACAGCTATATTTTTGAAAGCGCGAAGAGCCTGGCGGCAGCCATCGACGGTCAATCGACGATTCTGTCCAACGCGGAAATCTCATATCAACCGACCCAGCCGCAAGTTTCAATCCAGATTGACCGTCAGCGTGCGGCCGATTTGCGCGTACCTCTGTCAGAGCTCTCGATCACGCTGCGCGCCATGGTGGGCGGCGAAGAGGTCGTTGATCTGAACGTCGATGACCAAGCGATCCCCATTCTCTTGCAAGCCGAAACCGGCGCTGTGACGGACCCTTCGGATTTGCGCAATTTGTTCGTGCGGTCGTCGACAGGCGCCTTGGTGCCGCTGTCGAGTGTGACGCGCATTGTGGAAGAGGGTGTTGCGGCCGAGCTTGACCGAACGGAGCAGCGTCGCGCCATAGATGTGGAAGCAGACGTTGCCGCTGGCGTCGCACTAGAGGACGCGGTGAACGAAATTCGTCGGCTGGCAGACGAAGTTGTCGCCGACGATATCGACCTCTTATTGCAGGGCGAGGCGGCCACCTTGCAAGAGACTTCACGCGAGCTGCTAATCACTTATGGCTTCGCCCTGGTAATCGTTTTCCTCGTTCTCGTCGCGCAATTTGAAAGCCTGACCAGTGCGCTTGTCGTTTTGCTCACGGTGCCCTTCGGACTGGCGGCCGCGATTTATGCGCTGATGCTGACGGGCATCTCCATCAATATTTTCTCGCAAATCGGCCTCGTTTTGTTGATCGGCTTGATGGCGAAGAACGGCATTTTGGTTGTTGAATTTGCTGATCAGCTGCGGGCAGAAGGAAAATCCGTTCGCGATGCTGTCGCTGAGGCGGCGTCGGTCCGTTTGCGGCCGATTGTCATGACCCTGATCTCGACAGTGTTTGGGGCGATCCCGCTGATCATCTCCAGCGGAGCTGGGGCAGAGGCGCGAGCGTCAATTGGCTGGATCGTGTTCGGCGGACTTGGCTTTGCTGGGCTGTTCACATTGTTCCTCACGCCGGTGATCTACCTCGGCATTTCGCGCTTCGGCAGCGGCCGCGGGGTCAATGAAACGCAGCTCGCAGAAGAGATTGCCGCAGCGGCAAAGGTGCCAGCTGAATGAGACGGGTAAGGCGTGTTTGTATCGGGCTGTTGGTTTCAAGCCCCATGACCGGATGTGCCGTTGGGCCAAATTTTGTGTCGCCTGACTATGAAGTGCGCGAGACCTACATCGCCAATGTCGCGATCCCTGAAGGTGAAGTCGCTTTTGAACAGTGGTGGGACGGATTTGATGACCCTACGCTCAGTCAATTGATCGACAAGGCGCTCGAGGAGAATTTTGATGTGCGTCAG
This sequence comes from uncultured Caulobacterales bacterium, assembly GCA_964342585.1. Lineage (GTDB taxonomy): Bacteria > Pseudomonadota > Alphaproteobacteria > Caulobacterales > Parvularculaceae > Parvularcula. Next base: position 3,103 of record CAYFHK010000025.1, on the reverse strand, counting down.
GCGATCGCGCGGCTCAGTCAAGCTCGGCAGGCGGTGGTTGCGCAGCGATCTGATCTTTTTCCCCGCGTCGATGGCGCTGTCGATGGACAACTGCGGCGCGGGCTGAGTGACGCGCAGCCAGATAGCCTAGATACGGAAAGCGTGACGGGCGGCGGCGTTCTGGCCTTCGTCCCAGATGTGTTTGGCGGCGGTCGTCGCAGCGTTGAGGCCGCAAGAGCCGCGGCGCTCGCAGCAAGTTATGATCTGCAGGAATTAAAACGCCTAACTGCGTCTGCAATTGCAGCGACGTACATCGAACTTCGCCGCACCGATGCACGCCTCACGCTCCTCGATACGTCGCTCGATCTGCAGCGACGCACGCTGGAGATTGTATCGCTGCGCGCAGAAGCCGGGCTCGCAGCGGATTTGGATGTTCAGCGGGCGTCAGCGGACCTCTCGCGAACGCAGGCCCAACGCGGGCCGCTTGAAGCCTCTCGCGCCGCCGCGCTCTACTCTTTGGCGATTTTGATCGGCGAAGCCCCTGGCGAAACGCAAATTGATGCGGACCAAGCCGGCAATATTCCGGATTACACTGGTGGACCAAGCCTTGTTTTGCCGGCGAATATGATTCGTATGCGGCCAGATGTTCAGGCTGCTGAGGCGCGTCTGGCAAGCGCGACGGCGCAAATCGGGGTGGAGCTTGCAGACCTCTATCCGTCATTATCTTTACCAGGACAAATTCAAGTCGATTTGGCGAGCGGAGACCCGATCGCAGAAACTGCAGTGGCAAATGTTTCTGCGCTGATCGACATTCCTCTTTTTGATGCAGGAAGGCGCCGAGCAGAGGTCCAGTCAGCGCGCGCAGGCGCTAATGCGGCCCTGTTTGCATACGAGGAGACACTCGTTCGCGCACTCGCCGATGTTGAGAATGCATTGGAAGGGTTGGACGGCGCGCGCCAGCGGCAGACAGCTCTTGCGGAGGCGGTTACAGCGAGTGAGCGCGCTTTTGATCAGTTGCAGGCATTGTATACAGAAGGTCTGGCGACGCTCATCGACGTTCTCGATGCGCAACGTCAGCTTATTGCTAGTCGAGAAGCATTTGTGAATTCGGAGGCGGATCTCGCCTCATCCTTCGTGACATTCTACGTTGCTCTAGGCTGGGCAGAAACGCCGACCACAGCGTAGCGCGGTCGGCGTAAGCCACATTCAATTTTGCTCGCGAAGACTTTCGTTACGCGATAAAGACGAAATAGATCGAGAATAGGACGGCAACGGCGATGGCCGTTGAAACCATCAAAATGTAGCGAACATGGTCACCCGTATGACCTTGTCGAATCTCCTCTGTATTACGTTTCACAGCGCCCGAATGGGTTGGACCTGTTTCAGAGTCTGACACGATAAAGTCTCGTTGATCCGCCGTATCGCTGGTATTATCGTTCTTGAAAAGCGCCATTACACCCTCCTGTTTCAAAACTGCGTACTCTAGAAACGCGGTGTGGGTGGGCAAAGGTTCCCATGCCGTCGAAAACGCCGCGCATGATCTATGGCTGGCACGGTGGATCGAGGCCGACTTTGGCCATCCAGAGCATCAGTAACTCAAATTTCCCAATAAGGTGGCCTGTCTTTCGCACCAGCAGCATTGCGATTCGCGACGGTGGCGCTCGCCTGAAAAACATCAAAAAGGTCAATTTTGGGCGTTCGCTGCACCTCAAAGCGGGTCATTCGATCAAAAAAAGATCGAATTCGAAAAAAATTTTTTCAATTCCAACGTGCTTAACGCGACCGCGAATTCATTTGCCAAACTAACGCTTTCCGATCGCAAATATCGAGGTTTTGAACGCTTTTCAGCGCGCGCCGATACCGCTCTCGTGAAGCGACAGGGTTGAGAGGCGAAACCGCCGGCTCTGGAATCTGTCTCCTCAACGCCTCGATCGACGGCCGCACCAGTTGACAGTTCCGTATATTTGTCAAATGGTCGCGACTGTCTGGTGAGGTTGCCTGCTTGGAGGGCGCCGGACGCAACGGTCGAGATAACGGCCAAGAAGAAATGTCAGGGAGGACAATGGTGTCCATTAAGTCAGTTTTCAGTAAGTCCGCACTCTTGGGTGGTTTGAGTGTTCTGTGTGCCGCAGCGGCTTCGCCCGCTCTCGCTTCGTCCGGCGGCGGCGGCGGCGGCGGCGGTGGGATCACCGGCGGCGGTGCCAATGGCAATTTCTCGGCTGTAACGCGCGGTCCGAACCCAACCGCTTTTGCCCTTGAGCAAGATAATGGGCCATACAACGTCAACACGATCAACGTGTCGAGTTTCGTGTCCGGTTTCGGTGGCGGCACCATTTTCTACCCGACGAATGCCGGGGGCGATATGGGCTTGATCGCGGTCGTTCCTGGGTTTGTTTCTGAAGAGAGCAGCATCATTTGGTGGGGGCAGCGGCTTGCCTCTTGGGGCTTTGTGGTCATCACGATCGATACCAATAGCGGCTTCGACCAGCCTGACAGCCGTGCGACGCAGTTGGGCGCAGCGCTCGATTACGTCATTGATCGGAGTGAATCCGGGTCTGATCCGCTCTTTGGTCTTGTCGATCCCAACCGTCTCGGTGCTGTCGGCTGGTCGATGGGCGGTGGTGGCTCCCTCGAGCTGTCAACGCGTCGTGGGGAAGTTCGGGCGATCATTCCGCAAGCTCCATATTATGCTGGGTTCAATGATTTCGAAAACGTTGATGCGGCGACGTTCTTTATCGCGTGTGAACTCGATGCGGTCGCACCGGTTGCTACGAATGTTAGCCCATTCTGGTTCGACGTGCCGAACTCGACTCCGAAACTCTATGTTGAGATTAACAACGGCGATCACTTCTGCGCCAATACCGGCAACTCTGATGAAGACCTGCTCGGCAAAATCGGCGTCTCATGGATGAAGCGCTTCATCGACAAAGATACGCGTTTCGAGCCGTTCCTGTGCCCGACCAACTATTCGGCTCAGTTCAACGTTTCCGAACAGCGCAACAATTGCGGCTTCTAAGGCACGATACACTTCACGTCTAAGGGCGCGAATGGAATGGCGGCTTCGGCCGCCATTCTTTTTTGAACAATTGTCACAAAAAAGCGCGAGACGGCACCAACGTCTCGC
>CAYFHK010000024.1:0-30265 GCA_964342585.1 uncultured Caulobacterales bacterium | reverse complement strand
CCTGGGATCGTGGAAAGGTCAGGCCCCTGAGAACCAGAACCACCCGTTGGCACCAGTGCCGCACGGTGCCGGCGTTTGGAGTTGACGAGGATCAGCGTCTTGTCCGTCGGCAGACCACGCAAGGCCGATTGGCGGATGAAGTTTGCACCGTCGCCACCCGTCCGCGGAACGGTGAACGAAGGGACAAGAGTCTGGATGATTTCGTTGGTGTCGGTGAACGACACATTCTCAAGTTCGTCAGCACCGATGATGTCGATGGGAACTGCCGAGTCTTTCAGCGCCCGCGGCTGACCGCGAGAACCCGTGACGAAGATCGCGTCGCCTTCCTCGAAAGCCGGTTGAGCGTTCGAGACGCCTAAACCGCAAGTGATTGCGGCAATACTCGAGCTTACTAGTACGCGGTATTTCTTACCTGTATTGAACATTGGCCACCCCTCTGTGATCAAATTCGCGTTTCCGAAAAACAAAAATTGTATAGCTACACGCTTTTTTGCCCTGTCATGAAAATTCAATATGATTTTCAGTTATGTGACAACCCGGTAGCGCGAGGTTTCTGCTAATAAATTATGCACTGCAAAAAAATTTGGGTAGCGGCGTTGCGGCAAAAGCACATTTCGACCTCGCCACGCTGCGTTGCAGCATAAAGCGCTAGGGTTTTCTGGCGTTGATCATCACTTGAACTGTTTTGAACTGTTTCAAGGGAAACGTTGGCGGCAGCGAGGAAACAAAAAACCCCGGGCCGAAGCCCGGGGTTTGCTTGCCGTCTCTCTCCAGAGTGGTGTGATTAGAACTCTGCCGTCACGCGAGCGTAGTAGAAACCACCTTGCCATGGGACAATCGAGTCAGAGCGATAGATCCGGCCGCAGCAGCTGTCGCCAATGGCATCGTCCGCTTCGTCTGGATATTGATCGAAGATGTTCCGTGCCCCAATCGCGAAGGTGTAGTTATCAGTGACCCGATAATTCACCTCGAGATCGAACTGTGCATCCGTATCGAACTCTTGGATCAGCCCTGTTGCGCCACCATTGTCTGAGTTCTCGTAAGGACCCCAGACGTTTGCACGACCGACGACGGTGAAGTCGCCGATATTGTGCGTGGCTTGGACAATCGCACGGAAGTTTGGATCGGCTTCTTCGAAGTCGAACTGCTCTTCTGCGTTCAGCACGCTGATATCGCCGCCTGAAAGCTCGGTTTCGTTGTAGTTCATTGAGACCAAGAAATCAGTCGTACCGATGGCACCGAAATCGACGTCTTTGGTCAGGACCACGTCGACACCTTGCGTCGTCGTGTCAAAGGCGTTCTGGAAGTAGAACACGCCGCCGATCGACTCAGCGCCTGCGACGCCTGCGCCATCGAGCGCGAGGAAGTTAGCGTAGGCAGCTTGAGCATCTGCCAAGTCTTCGACCTCATCCGGGTCTGTCAGATCAAAGTCTGCAGGATCCGGTTCAGTGGCGATAACATCGAGAGTTGAGATCGCATAGGTGCGATCATCGATTTCGATCCGATAGAAGTCGATTGTGTAGTCGATACCGAAGAGCTCGCCAACGAGACCTGCGGTGTAGTTGATGGATGTTTCAGGCTGGAGCGGATCGGCACCCAGGGCACGGGAGACCGGGCTGGAAGCCGGGAAAAGACCCGTTGCTACCGGGAAGCCATTCGGCAAACGCGTCGACACGTTGGTCGTGCCTTGCTGGCCTGGGGTCGGTGCGCGGAAGCCCGTGCTGACAGAGCCCCGAATGCTCAGTGTGTCGAGGAGGTCGTATTGCGTCGCGAACTTACCCGTGATTTCCGTGCCGAAGTCGGAATAGTTCTCGATACGGCCAGCGAGCTGGACGAACCAAGGCTCGGTCACGTCTGCTGAGAAGTCGATATAGGCCGCGATCGAGTCGCGGATATATTCCTCAGAGAACTCAGGTGAGTAGCCGGGGAAACCGTTGGAACCAACGCCAACCACTGTGAATGCGGCATCGTCTTCGTTGGTACAATCGATTTGATCCGCTGCCGAAAGGCCGGCGTTCGCAGCAATGCCAGCCGCCGTCAGCGTCGCGCCCATCCCGCTACCGTCACAGAAACCAAACGGATCCTGCGAGGCGAATGGACCAGCTTCGAACGACGAAGTCTCACCGCCAACGACTTCATAGGACTCGTCGAGATAGCTAAGACCGAATGCCATCAAGAGCGGTGAAGCAAACGAGTCGACCGTGTACTCTTTCGAGAAGTCGGCTTGGAACTGGATCTCTTCGTTCTTCAGATCGCCCGGACGGAATGACGTCGGGCTCATATTGCCGAGCGACGGGTTCACCGTGTTTTCGAGCGTATACTGAATGAGGTTCCGACCGAAGCGACCCGAGACGTCCCAGGTCAAGCCGCCTGGCGTTTCGCCGCGGAGGCCGCCGACGAGTGACACGTCTTGGATTTCACCAAAGAAGCGCGGTGTGAAGCCGCCTGGGAAGAAAACGAGAGGGCTCCAAAGCGAGCCGTCTTCAAGGCGAAGGTTCTCGATGGTGCCATTGCCAGGGTAACGGTAGAAGAAGCTGCCATCGCTCTCGCTTTCGGTGTAGTTACCGAAGCTGTAGAATTCCGTGCCGCCGCCGAGATCGTAGCCCATGTTATAGAAGGCTGCGAAACGGTTCACGTTTGGCTGGCCCCAAGGCTGTACAACATCGCCTTCGCCGATATTGGCCGAGCCAAGATTCGCGAGGAATGTGGCTTCGTCGTAGGCGAAAATGCCCTCATCAAAGCTGGTGCCAGGGAAGCGTGGATCATCGGCAACGACGCAAGCGAACCCTTCGCAGTATTGGTCTGACCGAACCGTGGCTTCGGCATCATAGTACTCAGCCGAGACGCTGAAGAAGCCTTTTCCGAAGAGGTCGAAGCCCGCATTACCGGCGAGCATGTATTCGAACCCGTCGCCTTCGTAGAATTGGCCGGTCTGCGCCGTGAGCGAGATGCCGTCAGAGTTCTCTTTCAGGATGAAGTTGATCACGCCGGCGATCGCGTCAGACCCGTACTGCGCTGCTGCGCCATCGCGCAGAACTTCGACGGTTTGGATCGCGGAAACCGGGATCGTGGCGATGTCAGGACCCTGCGTGCCCGAGCCGCCGATCGAGACGAGCGCTGCACGGTGACGGCGCTTTGAGTTCACGAGAACCAAGGTTTTGTCCGTCGGCAGGCCGCGAAGCGATGCCGGGCGAATGAACGACCCACCGTCGCTGATCGGTTGCCGGCTCAGCGTGTAGGACGGGACGAGGGTTTGAAGGATGTCGTTGGTGTCGGTGAACGAGACCTGATTGAGCTCATCGGCCCCGATCACATCGATCGGAACGGCTGAGTCTTTAAGCGCCCGCGCCTGCCCGCGCGAACCCGTCACAAAGATTGCGTCTTCGTCTGCTGGTAAAGGTTGTGCATAGGCTGCACCTGTACCCATCGAAATTGCTGCAATGCTTGCCCCCAAGAAGGCGATACTCTTGCTTTTTTTGCCTAACATTTGGCCACCCCTGATTTAGGACCACGTGTGCTGGGAATTCACGATCGTGAAGTGCCACGCGTTCTGCCCTGTCACAAAATCTCAATATTATTTTCGGTCACGTGGCAAGCCCAGGAAGGTTGTTTCAGCTAACCATTTTTGCGGCACGAATGAGACGGTTGGTGAGAGTTGCGAAATTAGCACATTTGTATCATGTCATATTGCATCGCAAAAATCCTTAGTTTCGGGGCAGGATTCGCCGATGGCGCGTGTGGCGCAGCCAAACTGAATGCAGTTGTTTGAATGGCCTCAGCGCGATTGCGGCATAGTGACGCGAACCCGGGTCATGCGTGTGCGGCCGTCTGCGGCCACCGCGGCCAGCGTGTAGAATCCAGGGCGCCCAGGTTGCCAGGCCACGCCGCCATTTGCGTCCCGCGCGATCGGGGTGCCGTCCACATACCACTCAAGCGTTTGAGCGCTGCGGGCCGAGAGCGTGAAGCTGTGAGCCGAATCGTTCGCCCAAAGCTCCGCGCCATCGGGGGGGAATAAAACTGTGATGTCCTCGGAATCGCCGTTTGCGCGCTGCGAGGCGGCATAGGGCTGCGTCTCGCGTGAAGCCGAGAGGTGACGATTTAAGCGAGTCCCGTCGGGGTCTTGGAGGGCCAGCGCGTCGAAGAGGTCGAAGAGAATTGGTAGCGCGGCCTGTCGCCCTGTTTCATGGGGGCGGGGCGCGCCATCGGGCCGACCGACCCAGACCACCGCGATATAATCACCGGCGATTCCCGCGGCCCACGCGTCTCGGTAACCGTAAGACGTTCCCGTTTTATAGGCGACCTGCGGGGCATGGGTGACCAATGCCGAGGGGATTCGCCCGGGCGGCGCGGGTGACTTGGCCAAAATCGCGGTCACTTCTTGGGCGCTTTCTGCCGACACGATTCGCTGGCCATCGCGCGCGTCGATCTGCGCACGATCGGCCGGGGTGAGCGCGAGAGGCTTGGCGACGCCGTCGTCGGCCAGGGCGGCAAACGCAACAGCAATATCCTCCGCCGTCATCCCAAACCCGCCAAGGGCGAGGGCGAGACCGGGGTCAAGTTCGGGACCTGCAGGCAGGCGCGGCGTTGCGCCTAAGGTGCTAAGCGCCGCCAAGTATCGGCCCGCCCCAACGCCGTCGAGCAAATGCACGGCAGGGACATTCAGCGAGTGCCGAAGCGCATCGCTCACGGTGATCTCCCCTCGGAAGAGTCGATCGAAGTTTTCTGGCCGATAGCTGGCAAAGCGTGCGGGAAGGTCCTGCACCCGGGTGCTGGGCGCCGCGATGCCGTCGTCAAAGGCGAGGGCATAGATCAGCGGCTTCAGCGTCGAACCTGGCGACCGCGCCCGCTGCGTAAGGTCGAGCCAGCCGCCCGCGTCATTGCGCGTCGCCGCGCCCACGCTGGCAACGACGGCGCGGCCCTTTCTATGGACAACGAGACCCGCCACTTGCACGCCTGGGCCGGCTACCGTTTTCGCCTCGAGGAATTGCCGCTCAACAGCGCGCTGCATCGGGTAATCGATTGTGGTACGGATGGTTTCGAGATCATAGGCCGAAGCCACCCGCGCGGAAAAATGCCAAGCATTCGCTGGAAAGGCATGACGCGCTTCGGGGAGGGGCGCCGTCGAATAGGCCGTCACCTGATCAGGGCGGATCAGCCCCAATTCAGCCATTTGCGAAAGAATGAGGTCGCGCCCAGCGCGAGCGCCCTTCGGGCGTCGATCGGGGCGGCGTGCCTCTGGCGCCTGGGGCAGGGCGATCAGAAGGGCGATCTGATCAGGGCTCAGTGCCGTGGGTTCGCGGTCGAAATAGGTGAATGAAGCGGTTCGTACACCCTCTATATTGCCGCCATAGGGGGTGAGGGTGAGATACAGCGAAAGGATTTCGTCCTTCGATAAGCGCCGCTCGATCTGAAGGGCACGAAGCATTTCGATAAATTTTGCCCCGAGATTTCGCGGTCGCGGCTCGAGCAGCCGAGCCGTCTGCATCGTGATGGTCGAGGCGCCGGAGGTGATTTCGCCCCGGCGTATGGCCGAGAAGGCTGCGCGGGAGACGGCAAAGCCATCAACACCTGGGTGGGACCAAAAGCGTTTGTCCTCAATCGCGATCAGCGCATCGATGAAGGCGGGGTCGATATCATCGATATTTGCGCGCAGGCGCCAACGCCCATCCTCGACCGGAAAGACCCGCAGGGGAATGCCGTTCTGATCCGCAACGAGACGCGAGACGACGTCGCCTTTCGCCAAAGGCGGGGGAAACACTAGATCCAGCGCCACGATCATCCCCACAAGGAGGAGAAAGCTCAGCGCGATCGATCGGGCCCATTTGATCATGGCGCGATGGTGATTTGTCCTGAAGCGGTTCGGCCAAAGACGGTGGGCGCGTACATGTCTTCACCGACGGCCCCTGGCAGGGTAAAGCTGCCTGGTGTCACGGCACGGACGACATAGGCGAAGCGGCCCGGCTCGCTGGCGCGGGTTTCGATGGCTGCGACGAAGCGGTCATCACGTTTTTCCGTGATGTTTGCAGAGGAAAGCTCGCCTAAGAACGCGTAAGGACCATCGGGGGCGCCGTCGGCGCGCTGAAGCACCGTCTCGATTTCGAAACCGGCTGGCAGCAGGTCCACGAGGGCATAAGCGGCACGCGCTTCCCGCGCAGGCGCCAATGTGAGCGAAACGATCAATCGTTGGCCTTGCGAGAGCCCGGACAGGTCCGCTGGCTGACCGTTTGGTGTCAGGATTGTCTTTTCGACAATGATCCCCTCGCTCGCCGCTGGCGGGGCACTCGCGGGCGTGCCGGTTGCCATCGCTGTCAAATAGAGCGGCGTGCTGCCCGCGTTCTCAAAGGCTTGCGCTTCGGGGAGCGTCACATCGTTGAAGGCGTAGCTCAGCCCCGCGCTTGGCGTGCCTGCGTAGGTGTAATCGAGCTCACCGTCGCCGCCGGTGAAGGCCTGAGCGGCCAGGATCAAGAACGCCTTTTCTTGCGTTGTCAGCCGCTGGGGTTCGGGCAAGGTGCGCGAGACGCGGTCGAGCAGCGGCGCGGCGATATCAGTTTCCCCCGCCTCGATGGCGAGGGCCAAAACGCCCGCCAGGTCGCGGCGAGGCGTTTGATACCAATCGCCGCGATTGGTGTAACCGAGGGCGTCGATGGCGGCTTGGAAGGCGCTGCGTGCACGCCCCTTATCGCCAATCGCTGCCAGCGCGCCGCCCAGATGGGCGCGGGCGAGGGGGCTGGCCATCTCATCGAGTTGGGCATCGTGCATATATCTCACGCGGGAGACATCGGCCCGGCCTGCGCGAGCGAGCACATAGTTCGCGTAGGCCGCAGATCGAAATGTGAGGCGTTGCTGCGTGTCTTCTGTGTAGCGCGGATTGCCGATGCTGGTCTGATACCCATAGGCGCGATAAAGCTCGCCGGCAGCCACAGGGAGGAGGGCATCAAGCGCCCGCGTTTTGGCCTGGTTCGGCACGGCAACGCCCGCGGCTTCTGCCCTTAGGAGAAAATCAGCGGCGTACGCGCCGATCCATGGCGATGCATCATTATCGCCGACACGCCAAAGCCCAAAGGCCCCGTTATTTCCTTGGCGTGAAAGCAAAGTCTCTACTGCCGTCTGCACCGATGGCTGCTGGCTGGTGGCAGTTGCTCCTTGTGCCTGTTGCCCCAAGCTTCCGGCATAAAGAAGGGGAAGGGCTTGGCTGACCAATTGCTCGGTGCATGCAAATGGATAATCAGCGAGCGATTTATAAAGCGCAGCGGTGTCGATAGGAGTTGAGGCCAGGCTGATCTGCAAATAACCAGTGCCCTCCGTAAACGGATCGAGAAATTCACTCGTCGGTGTGAAGGCCTCGCCTGGCGCTAAGGTGACCTTTTGAACTTGCGTCAGCGGCCAATGCGCGCCGCGCACCTCGATGGGATATTCGCTCGCCGCCGTGAACCCGCCGGGGCCCGTGACGTCGAGAGTCAGTGCCGCCACACCTGCTGTATCAGCCTTCAGCGCGACGCGCTCATCCCAGCGTTCGCCGCGCTCAAGATCCGGGCCAGCGGGCACGTCGGTCACATCGACCGGGCCATCCGCGTTGACGCCCACGGTGTAGCGACCGGGCGGGCCTTCAATATTGTCCAGCGTTGCCGTTGCCAGCGCTGTGTCTCCTGGCGCGAGAAACCGGGGGAGGATCAACTCGGCTGGCACGGGGTCACGCACCGTCACCGGGCGAGACGCGTCGCCGACGCCGCTTTGCGACCACACCACTGCCATCAATCGCAGCTTTCCGTTGAAGTCCGGCAAATCGAGCGGCACGCTAGCGCGTCCGTCGCGGCCGACATCGATCACACCCGAGTAGAGGGCGACCGTCTTGGTGGGCACCACGGATAAACCTGCACCACCAATTTGGTCACCACCGCCGCGCAAGGCAGCGGCTGCTCCCTGGTTTGGATCGAGCAGCCGTCCGTAATCATCGTAAAGCGCGATATCGAGGGCGGGCTTGCCGAAAAAGGCTGTGTCGGCATCGGGGCTCTCAAACCCGGTGAGGAGCAAGATGCCCTCGTCGACTGCCGCGACGGTCGCATAAACCGTTTCGCCCGATGGCGCGGTCTCTACGTTCAGATCGATCTCAACGGTTTGGTTCGGTCGCAGGACATCCGGCGTCTCAAGCGAGAGCGCCATCGAACGGTCTTTAATATCGGTGGGCACATAGGCCACGCCGACGGCGCGGCGCGGACGTGGCTGGGTATCAACATCGCGGGGGGTGTAAACGCTGGCGAGGATGTAGGCGCCAGCGCCCCAGTCCTCTGTCACGGGCAGATCGATCGCCCCGCCGCCTTCGGGCAGCGAGATGTGGCGTGTCTCAAGGACACGATCGGTCGCCACCACGATTTCGGCTTCACCGCCATAGGGCGCGCGAAGTGTTATGGTCGCCTCGTCGCCAATCGAGGGAGGGGTTTCGGGGCCTGAAACGCGCACTTCGTCCGGTGCCTCCACGCCATCGCTCGTGCGGCCGCCCCAGCCAACCCAAAATCCGCTCGAAGCAATGATCGTGTCATTGTTCCTAACAAGGAGGGAATAATCGCCCCAATCGAGCGCTGGCAGCGTAATCTCTCCCGGCGTCTCGCTTGTGGGTGAAACGCGGCCGGTTTCGATGGGCACCACCCGCTCATCGCGTCGCCACTGCCAATCACCGCCCTCTGTGCGGTACCAGTCGTAATTGTAGTCCCGACGGACCAAAGTCCAATCGAGCGTGGCCTCGATCGGCGTGCCGGTCGTATCGACGCTCATGACACGGAAGACATTCTCGGCATCCTGCGACGCAGCGCCGTCAAACGCTGGGGATAAGCCCACGTAGAGATCGCGTGGGCGGTAGGGGATGCGGATGTCGTCTGCCACGGCGCGGCCGCCCGGTTCCTCCGCGCGGATCACCACCCGAGCGCGCAGGGGCAAACTCGACTGTGTGCCGCGGGTGCCGATCTCCAACGGCAAGGTGGCATTGCCGTCACCATCTGCCGCGGTTTCGGCCAGATCGATCATATATTCCGAGAACTGCTCATCGTGGCGACCGAACGAAAACCCTTCGAATTGCGGAAAAGGGTTAGGTTGCGGTTGTACCCGCGCGGTGCCTGATACCGGGAGCCCCGCGCCCGGGGCGCCGTAGAGGAAGCGGACAGAGGCGCTGATGGCGCGCGTTTCGCTTGGGCGAATGGGCGTTTCTGTGTCGGCCGACAGCGTGAGATCGATCCGTTGGGGCACGAAGTCCTCGACAACGAAGCTTTCTCCGCCGACGGATCCCAGACCATCGGCACTCACCTCAATTCGCCAGCGACCGCGCGGCCCGGCGCGGGGGATCGCGAAGGTGAAGCTATCGCCGCCGGCCTCAGAAAGCCTCTCAAAGCGGATTTCTTCGTGGATCAAGCCGTTTGGCCGATAAAGGGTGACCGTTCCTGGCCGATCGGAGATCGCCATCCCGGCGGCATCGCGGAGCAATGTGCCAACGTGCACGTCTTCGCCTGGCCGATAAATGCCGCGATCGAGGTAGACAAAGGCCTCAGCGCCCTTCGGGCGGGACCTGCCGCCAATCGGCTGATTGGTGAGATCGACGGGCGCCCGCGTGAGGTCCAGCACGGCAAAGTCATTGTCGGGCCCGTAGGCCATGAGCATGTGCGGACGGTCACCGCCTTCACCGCGAAGAAGAGGCGCATCGAAACTGACGCGTCCGTCAGATCCTGTGCGTGCCGTCGCCAAAATCTCATTTGATTGTGCAACGAGCTGCACCTCGATCCGTGACTGTGGCTGAGCGGTGTCGAGCGATCTTACGGTCGTCGTCAGTCCATCTGCCCCGCGATACGCCGTGAAAGCGAGATCCGTCACGATCACCCAACGCGCCGCTTGCGCGGGCTGGCGTTCACCGCGCGCGCGCGCCTCTGCGTCTTCAAGCGTGACGAAATAGGCGCCGGGCTCGAGCGTGCCGATGGCTTCCATGATCGGGAAGACGGTGGTGACGGTTTCATTGGTGTCGCCGGGGGTTGCGAGACGTCCTTCATAAACGGGGCTGCCGACAGAGCCGGGCTCTTCATCAAAGGGCGTGTATGTGTAGCGTCCGCTGAGCGATTCAAAACCTTCCGTCAGCGAACGGAAGACGAGCGCCCGATCGGTCACGCGCGAAATCGCGATCTCGATCTCGTCGACATTGACCGTCTCGATCGCCAGGCCTTCCGCCTTTATCCGGGGTAAGATGATCCCGTTCCCCGAGAACCCGACCCTGGCGGGTCGGTCTTCGAAAGTCAGGGTCAGGTTTTCGTCGGCGGACAGCTCATCACCGTCGGCTGCAGGCAAACCCTCTCGCACCGTCAGCGCGACCGTCTCACCATAGCTCAAACCACCCACACAGAGCCTTTGCCGATCAACGGAAAGCGCCACTTGCCGATCAATTCCCAGATAAGGGCGGTAATCCACAGCCGGGTCGAGGGCTTCGCTGAACACGAGGCACAAGGTTGGGGTCAGCGCTTCGGGGTCGCTGGCGTATCGCAAAAGGCCGAATTCGCGATCGCTAACGGGGCTCGCCGTCCCTGAGGCGTTGGTTTCCGGGCCCCCCCTATTTTCGGTTGCCGTCTCCTCCGCACAACCGATGAGGGCAACGCAGAGAAGGGCGATCAGCGCCGTGAACCCGCGAATTGATTGCCACCCCATGACCTGACCCTCTCGCCATTAACCACGAGAGGGTGATGCGCCATGGCGTCGCGACTGTCGAGGTCTCAGGCCGCGACGCTGCTGCTTTGTAAGGTCAAGCCATAACGCGCGGCATGCACTCTCGCGTCGGCGCCAGCATGACGCGATCGCGCCCAGCCCGTTTTGCCTCGTAGAGTGCGTGGTCCGCGCGTTCGAGCGCTTGGTCGATTTCGTTATCGCCGCGTTCGTAGGCCGCGAGGCCCATGCTGGTGGTCACCGAGAACGGGCCGCCAACGCCTGGGAACTGAAGGCGATTAATCCGTTGGCGCAAGCGTCGGGCGAGATGGATCGCGTCTTTTGGTTTCGTCTCAGGGAGCAACACGGCGAATTCCTCGCCGCCCAAGCGACCGACCATATCCTCTTCGCGGACCTCGGCCAGGATCGCTTGGCCAAACGCCTTCAGGACAACATCGCCCACACCGTGCCCATGCACGTCATTCACGCGCTTGAAGTGGTCGAGATCGAGCATCATAACGGTGAGCGCAATGCCATGCCGTTGGGCACGGCGGGCCTCGCGATTGCCAAAATGGAAGAAGGCACGCCGGTTAAACGCGCCGGTCAGGGGATCGGTGGTCGCCAGATCGTAGAGGGCGTAGCGATCCTCCTCGAGCGCAATCAGATCTTTGATCGCGTATCGGGCTGCGCTCTGCATGCACAGCGTTTGGCTGAGCAATTGGGCGAAATGCTCGAGCGTGGCCGTTTCCTCGTGGCCGAGCTCGCGCGGCTTATGGTCAGAAATGCAGATAGTGCCCAATCGCTTGCCGTCTGGATCGCGGAGCGGGGCACCGGCGAAGAACACCGTCGGTTGGTCTTCGGGGCCGGTGAGATGTCGGCTGAAATACGGGTCTTCCCGAATGTCGGGGACCGCAAACGACGTCTGCGCGAGCTGCGAGAGCGACGCCAGTCGGTGCAGCGTCTCGCTGTGCGCGGTGCTCAGCCCATAGCTTGCGTAGAACCACTCGCGATAGCGTTCATTGGGCCAAATCACCGCGACGGGGACATTAAAGACCCTCGCCATCGTCTCGGTCGCAATGGCGCAAGAGGGATTGTCTTGGCCTGTGAGAATACTGAAGCGTTGCAAAATCTCTTTGCGCTGCTGCTCCATGCCCGGAAGAGGATATGAGATCATCAATACAACCCACCCTTTATTCGCGGCTTACAACACGCGAATTACGATTGGGTTTCTCATTATACTTAGCGGTCTATTACCCGCAGAGGTAGAAATGTTCCTTCGGTATTTGTCTTGCACGAAAGCACGTCGTTGATCGCAAACGCCATCGACGTGGGATAAAGAAAACCGATGCTTTCCGAGGATGCGAACCCCGCTGGACCCGAACACGCGGAGGATGCCGCGCCTTATCCGCTGAGGATGATCGAGGCGAGCGTTTCCGCGTTTTCAGGAAAGGTGGCGGTTCGTGATGGGCGCGTGACCCTGAGCTATGAACGCCTCTGGCAAGAGGCGGGCGATCTGTCTGCGGTCTTGCAAGCGAAAGGCGTCGAGGGTGCCCATGTCGGCGTCTATCTTCGGCGCACCGCATCATTAGTTGTCGCGATGCTAGCGATCTGGCGAGCAGGGGGCGTTTACGTGCCCGTTGATCCAGCCTTCCCGCGAAATCGGCTACAGTTTATGGCTCAGGACGCAGGGCTCGCGGCCGTCATCGCGGGACCTGAAGATCTAGACGTTGCGGGATCATTTGCCCCTCAGGTCTTCTCTGTGGAGAATTCAACGCCGGTTGATTCGCCAACAGCCGGTCGTCACACGCGCGAAGCCTATCTTCTTTACACGTCAGGGTCGTCAGGAAGACCCAAAGGCGTTATTGTCTCCCATGCTGCGCTCGGTGCATTTCTCTCGAGTTTGTCGGCTCGGATCGCGTTGACGCCTGATGATCGTGTCGCCGCGTTGACCACGCCAAGCTTTGACATCTCATTTCTCGAATTGATTTGGCCACTGACCGTGGGTGCGGAAGTCGTGATTGCCGATCCAGAGACGGCAATTGAAGGACGGCGCTTGGGCGCCTTCTTGGATCAGCACGGCATCACCTTGATGCAAGGCACCCCGGCCACCTGGCGGCTATTGATGCAAGTCGGGTGGTCGGGACGGCCGGAGATGCGCGCCCTCTGCGGCGGCGAAGCCCTACCGCCCCCTCTCGCCAGTGATCTTCAAGGACGGGTGGCAGAGCTTTGGAACATGTATGGCCCCACCGAGACCACGATATGGGCGAGTTGCGGCTTGATCGATCGATCAGATGACATCCATGTCGGCCCGCCGCTCGAAGGTTGGGAGATTTCGGTGATGGATTCGTCAGGGCAGGTCGCAGCACCTGGCGAAGAGGGGGAGGTGATCATTGCCGGAGAGGGTTTGGCAGACGGCTACTGGCAGCGTCCGACCGAAACCTCTACAGCTTTTGTGACGTGGTCTGATGGGAAGTCACCGCAGCGACGGGTTTACCGCACAGGGGATCGCGGCGCGTTCGATGAGCACGGGCGATTGGTTATTTTCGGGCGTCGAGATGACCAGGTGAAGGTGCGCGGATACCGGATCGAACTTGCCGAAATTGAATTGGCGCTGGAACGCCATGCTGAGATCATCGAAGCTGCCGTGCAGCTTCAGACCAATGGGGTGGATGAACCGATGCTCGTCGCATACCCTGTTTTTCCGTCGGCACCCGTCTCGACCAGCGAACTACGCGCTTTCCTGCAGCGCGACTTGCCAGATTACATGATCCCCCAAGCGTTCGTCCCCCTCGAGGCCCTCCCGCTTACCGCCAATGGCAAACGCGATCGAGCCGCCTTGCCGCTATTCATCGGCGGACCAACGCATGATGAAGCGTCGCCAATACAAACCGATCCGCTTGCCGTCCTGATTCAGACTTGTCGCGAGGTGCTCCCTGTCCAGACAATAACAGCTGACGATAATTTCTTCGATCTTGGGGGGCAGTCTCTGCAAGCGGCGCAGATGCTCGCGCTTTTCGAAGCGCGGGCAGGGCTGACCTTTCCGCTACGGGCTGCCTTGTCGGGAACGTTGGGATCACTCGTTGCCATCGCTCGTCCCGTGGCTGGAATGGATGCGGAGCCGGTTGCGTGACGCCGCTCCAATTTCGTTCTGGCGATCATTTGCTTTATGGGGTGTACCACGCGGCGTTGACCACCAACAATCGCCCGACAGCTGTACTCATCTGTCCGCCCTTTGGGGAAGAGGCGGCGCGTGCGCATCGTTCGCTACGTCGCCTCAGCGAGCGGCTTGCAAGCCGTGGGTGTTCAGTGCTTCGGTTCGATTTCCGCGGGACAGGAGACTCGTCGGGCGGCCCAGAAGACGCAACTTGTTCGGCGTGGTCGGAGGATATTCTCGCTGCCTCGTCATGGCTTGTCGAGCGATCTGGCGCCACGCGACTATTTTGTGTTGCATGCGGGTTAAGCGCCCCTTTGGCGGAAGCCGCTTATCAGCGCGCTCACGATCTCGCGGTTGATGGCGTGCTGGCGTGGGTGCCTGTCACCGATGGGGCCGCTTACTTGAGTGAGTTGGCATATGCGCACCAACGGGCATGTCGCCAACGTGGGCTGCAGGCAAATGAACGGGGCCAACCGTCGGCGCCCCTTGGGTGGCCTCTGCCGCCTGTGCTTGCTGATGAAATCGCGCGGATCGACATGGCTTCGCTGTCGTCGGCCGACTTTCCGGTGACGAGGCTCGATCGGGTGGATGCGGCGTTGACCGCTGAAGACGCGCGGGCATGGTCTCTCGATCACGCGGGTCAACCGTTTCAGATGGCGCCGCAGGCGATCGAGAAAATTCTCGAATGGCTGGACGCGAAGCGATGAAGGAAGAAGTCATCCGCTTTGGTCCTGGAGACCGGTTGACCGGGATGTTGGCGCTGCCAGCAGGCGGCGCATCGCGGCAAGGTCTCCTTCTTTTCAATGCGGGCCTGCTCACGCGGATCGGCCCAGCCGGCCTGAACACTGCGCTGGCGCGGGAGCTCTGTGCGGAGGGCATTACAACCCTGCGGTTTGATCTTTCGGGTCTTGGCGACAGTGCAAGCCTGCCGCCGGATCAGAGGGACCCCGATGGGGCGCTTCGCTCGCTCGACGCGGCAACAAATGTGCTTGGTGCGCATGGTTGTTCAGACATTTGTGTGATGGGCTTGTGTTCAGGCGCCGACCATGCATTACGATTTGTGCTGAACGACCGAAGGGCGGCGCGGCTATTCTTGATCGATCCCCCGGCCTTCGATACGCGGCAAGCAAGGGTCGAGCGTGTCTTTATCAAGTTGATCTCGCCTCGCCGTTGGGTGAAGAGGATCGCCCGTTTGTTCTCCGGCGAAAACCGGTCGAAGATCGAAGATCCGTTTGCCGACGGACGCCCGACCCAGCCTCAAATGCTGGAAAGCCTCCAAGCCATTTTGGACCGCGGTGGTCGCGTGGATATCCTCTACACCATCGACGCGGCTGATCGGTTGACGCGGCCAGCACATTTTTGGTCAGTCTTTCCGTCACTTAGAGGCTGTGAAAGGCTCCGCATTTATGTCGATCTTCAGGCGGATCACTTATTCACGATGCCGACGGCGCGGAAGCGATTGATTGAACGCGTGAAGATGCATCTCAACTCTGGTGAAGAGCGGCCAGCGGAGAATTCTTCGAGGAGGGCGGCCCATGGCGGATGACCCCGCCGGGATGCTCACGACGCGGGTTGCACGCGGTGCGGCTTGGATCGGCATGATCCGAATCGCCTTGCGCGCGATTGGATTTGTGAACACGCTGATCCTCGCTCGTTTGCTGACCCCGGATGACTTTGGGTTGGTCGCGATTGCCGTCAGCCTGATGCAGCTTATGCAGAATGTCTCTGACATCGGCGTGGCGCAGAGCCAGATCCGCTTTCGTGATGGCGATCAGGGTCAACGCGATCTCTTGTTCACGCTGTCCCTCATTCGCGGCGTGATCCTCGGCGGTATCCTTGCGCTTCTCGCGCCGATGTTAGCGGCCCTTTATGGCGATCCCAGATTGCTATCGATCATGCTTGTGCTCGCTGGCAGTGCATTCATCCAATCTCTGATCAATCCCAAATTTTTCGAGTTCGAACGAGACCTGAACTACCGGCCCGAATTCATCGTTGCGGTGACGGCGAAGCTGACGACCGTAGTGATATCGATCTTCGTTGCCATTACGACGGGGAGCTATTGGGCAATTGTCGTGGGGGTCGCCGCTGGCAGCGTGTTGCAGACGGCGCTCTCCTATCTGGTGACTTCCTATCGCCCACGTCTCACGATGAAGGGCAGTCCTGCACTCACAAGCTTCACCGGCTGGATGACGGGAATAAGCCTTCTCATGGCACTGACGAACAAGTTGGATCCGTTGATCCTCGGACGGCTGCTCGGTGCGGGGCCGACGGGCGGGTATGTGGTTGGCGCACAGCTCTCCCAGCTTGCAACGGACGATATTGCCACGCCGATTGTCCGTGCCAGTTATCCTGGCATGACGACGATTAGGACGGATCCCGAGCGCCTTCGGCGCGGGTTTCTCATCGGGGCGCAAGCCGCATCGACCACTGCGCTCCCCGCGGGCGTCGGCCTGTCGCTCGTCGCGCCTGAGGTCACCACGCTTTTGCTCGGCCCCGGCTGGGAACTGGCCGCCACGACGATGATGGTCCTTGCACCGATTTACGGGCTGATGACGGTGTTTCAGGGTCTGCAAGGCTATGCATATGCCATAGATGCGCCGCAGCGTGTGTTCTATCGGCAAGCCATCGTATTGAGTTTTCGGATCCCGCTTTTCGTGGTCGCGACGATCGTGTTCGGAATATCCGGCGCCCTGAGCGCCGCGGCATTTGGTGGCGTCCTTTTCATCCTGCTTCAGCTGCGCCTTTATGCCCAGCTGAGCGGTCGCTCTGTATTGGAGCCGCTCCTCGCGGTGCGCCGAAGTATCGTTGCCACCCTGATGATGATGGTCGCCGTTATTGGTGTTTCTGCGGCCTTACCTGTCACTGAAACGGTGGACTTCGGGCAGGTCCTTCTGAAGGTGTGCATGGGCGCGAGCGTATTCTTCGGGACGGCCTTTTCCCTATGGTGTTTGGGTGGGCGGCCAGATGGGGCGGAGGCGCGTTTGCTTCATGTGATCATACGGCGAGGGCGCAGCGAGGTGGGCGATGCATGAAGTTCATGTGCTCCCGTCTTTCGGACTAGGCGGCGCCCAGACCCGCCTTTGCCATTTGATCAACGCGATGCCGGATCGTCGCTTCACAATCATTTCGCTGTCAGACGAACTGGCGGCTGCTACAAAACTGGCGCGACCGGCTCAGGTTGAGATCAAGCGGATTGAAGCCTCCTCGTCGCCGACTTTCTCGGTCTTTAACATCGCCAGATTGCGCCGCGCGCTCTGCGATCTCAAACCAGCATTGGTGTGTACGTATAATTGGGGCGCGATCGAGGCCGTGATCGCCAATCGATTAGGGCCCCGTGCGCCTCATGCGCACTTCGAAGACGGGTTCGGGCCCGATGAAGCGGATGGCCCGCTGCGCCGGCGCGGCTTGGCACGGCGAGCCTTGCTGGCTGGAAATAGCCAGCTGATCGTTGCCTCGACCACGCTTGAGACAATTGCGGTTAAGACATGGGGTTTTCCCGATACCGGCGTCCATTTGCTTCCAGGCGGGGTCGATACGGCCCGATTTGCGCCAACGGACGCGCCGCCCGCGGCACGCCCTTTTCGGATTGGCATGGTTGGCGGCTTGCGCCCAGAAAAGAACATTCACCGTGGGCTGAGGGTAATTGCGCGTCTGCGCGAAGAGGTCGTTTTGGATATTGTCGGCGCCGGTCCTGAAGACGCTGCGCTGAGAGAAAGCGCTTCTAAGCTTGGGGTCTCCGCGAAGTTTTTTGGGTCGGTCAGCGATCCCGCCTCGCTTTACCGCTCATGGCACGCTTTGCTGCTGACATCGGATACAGAACAGCGACCCTTTGCGGTGCTCGAAGCGATGGCAAGCGGTCTGCCCGTCGTTGCGACCGATGTGGGCGATATTGGATTGATGGTGGCGCCAGAGAATCAGCCCTTCATCCGTCCGGTGACGGATGAAGGAGGACTTGCCGAGGCCCTTGATAATCTGCGTCGCCAGTCCGAGCTGGCTGCCCATATCGGCGCGGCCAACCGGGATCGGGCCGTTGCTTTGTTTAGCCTAGAGCGGATGATCGAGGGATACCGTCAGCTGGCCAACCGTGTCGTCGAGAACTAGCTACTTCTTCAAGGCTACAATGGCTTCGTCAATGCCTTGAAGCGTGAGGGGGAACATCCGATTCTCAAGCAACTCCTGCGTCATGCGGATCGAGGGCGAATACTGCCAGCGATCGCGCGGGATCGGGTTGAGCCACGCCATCTTCGAGAAGGTGCTCGTCAGTCGGTCCATCCAGACGGCGCCAGCCTCTTCATTGAAATATTCAACTGAACCGCCCGGCATGGAGATTTCATACGGGCTCATCGAGGCATCGCCAACGAAGATGCAGACATAGTCGCTGCCATAGGTGCGCAGGAGCTCATGCATGGAGAAACGCTCCGACCACCGACGAACGTTATCCTTCCAAACGAAATCATAGAGAAAGTTGTGGAAGTAGAAATATTCGAGGTGCTTGAACTCTGACCGCGCGGCAGAGAAAAGTTCTTCGCAGATCCGCACATAGGGATCCATCGAACCGCCAATGTCGAAGAACAGAAGGACTTTGACGGTATTGCGCCGCTCAGGGCGCATTTGCACGTCCAAATACCCGCTTTTCGCCGTCGCATCGATTGTGCCGCTTAGGTCGAATTCATCGGGTGCGCCTGTTCGGGCAAATTTGCGCAGCTTGCGGAGGGCGATCTTGATGTTCCGCGTACCGATTTCGATGCTGTCGTCGAGATTCTTAAAATCGCGGCGCTCCCAGACCTTCACCGCGCGCTTGTGACGGCTCTCTCCGCCGATCCGGATGCCTTCGGGGTGATAACCCGAATGCCCGAATGGCGAGGTGCCCCCGGTGCCGATCCATTTGTTGCCGCCCTGGTGACGCTTCTCCTGCTCTTTGATTCGCTCTTCGAGCGTCTTCATCAGCTCGTCCCAGCCGCCCAGTTTCTCGATCTGGGCTTTTTCCTCTTCGGTGAGATATTTCTCGTTCAGGGCGCGTAGCCAGTCTTCGGGAATTTCCGCCTTGCCAACGACACCTTCCGCCAAGCTTTCAATGCCGCGGAAGGTATGTCCGAAGACTCGATCGAAACGGTCCAGATATCGCTCATCCTTCACCAAGGCCGAGCGGGAGAGATAATAGAAGTTTTCGACCGCCATCTCCGGCAGGCCAACATCCATCGCCTCCATCAAGGTCAGGTATTCGCGGAGCGAAACGGGGATGCCGGCGTCTTTAAGATCGGTGAAGAATTGCGTGAACATGGCGGCATCGTAGCGCGAAGTGGGGTAGGAGGTCGAGGGCGCGCAAATGGGGACGGGGCAGGTGCCTTGAGCCATGAAAAAAGGCCGCCAGCGGCGGCCTTTTCTTGGAAATGCGTAGCGAACTTAGCCTCTGCGATCGCCTAAGACTTCGTTGAACACGCGATCAACTTCATCTGATGGTGTGATGAACTCATTCCGCGTGAGTTGATTGTTATCCCGCGCCGCTGCGTTGAAGAGACGGCGGGCATCTTTGCGCGAAATATTTTGCACGTTTGTCGCATAGGTAACGTATTCACGACGGGTGACGACGCCATCATCATTGTCGTCAATCATGGCAAATTCCGATCCGTCAAGTGCGTAGCTGGTTTCACCCGAATCGCCCGTTCTCATTTCGCCATTCGCCGAGGTTGCAACATCTTCTTGTTGGTTCGCAGCGTTTTCCGAGGACTCGGCTATTGAATTCGATACCGTTTGCTGGCGCTCATTCTCAGACGTTGGAGTCATTTGTGCACGATCATTTGCGGTATTTGTGCCAGTCTGATTTCCGTCACTCTTGAGACTCGTAATGTATTCTGCGGCAATCTCCATCTCGTCGAACACATTGTTGTCGATCTCACCGGTGACAACGACACGATCGCCATTCTGAATTTGCTGGACACCTTCATCGTCGAGCGGGTTATACAGCATACCAACAGTATCGATTGACATTTCTGCGCCATTCGACGTGAGCGTGAACTCGCGACCGGAAATGTCAGAAACGACGCCTTGCAGTGTCACGGCTTCACCTTCGAAGATTTGGTTCGCCGGGGGTTGTACGTAGAAAATTTGTGCGTCGGTGACTTCATTCTCGCCATAATAGGTCGAACGTTCGCGCACATAGACTTGCTCAGCGTCAATGACACGTCCTTCGAAGAGATCATCGTCAACATATCCGTAGACGATCACATTCTCGCCGACGCCCAATTCCTGATCAGCGTCGACTGTGGTGAATAAGTCATCGAATTCGACTTCGATTTCGCCTGTCCCGTAGTCGATCTCAAAGCTGTCTTGCTCAGCAGAAAGGACCGTACCCGTCAGGCTAATCCAATCACCTTCGTCCGCAACGTTCGGCATCTGTGCCATGGCAGGACCAAAAGCCATCGCGATGAGGGAAAGGGAACTTGTCGTCATGAGCTTTTTCATAGCGTGACCTCCTTTTGGGGAGACCTGAGTAGTACGGAGGATATCCGCCGATCTCCCTTCTTGCATCGGGTTATGCTTCACCAACGGAGGGCGCGGCAGATTGTTTCATCCCGCCGAGAAATCTTTGCAGAGGACTGGCGTTCATTGCCGGGCGCAGGAAAGCGGCACGAGGTCGTGTCAGGGACCATCGTGACCAGGCGCGCTCATGCAGCGCGTAAAACACGGTTTGGATCATTGGCTCTATAATCCCGACGCCAAGCGCGGCGGCCCAACTGCCTGTGACGGCGAAAGCTACCGTGACCGCAACGGTGAAGTGCATGACGGCATAGGTGAGGGGTTTGAACCGTTCCATTTTTGCTCTCCTGAGAATCATTCTCAACGAGCAGGAAATGGGTTTGTCTTTGTGCCTTTTGAAGCGTGTCTAGGCGCAAACGGATCGATGCCGATGATCGACGCAGTTGATCGACGCGCCATGAAAAAAGGCCCGGGCGAGATGCACCGGGCCTTCAAGATAACTCTCACACAGAGTGAAAGCGCGTGAGCTTACATGCTCGCTTTGCATTCTTCGACAGCTGCAGTCGCGGCGTCGGAATACTGGCTCGGATCGCCATTCGCAGAAACGATCGATGCAAGAACGGCCGGATCTTCGTCGGTTTTTTCAGCCATGCAGGTGCAGTAGGGGCCTTCGCCGCGTGCTGCTTCGCAAGCCATTTTGAACTGTTCGGCTTCAGCGCTGAGCTGAGCGAATGCGACGCCTGAAAGCGCGGTGAGGGCGGCAGCAGCCGAGATGATGAGTTTCATGAGGTGTTCCTTCCCAGGATTGTTCAGTGCGGGCGGTTCCGCGCCGCCCTTATCGGTTAACAATATGGCCATGAAAAGGAGAAAACTGTCGATATGCAAGGAATTTTCGGTTCACCATCGCCGTAAGTTCGCGAAATTTCAGAACCATAAGCAAAATTGAGAATGAGCCCGTGAAACGACCTGAGGAAACGGAAATGCCAAAATTCATCGACGCCACACGCGATGGGATCTCAGCGCTCGCTCACTAAAATTGGGAGGGGCCGGTGCATATGCTCAATCTGCTGAAATTTCGCACCAGAGCGGCTTATGAAGATGGCCGTGATGCCAGCGGTGCAGAAGCTTATGCGGCGTACGGTAGAGAGTCAGAAGCATATTTCAGAAAATATGGCGGACGCATCGCGTGGGCCGGAAGCGGCTTGGCCATTCCGATCGCTCCGAATGAAGAGATGTGGGATCGAGCCTTTATTGCGGTCTATCCGAGCCGCTTTCACTTCCTCGATATGGCGAGGGACGAAGGCTATCGGGCTGTCGTTTTTCATCGGCAGGCGGCGCTTGAAAACTCGCGCCTAGTGGCGTTTGCGGGCGATGACGTGGGCCAAAACGCCGTCTTTGGTTGATGCGCGTGACACGGGACGCCGCCGAAAACAGCGCGCATGTTTCAGTCGCACAATTTATATTGTCGCAAATTATATGCTCGCCAATGGCGATGGCAAGCGGTGCCCCGGGAGATCAAATGTCGACCTTTCCATGAGGGGCGCAATCCCTATTTCTCTGGCAGGCTTTCCATAGCGCGGGCGCGCAATTTCTGCTCAACCCGGGCGCCTATCTGATTTCATCGAAAGGACGCTTTCCCATGAACACTGTCCTCATTATCGGCGCCGGCGCTGCGGGCTCTGTGGTCGCGCAGAAATGCGCCATGGACCGTGAGACCTTCGGCACCATTCACCTGGCGTCTCGGCGGCTCGAGAGCTGTGAGAAAGTCGCTGCCATGTGTAAGTCGCCCATCGATATCAGCCAGATCGATGCAGACGATGTCGATGCGACGGCTGCGCTGATCGAACGCGTGAAGCCCGGGCTCGTCATCAATATGGCGCTGCCATATCAGGATCTGCCGATCATGGATGCCTGCCTTAAAGCGGGTGCGAACTATATGGATACGGCCAATTACGAACCGCGCGACGAGGCCCGCTTCACCTATGAGTATCAGTGGCCGTATCATGACAAATTCAAAGAAGCCGGGCTGACAGCCATTCTTGGCTGCGGCTTCGATCCCGGCGTCACCAACATCTTCTGCGCCTACGCCCAAGAAACGTTGTTTGATGAGATCGATACGATCGACATCGTCGATTGCAATGCGGGTGATCACGGCAAGGCATTCGCCACCAATTTTAACCCAGAGATCAATTTGCGCGAGGTCACCCAGCGCGGCAAATACTGGAAAAATGGCGAATGGGTCGAGGTCGATCCGCTCTCGATTAAAACGATGATCGACTATCCCGAAGTCGGTCCCCGCGCATCATATTTGATCTACCACGAAGAAGAAGAAAGCCTGGTACGAAACATTCGCGGGCTGAAGCAAATCCGCTTTTGGATGACGTTCGGTGAAGCCTATATCAAGCACCTTGAAGTGCTCCAGAATGTCGGCATGACACGGATTGATCCGGTGATGTATAAAGGCACGCCGGTCATTCCGATGGAATTCTTGAAAGAGCTGCTCCCGCCGCCCTCCTCATTGGCCGAAAACTACTTCGGAAAAACCTCAATCGGCGTGATTGTTCGGGGCCGGAAGAACGGCAAAACCGTGACGAAGATGATCTACAATGTGTGTGATCACGCAGAAACGTACAAAGAGGTAAAGGCACAGGCTGTCTCTTACACGACCGGCGTGCCGCCGGTTTCTGGCGCCAAAATGTTCTTCGATAAAAAGTGGGCCGGAGAAGGTGTTTTCAACGTCGAACAATTCCCGCCCGAACCCTTCCTGGCCGATGTGGCCAGACGGGGCCTTCCCTGGCACGTGATCGACGTGCGCGCCGGGGACCAGGATGAACTCTTCGCGGTACGCACCTAATGGTAACGGCGGTCGCGCTTCCGGCGGATATTCCCACACCCGTCTTTGTCTTGGATGCGGCGCGGATGCGCCGTAATCTAGTGACCGCTGCGCGTATTCGAGCCGAGGCGGGATGTAAAATTCTCTTGGCAACAAAAGCGTTTGCCCTGCCGGCAGCGTTTCCCATGATGCGCGAGTATCTTGACGGAACCACGGCCAGCGGCCTTTTTGAAGCCCGTCTGGGTGCTGAGCATTTCGGCAAAGAGGTGCACGCTTACGCGCCGGCCTATGCTGAGGGCGAGGTCGAAGCGCTGACGGCGTTTGCGCAGCACATCTATTTCAACAGCGCGGCGCAGCTGGAACGGTTCGGTCACGTGGCAAAAGCCGCCAGGGCGAAGATCGGCCTCCGCGTTAATCCGGGGTACTCGAATGCGACGCTTGGCGGCGCGCTTTATGATCCTTGTAGCCCGGGCTCACGCTTTGGCGAACTGCCATCAATGCTCGACACCGTCGATTGGTCCGACATCGATATTCTCCACGTGCACGCGCTGTGCGAGTCGATGGATAACGGATCGGTCGGCTTGATCGAGCACGTTTCGGCAACGCTTGGTCGATACGTCAAAAACGTCTCTACCGTGAATTTTGGCGGCGGCCATTTTATTAATAAGCCAGGCTACAACGTCGACGCCCTGATTGCGGCGATCCAGAAATTTCGATTCGATCACGGTGTTGACGTCGTCTTGGAACCCGGCGGCGGTCTGGCGGTCGATACCGGCGAGCTTTACGCCACCGTTCTTGATTTACACGAGAATGATGGTGCGATTGCGATTTTGGATGCTTCCGCATCAACACACATGCCGGATGTCCTCGAGGTCCCCTACCGACCTGGCGTCATCGGCGCAGACGAGGCGGGTGTGCTGCCGTATACGTATCGGTTGACCGGAAAAACATGCATGACCGGCGACGTGATCGGAGAATATTCCTTTGCCGAGGCGCTGAAGCCAGGCGACCGCATCGCCTTCACCGATCAGATGCACTACAGCTTCGTGAAAACGAACACCTTCAACGGCACGCCGCTCGCCAATCTTGCCCTCCGCGATGAGGAGGGAAGCATCCATATGCTGACGGAATTTGGATATGAGACGTTTCGTGACCGTCTCGGCCGGGCGCTGGGTTAGCGTGCTTCGGCCTCGATGATCATGCCGTCATGAGCCGGCATCACATTCTCGGGCGTTTCATTAAGCACCGTGGCATAATCCATATCGATATGCAGATTGGTCAGCACACCCTTGGTCGCGCGCACGCGTTCAATCCATTCCAGCGCCAGATCCATATGGGCGTGGCTCGGATGCGGACGATATCGCAACGCGTCGACGATATAGGTATCGACATCCGTTAACAGATCGATCGACTCGTCGAACAGATCGTTGAGGTCAGATGAATAGGCAATGCCCCCTTCGCGGCCAAACCGGAAGCCGAGTGAATCGACGGGGCCGTGGCGCTGCAAAAAGGGCGCGACGGGAATCGAGCCGGTCGGCCCATCGATTTCGATGAAGGTACCAGCTTCGGGCATTTCCCGCGCGTCGAGAATAGCTGGGTACCCCGTTTCGGGGTTTGACTCGAAGCAATAAGCGAAACGGCGCATCAATGCTGGTGAGGTTCGCACTTGATCGACATAAACCGGCACGCGCCGCCGATCGAGCAGCGCCAGGACGCGCAGATCGTCGATCCCGTGGGTTTGGTCAGCGTGATCGTGGGTGATCATCACCGCATCCGCTCGCGCGATCTTGGCACTGATCAATTGCGCCTTCAGGTCCGGCGAGGTGTCGACTAGCACCGTGGTCAGCGCATCAGCATCCCAGCCCAATGTGTCATGCGCGCGCTGGATAGCGATCCCGCAGCGCAAGCGACGGTTTTTCGGCTCATTCGGGTCACACGCGCCCCAATCGCCGGCCCCATCAGGGCCCCCGATGCGCGGTACACCGGCGGATGAACCGCATCCCAAAATGATCGCGCGCAACAACATCGAAACTAGTTGATCTCCTCACGCGTATCCTCAACCCTCGCGCTTGGAACAGCAAGGCCCGCGGCGCGCATGCGGTCTTTTGCCTTGGGGAAGAGGCGAAAATACGCGTCTGTGGTTGCCCGCGCCACCTCCTCTGCGCCCACGCCTTTGATCTCGGCGAGTTTTTCCGCCACGTGCGGAAGATAGGCGGGTTCATTCCTGCGACCGCGATTCGGCACCGGTGCCAGGTAGGGACAATCGGTTTCAACGATTAGCCGGTCCAACGGCAATGCCTTTGCAACGGCGCGAACGTCCTCGGCTTTTTTGAAAGTGATGATGCCGGAGAACGCGACGTAGCCGCCAAGGGCAACGGCGCGTTCGGCGAGCTCGAGTCCACCAGTATAGCAATGCAGCAGCGGCGTGAACGGCCCCTCTTCATAGGCCTCCTCCAGAACCTCAGCCATCTGATTGTCGGCATCACGACAATGGATGATCAAGGGCAAGCCCGTTTCGCGTGCTGCATCAATATGGGCACGAAAAACGGGAAGCTGAAACGCGCGGTCAGAGTATTCGTAGTGAAAATCGAGGCCACACTCGCCAATGCCGACGACATCATCCTCTTGTGCCAGCTCAATGAGTCTTGCGGCGGTCAAATCCTGATAGTCTTTAGCATGGTGAGGATGAACGCCCACAGAACGGCTGAAATGCGGATGCGCGCTGACCACCTTTTTGATGGCGTCCGTTGACGACAACTGATCTGAGATTACGAGCATGGTCGCAACGCCCGCCGCCTCTGCCCGCGCGAGCACTTCATCGAGGTCGTCTTTATACAGATCACCGTGGAGGTTTACATGGCTATCGACCAGCATGGTGCGGCCTCCTTTTCAGCATATCTGAAATTGTCATCCCGATGTTGAGGACAATCTGAGTTCGGTCGGCGTTGAGGGCTGTTCCGCGCGCGACCAGGCGGGCTGCCGAATCGTTGAGCTCGATGAGCGTGCCCACATCTAGTCGTGCGAGCCTTGGGTTGATCGTGTCATCATCATCGCCGGTCGCCACGGCGCTGAGTGTTTTCTGGAACTGCGCCAACAGAAGCGGGCGCGCCTCCTCCCAAATTTCCTCGCCGCCGCGTTCTCCGATGGCTTTCGCTGTGCCGAGAAGGTCACCGTCACCTGCCGCCGCGCTGAGGAAAGTGTCGACCCAGCTTTGCGCCGCCGCGCCCTCCTCCCCGGCCAGGCTGATCGCCCGGCCCGGCCTGCCGCCTGCTGTGCTGGCGAGCGAACGGGCTTGGTCGCGACCGACGCTGCAAGTGGTTTCGAGCCAGCGTTCGACCGCGTCCTGCGGCATTGGAAACATCGACAGTTTCCGGCACCGAGATTTGATCGTCGGTAGAAGGCGACCTGGCGCCGCGGATAGAAGAAGCATCAGCGTATTCGCCGGTGGCTCTTCGAGCGTTTTAAGCAAGCCGTTGGCCGCTGCGCGATTGAGGTCATCGGCCAAATCGACGATCAGTACGCGACGTCCCGTGCTCGAAGTCTGGTGCAGACGATTGGAGATGCCGCGAACATCGTCGATGACAATTTCGCGCTTCAGCCCCCCGCTCGTGGGGTGCGGCTGTCGCGAGAGGACAAAATAATCCGGATGCGCCCCATGGCCGATCAGTTTTTCGGTGTTGGCATCAGGCGATGCGAGCGCAGTTTCGCCAGGGGACAAAACAGCCGCTGCGATCGCATCAGCGAGCCGTCGCTTACCGATCTGCGGCGGGCCGGTGATCAGCCACCCACCGCTTAGGGCCTCTGCCGCCATCGCTCGATCAATTCGCTCGCGGACGGTTTCATGGACTAAGAGCGGCGGGGTCATAGCTTGAGACCTGGCAGGTGATCCCGCAGATGGTCAACGATCCGCGCTTCCACAACGTCCATCGATCCCGATGCATCGACCAGCGCATAGTGAGGCGCGCTCTTGGCGATATCTCGGAAGGCCTCAGCCACGCGTGCGTGATAGGCGGGACCTTTCTGTTCAAAACGATCTGCCGCGCCCCGCGCCATGGCGCGCGACAGCCCCTCCTCTACCGGGAGATCGAAAATCAAAGTGACGTCAGGTCGGCGCGTGACCACGGCGTCTTCCAGATGCAGCAGGAAATCCGGATCCACATCGCTGCCGCCGCCTTGATAGGCCCGGGTCGAATCGGAAAACCGATCACAAAGGACGACCGCCCCTCTCTCTAACGCGGGCGCGATAACGTCCCGCAGGTGGGCGTCTCTTGCGGCGTTCATCAACAACGCTTCTGCCACGGGTGACCATGAGGCGTCTGTCGCGATCAAGGCTGCACGAACCGCCTCCCCGCCTTTGGTGCCGCCCGGTTCTCGTGTCTCGACGACCTCCCGGCCGATTGCGCGCAATCGTTCAGCAAGGCGCGCCAGCTGGGTCGTCTTGCCCGCCCCTTCAGGGCCTTCGAAGGTGATGAACGTGCCGGTCACGGTCGCGCCGCGGTCTCCGGCGGCGTGAACAGCACTCTGACGCCAAGGCCGATTTTCGCTGTTGGGCTCAAGCCGCGCACTGTCTCTGCGACGTAGAGCGGGTATTCGCGTGTTGGCTCGTCAGGCAGTGACACTTCGAGAATCGCGACCTGCTCTCCCTTCCGAACCGGTGCGGTCAGCGGCCCGGTATAGATGACCTTGGCGTCAGCTTGATCGAGCACACGACGGTGACGGGTGAAGCGCAGCGGGGCATCGATGCGGAGCGGGACGACGTCTTTTTGCCCGCCGAAGACTTCGGCCTCGGCGACCACCTCGCCCGCTTCAAAGAACGTGCGCGTGGCAAAGTCTTCAAACGCGATGCGCATCAGGCGGTCCGCTTCATCTGCCCGAGATTGCTGTGTCGACAAGCCAGCGGCAACAATGAAGAACCGACGTCCCTCGCGTTCAGCGGTGCCGACAATGCTCCAGCCTGCTTCTTCCGTATGCCCAGTTTTCATACCGTCGGCGCCGTTAAAGCTGTCCAGCAGCGGGTTTCGGTTGCGCTGTTCAATGTCGGACCAGGTGAACGTCTTCATACCGAAGATGTAGCGATAATCGGGAAATTGCGTCCATATCCGCCGTGCCAGACGTGCGAGATCGATGGCGCTCATCCGCTGGCCTTCGTCGGTTTGGCCTGAAGGGTTTGAGAAGCGGGAATGCTGAAGACCCCATTCGCGGGCCCGCTGTGTCATCAAGCGTGCGAAGGCTTCCTCCGAGCCGGCGATATTCTCGGCCAAAACGACCGCAGCATCATTCCCGGACTGGACGATGAGCCCCTTCAGCAAGTCTTCCACGCGGATTTGCGTGTCCACGAGAACAAACATCTTCGAGCCGCCCGTGCGCCAAGCCTTTTCGGAAACAGCAAAAAGCGTATCCGGCCCAATCTCCCCTTTCTGGATGAGATCGAGGACCACGGCGGCTGTCATGAGTTTACTCATCGACGCCGGCGGGATCGGCACACGCGCTTCTTTTTCAAAAAGGATGTCGCCGCTCTCGGCATCCATAATGACCGCATAAGGCGCCTTGGTGGAAACGTACCGGCTGGAAGCGTTGGCCGAAGGCGCCAGGAGCGACGACAGTCCCGCCACCACGGCGCATAAAAGCGCAAGGCGAAAGATCTTCGAAAGCGAATTTGGAGATGTCGGGCCCATGAGACCGACAGTTTACTCGGCTGCGCGGCGCCTCACAACAAAAGCATCGGAAAAGCCTTCATCGAGTGCGACGCGCTGTGCCTCGCGGGCCGCAAACTCATAAGTGTAGGGCCCCAGTCGCGCCTGGTGGTGCTTCGTTTGGCCAAATTCGACGTGGCGGATGGATCGCGGAATTGCTGGGTGGAAGTGCGAAAGCGCTTCGACCGCGCCGTCGATATGAGAAAACGTGCCGAGCTGGACGTAATAAGCCTCTTTGCCCTCACCCTTTTCCAGTACGGCCGGGATTGGCGTCACCGGCGCGGCGGGTTGCGAAACCCGAATCGCCTGCACCTGCGGCGGGGTGCTGACAAGGCGTGGCGGCGATGGCACGGCGGTGCTTTCCGGCGGCACCATCAGCGCAATATTTTCCCGCTGGCCCAAGGCGACGATCGCATCATCAAGCGAAGCGCGGCCCAAATAGGTAACCTCTACCTGAGCCAGACCTTTGTCTTTCGTGCCTAGCCGCTCCGCCGCCGCTTTCGACAGGTCAATGATTCGATCACCTGCGAAGGGACCGCGATCATTGATCCGCACGAGGGTTGAGCGACCATTCTCCAGGTTGGTGACCCGGGCGAGAGACGGTAGTGGCAGCGTTTTATGCGCTGCCGTCAGTCGCTCCATGTCGAACAGCTCGCCATTCGCGGTGAGCTTTCCGTGAAAATTTGGCCCATACCAAGAGGCGATGCCAGTTTCCCGGTAGGACGGGTCTTCGCGCGGAAAATAGCGCTTTCCGGCAACCACATAGGGCGTGCCGACTTTATAATGGGGGTTAGGGCTAGCTTGGCGCGGCGACGGCGCTGTCGCACAGGCCGCCATAAGAAAAAGGCTCGCAAAAATTGCAATTTTTGTGATCACTTTGGGTAGTGGCAGCACCGGTCTTCAGTCCTTTTTCATCGCGCGCAAACACGTAACAGCGTTATGGTTGCCCAATTGTCTGTTAAACCCCAGTTAAATGTTGCGATTACGCATCGTGCCGCATGGTTGCGCGGCTCCCTTGCCCCGCCCCGTGTGGGTGGTATAGCCCGCTGATTAATCGAATTTGCCGTTAAGCCGGAAGGATCCCCTCATGGATAAGATCAAGGTTGCCAACCCCGTTGTCGAGCTGGACGGGGATGAGATGACACGGATTATTTGGCAACTGATCAAAGACAAGCTGATCCACCCCTATCTCGACATCGATCTCCATTATTATGACCTGGGGATCGAAGAGCGTGACCGGACGGATGACCAAATCACCGTGGATGCAGCGAACGCGATCAAGGAATATGGCGTCGGCGTGAAGTGCGCGACAATCACGCCAGACGAAGCGCGGGTCGAAGAATTCGGGCTGAAGCAAATGTGGAAGAGCCCGAACGGCACGATCCGCAATATTTTGGGCGGCGTCGTCTTCCGTGAACCCATCATTATTTCGAATGTGCC
>CAYFHK010000023.1:0-30541 GCA_964342585.1 uncultured Caulobacterales bacterium | reverse complement strand
AGCTCAGTTGGTAGAGCGCCTCGTTTACACCGAGGATGTCGGGAGTTCGAGTCTCTCACCGCCCACCACCTATTTCCCCTTTAATATCAGTGCGTTAGCGGATATCAGATAAGGCCCGCATTTCCGGGGCATGCACGCCGTGCGCTCATGTTAGAGACGCATTTCGGGCCTGAAATGGGCGGCTTTTGCGGGCATTTCGAGGCCCTGTCCCCGCGCGGGATTTCCCAGTCATCTACGAGGAGGGAATGATGGTCAGTTTGCAGACAGGAAATAGGCGCCTGGGCTGGCAGTGACCGGCTGGAGGCCGAGGGCTTTTCGCTGCTCGGACCAATCCGGTGGCGTCGTGGCGATTTCGCGAAGCTCACCAATGGTCACATTCACCGGGCCACGTCCTTGGACAAAGGCAAGGATGATCTCGGGGTCGAGAAAGGCGAGGGGGGAGAAGCCGAGAGGCGTAACCCCGATCAACGCCCTCCGCTTCGGCCAGAGCGTGGAGCGCTGACCCTTCCTCGAAGATCTGTCTACGCCATTTCACCACCAAGCCGAACAGGGCTGACCAATCGCTGTCGATGGATGGCGGCTCTTGCAGATCGCCCAGGATGAGCTTTCGTTCATGGCCGCGACGGGTGAGGCTGATGGGGTGCTCGATGGTTGCGATCTCAGTCTCCGGCGGCGGGCAGCCTGCCATCGCCGCGAGAACGGTTTGATTGATCCTGATGGTCAATCGATCTTCGTTCAGATCGCCCCGGTCAATGACATCCCTCATCTGACGGAGCATCAAAGCGTTGTCTAGCGCATGAAGATGATATGAAAGTCTACCGACTATTTCAACAGTGATCTCCAGCGTCTAGGCGCTGGCATGATTGCCACGAAGGCAGCTCGTTGCAGATTTTTTTCAGTCGAGCACAGCACTCAGTGAACCGATGAGTATTGATTTCCTCGGCCTGGCGGCCCCAAGTCTGAAGTGGCTGAGCCGAATAGCCGATCTTCGTCGCCACTTAGCAAAGCGCCGTTCAACCGGAGTCACGGTCCGTCGCGGTCTCATTGACCATCCTTACCGCGCGTTCCCGCCGCTCGGCTGAATAGTGCGGTCGACGCCGCTATGCGTTCCATTCGTCATGGCTCCATCCTCTCAAGCTCGGGAGCCGTCGACAAACCTAGGGCGGATCACATTAGCTGAAGAATTCTGGTCAGAATTCTTCAGAAATCGCTGAAGTATAGGGTTTTACCGCACCAAGCCCATTGTATTACCGCGTCTGCGCTACCACTTCCTTTGTGACGGCGATGTCATCGACACTGCGGCGGCACGTCATCTCCCTGCTTGCAGGAGAATGACATTCCGCGGAGCGGGCGGGCCTGCATGGGTAGGCCCAACACCTCGCACGCCATTTTTGGACCTTTGTGCGATGACGTTCCCTATTAAGAGGGCTTGCGAGCTCCTTTTTGTTGCTGCGACTCTACTGCTCTCACCAACAATGATCGCAAACGCAGCCGCCGGAGTACAAAACACCGACCTTCCCGCGAATGCGGCAGCGCGCCAGTATGGTTCAGGCTGGGAATGCGACCGTGGATTTCGCAAGGAAGGTTCGCGCTGCGTCGACATCGTGCTTCCGGAGAACGCTTATCTTTCTGGCTCTTACTATGGGAAAGGCTGGGAGTGTTCGTGGGGGTACGAAGTAAAAGGTGATGCTTGTGCAACCATTTTCGTTCCCGAAAATGCGTATCTGGAGCCGTTCGGGTCACGTTGGTCCTGTAACCGTGGCTATATGAAAGAAGCTGGGGGCTGCGAACTTATCAAGCTTCCAGACAATGCATTTCTTTCCGACGAATCTTACGGTTTGGGTTGGGCTTGTGAGCGTGGCTTCAAAGTGACTGCAAACCAGTGTCAGGAGATCAAGGTTCCTGAGAATGCATTTCTCGTCAATGCAACCTACGGTCCTGGATGGAAATGCGAGCGCGGATACCGCGCTGGGGGCGATGCCTGCTTTAAAATAAGTTTGCCTCAATTCGCCCACCTCGATCAGTCTGGAAATGAATGGGAATGTCAGCGCCCATACTGGCGTGTTGGAGACCGCTGCGAGGAAACGCGCGACAAACGATGAAATCAGTCATCTGATCTGGAGAGAGCCTGTTCGAATGACTTCAATCGATGACATTCTGCTCACAACCGTGCGTGTAGGCACTTACGATATCGATCGACTTATGACGAATGCGACGGGATTCTTCTTCGAGCGCAGTGGGCGATTGTTTCTTGTGACGGCCAATCACGTAGTGTTTGACGAGGCAAGCGGTCACCGACCGAGTCGCCTGATAATTGATATCCATACGGATGTGCGGAATCTTACGTCAGCGGCTGGATTATCCATCCCACTCTATCGAGACGGAAGTAGCGTTTGGAAAGGTGCGAGGGACATTGGCGGGGATGTCGATGTCGCAGTCGTTGAGATCAACCAGTCCGTCATGCCCCGAAACGCAGTGTACAGGACGTTTTCTGAGTCGAACCTTCCGCAACCGGGGGATTTAATCGATGCTGGATCAACGCTTCTTGCGGTCGGGTATCCGATGGGGTTCCATGACCAGCTTCATTTGCTGCCAGTCGTTCGACAGGCCGGGCTCGCCTCGGCGTATGGAATCAGGTTCCAGGGCTTGGGATACTTTCTTGTCGATGCGCGAACCCATCGCGGGATAAGTGGCGCGCCGGTGGTGATGAAGCTACCGAGAGCCGATAACGCTATCGGGAGTTTCCGGCTGTTAGGTGTTCACGCATCGCGCCTCGAGGCCGCGTCACGCGATCCGAAGCTCGATGAGGTGCTGGGCCTGAACGCTGTTTGGTACTCAGATATACTCACCACACTGACCGAAATTTAAGGCCTGCGTGGAGAGCGTATCGATTCAAGTGCGAAGAAAAAATGCTTTGACGGCAGGTGAGCAAGAAGTGCATCAGGGGGAAAAAACAGAGCTTCTCGGACGGCGCTCGTCGATTCGACAGCCGAAGACGCCGAACCTCGCCCAGTTGCCGATCAAAATCTTCCGTTTCACCCAGTACTTGCTTTGGTGCATGCCTCATCGATTAATCGTTGATGGGTAGCGCGGTGACTAGGGTTCGGGCAGCAGATAATGATGACCTGCGGTCGTATGTGTCGGCGGAGATTGACTTAACTTATTCCGCACCGGTCACAGCGTGTTGCCAGAATCGATCACGATCCTGGTCAGTTGGCTCTCTCGAACAATGCGATCATATGGTTCGCTGCTGCTTTTTACGCGATAGAGAAAATCATCGCTGTCGGGCGGAAGTGTCGTCATAATGACGAAGCTGTCGCCGGAGCGCGAAAATGCGCCTTGCAAACTCATATATTCGCCCTTTTTGTAGCGATGCTTGCCATTTACATCAGTCATAGTAAATCTTCCTCACAGGTGCATTATTTAATTCTACAGGCTTAGAATAGCTGTCATTGTTGAAGCCATTAAGGGCAGGTGCGATTACAAGACATGGAGGTCTGTGGCGGAAAGTTCGCCTAGTTGTTCCATCACTTCGTAGGAGAGCGCTTGGCCCGCGCTCAGTTGCCTGATGCCGGCGAATTCGACTGCAATCGCATGGACGAAGACGTCTGCGCCGCCCTTGTCAGGTTGAATAAAACCGTAGCCTTTATCCGAGTTATACCATTTGATTGTCCCATCAAGCATTATGAAAAGCTCCATTAAATAATAAAAAAGAAGTAATTTTTTGAATTTAAAGGCAAAAGGTTAAATTAAAAAGATTTTGCAAATTCATTCAAAAAATTGTTCTTACACTATTCAAGTAGAACTTTGAATATTTATTTCAAGGCAATCAGACAAGGAATTCTGCTGCCCAGTGATAGATTATCTGTCTTGGCTCAAGTGGCGAAACCCAGATGACGCGGGCACGCTTCGTGCACCCGCTGTTGCTCCCGATGGAATATTCATTTGGCGGGAACCTTTACACGATGAAAGGCAGCTCGGCCGGGGCGGTCTCGTGTCTGGGACTGGGGGTTGATGGCCGAAGGACGAATGCGGAGGGGTCGTGATGAGGTGCTCCCCTCATCCCTCAGTCATGCTGTGACTCTTGAAATCCGTCGGCTTGGGAACAGATGCGGCGGTTTGGTTTTGTGCGTGGAGGCGGTCAGGGTTGAAACAGATCGTTTCTCAATCTTGTGCTTCACATTGCGCCGATCGTGCTCGCGAAAACAGGGAGCAAACAAATCGTCATCTTCCAACGAGGCATAGACGGTCAGTGCTTTAGCGTATCGATACGGTGTAAGGCGAAATCTCTACTCCGCTTTCCGAGCCTCCCTGTACTCGCGCGGAACATGAGGTTTGAGAGGCGCATAATTTCTCGATTTTGAAAGAAGTACCCTGTTTTTCCTTTTAAAATTCAAAGCGACAGGACATAGGTGAGTTCGTAGCTGACTGCGCGGCCCACCATTTACAGCGTACTTCATCAATAAGATCTGCCTCTCGCTTCGGCTACGCCGAAGCCACTGCCGCTTACCTTAAGCCGACGACTGATTATTCTGCGCCAACGCGGAAGAGAACAGCCGGCACTGTCAGCATCAGGATTTGAAGATCCATCGCGAAGTTGCGTTGCTTGGCATAGGCCGTGTCGAACGCCACGCGTCGCCGATAGGTCGTTGAGCTCCGCCCTTTAACTTGCCACAGCCCCGTAAGGCCCGGTCGGCAGTTCAGATAGTGGTGCACGCGCCGTCCATATCGCGGCAGTTCATCGTCGACGACGGGGCGGGGGCCGATGATACTCATCTCCCCACGGAGGACATTGAACAGTTGCGGTAGCTCATCAAGGCTCGATTTCCGAAGGAATTGCCCGACTTTGTTCACGCGTGGATCGTTGCTGATCTTCCGGCGCTCTTCCCATTCGGCCCGCGCGCTTGGATTTTGTTCAAGATAGGCGGCCAGCACCTCATCCGCGTTGACCACCATGGAGCGGAATTTCAAACAGCGGAACCGCTTGCCGTTCCGGCCGATCCGCTCGTGGCCGAAAAGGACGGGTCCACCATCTCGCGACACCAAGATGGCGACCACAGCCATCAATGGCGCGGCGAACACCAAAACGGTCGCCGCAACGGCAATATCGAACGCACGCTTAGGCCCGCGCGTCACGATCCGTGACAACGACCACGCCGTGTTGGATTCATGAAAAGTGTCGGTTCCCTCAACCGTCATACCGCATCCCCCCGAAGCAGCGTACGCTTAAGCTACCTTAGGACGCTATTCGCGTCGAATCTGCGATGCAATGCGGTATTCGCCGTCGAAGAGATGTGCGCTCACACTGTCGTGAAATAGTCACACCTGAAATCTGTTCAGGCCTTTGCAGCGCGTACGCCCGGCATCGGATCCACAGATCTGGGAGCGGGCTGCACGTCCTCAACGTCGAAGGGCGATTTCACCCGGCGTCCGACCACATTCGCCATCGCGGCCATAACAATGAAAATGATGCCAGGGTCCACCGTGGTGGCGGAGATCAATAGCGCAATCATCAGCACGGTGACACTGCCGCGTAATGCGATGAAGAGACGGCGCGCCAGGAAGGCCGAACGCGAGCTGTTGCGGTCAACACGCGGCGCGGGGTGGAAGACCGCGGCGATGAGAAACAGGATGTAGAGGGCAAAGCCGAGAAAGCCGGTATTGCTCAGAAGCGCTGAGGCGGCGCCCGACCCCTTCGCGCTGCCCAAGCCAACGCCGAAGCCATTCGTCTCAAAGGCGTTGCTGATGGCGCGCTCGCTCCAGGCGGCGCGTTCGACCCCAGAATCTGATGTGAGCTTCGATCCGAAGATGGCGTCGTAGAACCGCGCGCCCACTT
Source organism: uncultured Caulobacterales bacterium (assembly GCA_964342585.1). Lineage (GTDB taxonomy): Bacteria > Pseudomonadota > Alphaproteobacteria > Caulobacterales > Parvularculaceae > Parvularcula. The sequence continues at coordinate 24,705 of CAYFHK010000023.1, read as the reverse complement.
CCTGCATCGGCGGATACAGCAGCAGCAGCAGGACGAAGATGGTGGCGATTGCATTGAGAATGAGGAGCGTCAAATCCTCTCGCCGGATGCCATTGAAGAGCGACGTCACCATCGATTGGGTCAAAATCAGAACCAGCGCGATGCCGATCGCGGCATAGGCGGTCGTCGAAAAGGACAGCATCGACAGCAAGGCCAATAAGAAAGCGAAAACGCCATAACCCAGCGAGCGGGTCTGGAAGAAGCGCAGCGCGTTGAATGCCAAAAGCCCGACGGACACGGTGCCGAAGAGCGATGCCTCTGTGTAAGAGCCAATGATCCGCCGCACGCCGGCGATCTCATGGTCCACCAGGATGGCGTAGTTAGCGGTTCTGATGAACTCGAAGATGGGCGAGGTGAGCGCGCCAAGCGGGATCAGCTCCAAAACGCCGAAGAAGATATGCACGGATGTCGTCACGGTCAGCATACGGCTGATCGTCGTCGTGCCGCCGGGGCGCATCAACATGCCCGAGAATATCCCGAAGGCTAACAGATTGGCGAAGAGGTACACGGACTGCGTGAGGTTCGACGTCGTTCTGTGAAGCAGCACCGTGCCTTGGTATTCGCCCTCCGGCACGCGCTCGAACGAGTAAACTTCGACGGCCCCGCCAAAAACGGCAGGCATAAAATACGCCGAGAAGAGGGCATAGGCGACGAACAGCGCAAAAAGCTGGAATGCGCGATTGTGCAGGCTTCGGTTTAGCACATAGGTGAGCAGGCTGGGGCGCAGCAGTAGGGCGAGGCCAAAGGCGCCCAACATGAAGTGCGCACAAGAAATACTGGAGCCGCCCACGGCTGGTAAGTTAATCGCCGCGGCTGTCTGAAGGGGCAGAAAACCGGCAAACAGCAGCATGCCCAGCGTCAGGGGACGCATAACGACCCCGATGCATAACACCGCGCATAACATGCCGATTGTGGTGACTTCCATGTCGCCCCCAAACCCAAGATTTATTGGTAGCCAACTGATTGCTGGCAATCAATCCAGGCCAATTCTGAAATTTCGCAATTGCGAAGAAGTCCCTTGTCCATTTGTTTTTGTTGGTCCAATCCTTGCGAAGGGTGTGCCGCACGGGAGAGGGTTGTTGTCGGTGTTGCAGAGCGTGGTCATCAATGGTCGATTTCTCGCGAAATCGCCCACCGGTGTGCAACGCGTCGCCAGGGAACTGCTCCTCGCCATCGACCACCAACGCGCGAACGATCCTCGCGCCGCACAATCCAGTTGGACGCTTCTCACGCCTCCCGACGCTGAAAAGCTCGACCTCAAAAGCATGGATCAACGGGCGATCGGCCAGGGCAGCGGCAATCTATGGGAGCAGCGTGATCTCCCGCGCAATCTGGGTGCGAACGCGCTCTTACTGAACCTCTGCAATGTTGGCCCGCTGATGGTGCGCGATCACGTGCTCACGATCCACGATCTGCAGACACGCACCAATCCTTCCTCTTATTCGCGCGCTTTCCGGGCATGGTACGCGGTTTCCCAAGCCATCCTGGTGCGGCGCGCCAAGCGCGTCGTCACCGTCTCAGACTATTCGCGGCGGCAGATCGTGGAGGCATTCCCGCAGAGCGCGCAAAAGGTCATCACCGTGAAAAACGGCACAGATCACGCGCTGGCGCCGGTGTCCGATCCGTCGATCCTTGCCGCTCATGGCTTACGCCCAGGCGGGTATCTTCTGTCTTTTGCCTCGGCCCAGCCGCACAAGAATATGCAGGTTCTGGTCGATGCCTTCTGCGCCGAAGACCGTGGCGAGACCAAACTCGCTCTGATCGGGGCAAAGGAGATGTCAGACCCGCCGAAGGGGCCGGGCATCGTGCATTTGCCTCGGGTCGCAGATGACGCGCTCCTCGCGCTTTATGAGAATGCCGTGCTCTTGGCCGTGCCGTCCTTGACCGAAGGATTTGGCTTGCCCCCAGGAGAAGCGTTGTGGCGGGGCTGTCCCAGCCTTGTCGCAGATGCGGGGGCACTGCCCGAAATCTATCAAGACTTGGCGCTTTGCCTTCCGCCCACGGATGTCAGCAAATGGTCCGATGCGATTTCCGATGTGCTTTCCGGCGCGGTCGAGCTGTCGCATCGGGCGCCCGAAGCGCTCACCTGGGCGAATGCGGCAAAGGCGTATCTCGAAATCGTCGATGAAATTTTTGCCGAACACTTGGCACCCAGAAAATCGGCTTACGATTTATCAGCGAAGCCAGTGCGTGAGGGAGATCAGACCGCGTGACCTTGACCCCGACCCCGGTGGTGATCATTGCAACCAAGGGCCGTCCCTCAGATGTGCCCATCATTTTGCAATGCCTTGCGCAACAAACCCTGCCGCCAAAGGCGGTGATTTTTGTCGGCACTGAACCGTCCGACCTCGGCACGATTGCGGATGCGCCGGCCTATGCTGCTGTGAATGGGGTGTCGCTCTTCGCTTCGCGCCCTGGGCTGACCATCCAACGCAATGTTGGGTTGGATCACGTGGCGGCCGAGGGGATGATGAATCCTTACTTCGTCGCGTTTTTCGACGATGACTTCCGCCCCGCGCCCGATTGGTTGGCTGCTGCGGCGTCTGTGTTCGCCGAAGAGCCTTCGGTCATGGGCGTCACGGGCCAAGTCCTCGCCGATGGGATTAAAGGCGCAGGCCTCACCGAAGAGGCGGCGACCGAAATCCTCGCGGGGCAACGCCCAGGGAACAAATGCTGGGCCCAGGGCGACACCATGCGTGATGTCTCTTCTGCCTATGGATGCAATATGGCGTTCCGTGATCAGGTGGTCGAAAAGCTGCGCTTCGACGAAGATCTTCCCTTATACGGATGGCAGGAAGATCGTGATTTCACGGGCCAGGTCTGGAAGATGGGTCGGGTGGTCTATCACCCTGCGCCCAAAGGTGTGCATCTTGGCTCAAAGTCTGGGCGCAATAGCGGGCGGCGCATGGGATATTCGCAGATCGCAAATCCGCTCTACCTGCAGCGAAAGGGAACCATGACGCCCTCGGACTGTCGCCGTTTTGTCTGGCGCGCGCTGGCGGCGAACATCGTCAAAAGTCTGCGCCAAGACCGGTTCGTGGATTATCGCGGACGGCTGCAAGGCAATTTCATCGCGGTCAAGGATCTCTTGCGCCGCGAGCTCCATCCAAACCGCGTGGCGTCGGTTTAATCGCCTATGAAGATCAGTCTCGTCATCTCAACTCTGGGCCGCGCAGACGAACTCGCGCGGTTATTCGCCTCGCTCGATGCGCAGACCTATCGCGACTTTGATGTCATCGTGGTTGATCAGAATGATGATGACCGCATTGCCCGTGTCATCGCTGACGCCGACGCAACCTTTCCCGTCGAACGTATCCATACGCCGGGCGCAAGGGGACTAAGTCGGGGACGGAATGTCGGCTGGCGTCAAGCTAAGGGTGAGGTGATCGCCTTTCCAGATGATGATTGCTGGTATCCGAGCTGGTTCCTTGAGCGGGCCGTCTCGCTGATCCAATCGAAAGAAGCGGACATCGTGACTGGCCGCGCCGCCGATGAGGAGGCCCGATCGATCAACGGGCGCTTCGAAGAAACCGCCAGCTGGGTGACGCGCGATCTGGTCTGGACCACGCAGATTGAGTGGGTGGCCTTCTTCTCGCGCGCCATTCTCGATGCGGTCGGCGGCTATGATGAGGATGTCGGGGTCGGCGCGAGCACGCCATGGCAAGCGTGTGAGGGGCAGGAAATTGTCCTGCGGGCCTTACACCAAGGCGCGAAAGTTCGGTACGATCCATCCTTGTACGGCCATCACAAATCCCTCGATGTGCCGTCCCCCGATAAAGCCGCCCGCCAAAAAGCACTGGCGTATGCAAGGGGGCACGGCTTTGTCCTCCGTACGCATGGGTTTTCGTCAGCGGATCTCGCCTATTGGCTGTTTCGGCCGTTGGCTCGATCGGGCGTCACCTTGCTCCAGGGGCGGCCCCAGCGGGCGCTGCAATCGGCCTTAACGGCGCGTGGCCGGGCAGAGGGCTATTTCAAGAAATGCCTCTGATCTTGCGTAAAACCTAAAGATAGGGGCGCGCAGCATTCAGAACGTGCACGCCATAACAAATCGGCGGTGCTGAAAGCGCGAACTTTGCGGCAAGCCAATCAAATCGCCCGCCGCGCGGACCGCCCATGGCCAGGGCGGCAAAATGCCGAAGATCGGTCATGCCGAAGCTGGCCACCAATGGTCGCTCTTCATCATTTTGTGCATCCGACGAGAGGCTCATACCGCGATTGAGTGAGACCAGCGCCTCACGCGTCGGGCTCGCAAAAAACACATCCGTCAAGCTACGAAAGGCTTCCGCGCACCCCTCGGCCGTATCGAGGGAGCGCGCAAAATAGGGGCCCCATTCTTCAGCGTACTGTCTTACGCTTTGCGCAACGGTAGTCTTTGCCGTTTTCTGTGCAGACGGGATCGATTGCAGCGTAGGGCCAACGGATCCGTCAGATTTGCGTTCATAGCCAAGGCATGTGCCGTGAGGCGCCATCCCGAACAAGTGCTCAGCGACCGTCGCCGTATGCCAGATCATCGGGCAGCTATCTGTGCGGCCGTCTGCGGCATACATCTCCAGCATCGCCGTTGCGCGACCGACCTCCGCCGGGGGGCGGCGTTGATCGGCGATGTAGGTGTAAAGGCCGGAGAGTTGATCGGCATTCAGCAGTTTTTTGACCGCGGCCTGAACGTTCAGATGCCAGCCGATATCGACGAGCGCGAAGCGGTCATCGTCTTGAAGACCGGCGGTCGAGAGGTAGTCGAGCGCTAAGTCTCGACGTGCGGCCGACTCTTGAAGGATTTGATCTTGCTCTGGCGTGTTCGCCAGCGCCTCGACAAACGCTGTGAAGTCATCATGCGTGAGCTGATCGGGGTCCGCGAAGCGCGCGCACACAGATTGAAGCGGCGCTGACAAGTCACTTGCCGAAAGGTTGAGATACTTCATCAGCTTTGAGACGGTCAAATGCTCCGTCTGCGATCTGATCCATTCGAGGTCGGTCGCCGTATCCTGGATCGACGCCGCATAAAACGCGTAGCGCGAGCCATAGAGATAATGCGGGACAACATTTGTTAGCCCCGCATGATAGAGGCTCTCCGCACAGCCATGCGCGAGATAGGCGTCACGCGCCATGAAGTAGAGCCGGTTTTGGCCTTCCGCCTCTGCCTTTCGGACGGCCCAAAGCGCCCAAAGAACGGAGGCGGGGCCAAGAAAATCCGTCACCAGCCGGCGATAGGCGTCAGACGGATCATGCGTGAGCCGGCCTTTTCGAAGAGCGCCGACGAGCACGGAACGATGTCGGCGCTTTGTATAGCGCGGGGCGTTTACGCGTCGTTCGTAAGGGGACAATCGAAATTCTGTCGCCCGGCGCGCACGAATGCCGAGGCGGCGGGGCACCCGCCCGTCGCTTCGCCGGTTGTCGCCAATCATCTGGCAATCACCGGGGGTCGCGTTGAGCTCCTCAATGACGTGCTCGAACAAATCGCCATGATGCTTCGTCTTGCCCAATTCGCAGGAGACGAAGAGACGATCGCCCGGGTGAAACGCGCCATGATCGCTCAGCACCCGTTCAATGAAACCGTGCGGCAAATACATGTCCGAAATGAAGACGATCGAAAGCCCGCGCGCGCGTTGATCGGCAATTTGTTGGACAACCGCGGCGGAGGGGTAGAGCGTCTCCCGCTCACACGCCATCTCGAGCTCGGCCATTACGTCTGGGTCAAGATCGATTTGTGCGCCGCATCGCAGCCAAATGTCCTTGAGCGTGGTTTCGGCGACGCCGACGCGCGCGTCTCGCTCAGACTGGATGCGGGCCGCAACAAAGGCGTCCTCGTCCATTTTTTCTGAGAGGCCAGGAATTTGCGCGGCGGCAACATGATAGAGGTCACGGAAAACATCGGTGGGGTGCAGCGCACGCCGGAACAGCACCGTGTCAAATACATCGTAGAAGCAATACTTAATCGGCATTGGGGCGCCCTAAACCCATGATGTTTGAATTGGACCGGTCGATCCTGACACGAGGATTGTGCGCCGATTCGGCAACCCAGTTTGCTGCCGTAGACCCATCATGGCTTCGCGCGTTGATACACCCTAATGTAATCGACATACATGAAAGAGGGATCGAGCGCGTCGTCGGTGGGATAGCCCGATCCCATCGCCAGATTGACCAAGATCCCGTAGCGCATATGAAACCGTTCATCGATCGCCTGGCGCCGGATCGCGACCCCGTCGAAATAAAAGACAACTTCTTCCGGCAGAAGTTCGACGCCATAGGTGTGGAATTCTTGGTTGAGGGAATCGGCTGGCACTTCGTGGAAAAGTTGAAGGCCGAACGGCTCGATGTGATCCTTGTGCGCATGAATGATCACGTTCGTGCTGAACTGTTCATTCAGATGGCCAATATATTCGATCACATCGATTTCGGCGGTGTACTCAGAGCGATCAAGCCCGACCAGCCAAAAGGCGGGCCAAGTGCCGGGTCCATAGGGCAGTTTCATTTTGGCTTCGTAATACCCAAAGCCAAACGATTTCCCGCCGCCGCAGGTATCCTCAGAGGATAGAAGGCCGCTGCGCCATTTGTCGGTGTTCTGACGGCTCGCCTCAATCCTTAAGACCCCTTCCTCGATGGTGAAGGGGAAGATCGGGGTTGGGTCCATAAACCACGCATCGCCGAAGTCGCCGCCCCAGGGTGTATGAGCGATCCAGTCGGACTCGCAGCCATAGTCGGAGACATTGAGGCTATCGAAAGGTTCCTCGAACACCAGATCAAAGTCGGAATAGTCGAGCGAGTCGCCGATTTTGGCGGTCGAGGCATCGGGCTGCCATGGCGTCGTCATCGGGGTGGGCTCGTCGCTCAGCGGGGCGGCAGGGGACGTGTCCTCGCGCTCAGCACTTGCACACCCCATCAGCAGCCCGATTGCCAGACTGCAAAACGCTGCATTGCGCGTTGCCATGGTCGTTCTCCTATCGGCCGCGCCGTCCGAAGAGGGCCTTGCGGTCATCAGGTCCGAAGAAGTGGGTTTGGTTGAAGTCCACTTTCGAGACCACGAATGCCAAAAGCGAGGCGCCCGCGTTTTCCAAAAGATCGCAGCAGGCAGACACGGCCTCGCGTTTGGTTTGCCGCCACTCGACAACGTGTATGCTCGCATCGGCATAGCTGGCAAAATGCGCGGCTTCGGCATTTTCGAGCAAAGCGGGCACGTCGAGGACCACGAAATCATACTGTTCCATCAGCCCATCGATCATCGCTTCGGTGGGCGGTGAGAGGGCCGCCCCGAGCCGAGGCCGCAGTTTGATCGCCTCGGGCCGTGGTAAGTCGTCGTCCTGTTCTGCAAACGGTCCCGCCGGTTGCTCTTCCTTCAGCGCGGGTTGATCGACGTCATCGTCCTCATCTGGCAGATGCTGACGAATGAGGCCCCCCGGCTCTAGCTCCACGCTGCCATCATCCTCGTCGTCTTCTTCAATCGTATCCAACAAACGACGCCGTTCGGGCGATCGGGAAGAAAGACGCGTCATCTTCGGCTCATCTTGAGGCGAGCGCGCAGCGGGTCCATCGCGCAACACTCTTTGCACGTCGAGACCCAAGTCCGCGTTATCGCTCTCTTCAAGATAATTCATATCGACATAGCAAACGGCGCCGCCATCCGCTGCCAAGAGGGTAGCGAACGCGTAGGCCGCGGTGGCGCGGTCCTCGCGATCGAACGCGGAAGTGAAGGCGACGCAGAAAGGCAGCTGTTGATTGCGCGCCCGCATGTTCCGCTGCAACTCCACCCTCAGGGCACGGAGCGAATCGACGAAGCGGTCTCGCGGCTTGTGCGCAATCAGGGTCGCGATCCGGTCGCTGCGCGTGGTGCGCGAGAAGACGAGGCCCTTCAGCTTTGCCAATAGAACGACGGGCGTTGGGAAACCGTGGGCGTGACGAAGATCGTTGGTGTTCTTCACGCGCTGATCAAAGGCTTCCGCGGCAAACGCGACAACCATTGCTGAGACGAGCGCAAGCATCCCGCCGGCGGCAAAAATCAGTTTGCGGCGCGGTTCAGATGGCGCGTCGGGCGGTGTTGCGCGGCTAATGATCCGCGCATCGGCCTGCGCCAGGCGTTCCCGCTCATTGAGCTCCTTTTGGCGCTCAAGAAGTGCTTGGAACAGCTCGCGGCTCGCGACCGCCTCCCGCTCCAATTCGCGCAGGGTGACGAGTGCTGGGTTCTCTGCGGCCACAGCTTTTTGGAGGGTACCGAGCTCTTGTTCGAGCACGCGAACCCGGGCCGCCGCGAATTCCATTTCGCCACGGAGGTTTTGGATAACGCGTTCAACCTCCGTCTCGATTTGGCGCTGGAGATCTTCCATCTCTTGATTGATCTGCCGCATTTGCGGGTGATCGTCGCGATACTGCGCGCGGCGCTCGCCCCGAACCCGGCTGACCTCAGCCTGCTGGCGGCGCAAATCGCGAACGACTGTGGAGGCCATCACTTCACTGATCGATTCGACCGGCGTGCCCCGGCGTCGGGCCTCAAGAACCGACCGATACCGTGTGGCCGCTTCAGATTCAGCAAGCCGTGCCTGAGCCAGACCGCGGATCAGGTTCTCGGTCCGCTGGCTCAGAACGTTTTCGCCATTGTCATCCATCATCCCGTTCTCGACCCGGAAGTCGATCAGCGCCTTCTCAGCCTCACGAACTTCCGCGCGCACCACGGTGAGGCGGGCGCGGACCCAGCTTGCCGCCTGACGAATGGCGGTGAACTGCGCTTCGAGCTGTTCGAGAATGTATTCTTCCGCAAACGCATTTGCGACGATCGCAGAGTTTTGCGGCGCCGGACTCTTATAGCGGATGCCAATCAGGCGACTGGTGGCCACGCGCTGAACGTCGAGACGATTGACGATCTGTTCGACGAGCGCCGTGGTGACGCCCAATTCTGCCAATGCCGGATCGGCGATTTCTGGGCTCTCAAATGCCTCAAGCACATCCGCGGCATCGGTATCCGGGTTCGCATCGGGGGCATTAGGATCTTCAGCCGGGGCGGAAAGTTGCTCTGCTTCGCTGGAGAGTTGGTCGATCACCGCGTCTGTTTTCGGACGCGATGAGGGGTCGACATCGATATCGCCGAACACTTCGAGGCCAACGGTACCGGCCAGACGTTCGGCCACGCGGATCGCCATGGCGCGGCTGCGTAGGAGTTCGATCTCGGTGTCGATCGCCTTGGGGTTATTCGACACGCGGGACACCACGTCACCCGATTCAAGCGCTGTTTGCGCTGGCGGCTCAAGCACAACCGTGGCTTCTGCCGTATACATCGGAGTCGACAGGAAGGCGAAGCCCGCCGCCGATGCCGAGATCACGGTAGCGACCACAAGAAACAGGATTTGTCGGCGCCGAAGTCCGTTGAAAACGGACGAGATTTCGATCACCGATTCAATTTCATCATCGCGACGCATGACCGACCTTCTGCTTCCTTACCATACGCATCGTAGCGTTTTGCCTTTTTCCCACCACGGTTCCGTCCATCACAACGCAACCCTCATACCGACATAGAGTTCGACAGCATCGAATCCGGGACGACTGGAGACACCGGATGACTCAAGCTCCGAATACTGTCCTCTCAACTCAAGCACAGTGCGCCTGCGGACGATGTATTGAAGCTGTGCACCAAAACCCCTTGCCGTGTCCCGACGATCAAGCGTGTCGTAATCGAAGGTCTCCAAGAAAGCGTAGCCGCTAACAACAAGCGGACGCAGTATCTCGTGATCAATCGTGCCACGATAACCAGTCCGGTCAATCGCCGATCCCTCAAATATAGTCGAATCGATGAGACTTCGGTCCACATCTAGCCGAAAAGTTGTAAGGCCCGAGGGGAAGTACTCAACTGATGCGTTTGCTTGAAGGCCGCCCACATCTTCAAATATATCGGCGAGGTAGTCACGCTCCTGGTAGCCGAGGAAGATTTCGCCGCGCGCGACCTTGTCGATGTCGAATTCCATGCCGATGGAGGCAGTACGCGCATTGGAATCGAGTTTGACGCCGATGTCGGAGCGCTCATCATCATACCGCGTTTGCGTGTTGCGGACCTCGCCAACAAACGCCACGCCGGGCCCGATGCGGAAACCGCTACGGACGTACCCCGTCATCACCGACGCGTCGCGAAATTCCTGCTCAACAATCGATCCGTCCGCGGTGGAGCGCCCGTTCTTGTAGTCTTCGAACCGAAAATCGACCCCGGCCGCCACCTCGGTGTTGTTGCCGCCGCGGCGCACTTCGAGACTAGTGTCGAGGATTTTGAACTCGATTGGTTCTTCCACAAAGGCGGCGGTTTGCGGGTCGCCGCGCGGTTCGCGCAGGTCAGCAAGCGACGTTGAGGCCGACACGGACCATTCGCGCGAGATATCGTATCGGCCATTGCCGCTGAAAGAGTACTCCGTCCGCGATTCACTGGAGAGGCTGGGATAATCAAAGCGCCGGATGTTCGTGCTGGCGCCGAGCGAATGGCGCCCCCAGTCGGTCCGGTAGTCCGCATTGAGCGCGGTAAAGAAAATTGCGTCTTGGTCGGCATCGTCGGGCGCCGCAAAGACGTTTGAATTATAGGTGACGCCTGTCGTGAGCGAAGGGAAAAGCGTGCCCGGACCGATATCGACACCCAAGGGCGACTGGCGCCGCCCGAACCGGTCCAAAACACTGACGTTCGGGCTTAAGGCTTCATCGCCACGGGTCGTCTCATCCTGCGCATGCGCAATAGATGTCGACACCGCGCCCAGAAGGCCGATAGCCATCGTCAAACATATCGACGATTGCACCCCCAAACCAGATACTCCCCCTCAACTACTTTCCGACGCTGCCGAAAAACGCGGCAAATAAAGTCACAGCGGCTTCCCAATGCCGACGCGATTAGAAGTAACGCTCTTGGATGCGGATCAAATCGCCGGGCAGCACCATGAGTGTGTCATTCAGCCGAACCCGTGTCGGCTCAGTTTCCCCCGCGCGCTGAACCAAAACGACGGTTTTGTTGGCGCGGTACGTGAATCCCCCAGCTGTGGCCACGGCTTTAACAACGGTCAGACCCGGTCTGAACGCGTACTCACCGGGAATATTCACTTCGCCCATGATATAGAACGGCCGGTGCGAGATGATCTCTGCTGCTACCCGCGGGTCTTGGAAGTAGCTCTCTTCGAGCGCCTCTTCGATCATAGATTTAAACTGATCAATCGTTTGGCCTGAGGCCTCAACGTCGCCCAGCAAAGGGAATGAAATCAGACCCTTGTCATTGACCGTGAATTCGCCAGAGAGTTGTGGCTCTCCATAAACAATGATGCGTGCTTTATCGCCGGGCCCTAAGCGCGTCGCCTCGGTGAGCGCTTCGATGGTCAGCGCGCTCGGCTCTATAACGGGTCCGCTCGGTGCCGTGGCACACGAAGCGACCAAAGCGAGGCCAAACAAACAGGCCAGTACTCGAATCCAACGTTTCATCACACTTCACTCTTCGTTTTGCACGACTTGGGCGCAACCAGGGGGCGACGGCACGCATGCCCCCACAACAAATAGGCTGAAGGTCAATTGCAAAACTCTCACCCTCGTCACTTTTCTACCGGAAAAGCGGGGCTCGATAAAGGCCGAAGCGAAGCTCTTGAAGTGATGAGCAAAGGGGAAGCGCAGCTGTTGCCGCCAGATCGCGCCCTATTCTCGCCACACCAGCCAAATTATGACGCCTACTGATAGGGTGGCTAATCTCTTCGCAGGTGCGGAAAACATTGGGTTCGCGGGTGAGGCCACGGTGAAATTTGCCCACCAAAAAGCCCGCGAGCGCGCGAAAAAAATCGTGGCGACATTATGGTCGGGAGGGCGCTTGATGTTGTCGCAATGCAACATAACTCGAAAAAACTTGCGTTTTCCCGCAACGGTTGCTGCCCATCGCGTGCAATCGTGGAGGATTTCCGATCCTATATAACTTTGAAGTGCAGTTCGGTCTTCGAATTTGTCATGGTCTTGTTGCGTTGCTTGGCAGATAGGTGAGGCACGGGCTTTGCATTGAGTTCGGGGACGGGGGGTCTTCCATGCGTGTAGCGCTCATTCATTATTGGCTTACAAGTGATCGCGGTGGCGAAAAAGTGCTTCGCGCACTCTGTGATCTTTTTCCGCAGGCGGATATTTTTACGCATGTGTACGACGACGACTTCGTCAATAAGAGGTTCCCGGGCCACAAAATCAAGACGACATTTATTGGCTCGCTTCCCTTCGCCAAGAAGCGCTACCAGTTTTATCTGCCGCTGATGCCCATGGCGTTGGAGGAGCTGGACCTTTCCGAATACGATCTTGTCATTTCAAGTGAGTCGGGGCCGGCCAAGGGCGTTATCGCCAGCCCTGGGGCCTATCACGTCTGCTATTGCCACTCGCCGATGCGTTATGTGTGGGACCAGTATTCGGTATACAAATCACAGGCCAGCCCGCTCAAGCGCGCGGTGATGCCGATGCTGGCATCGTCATTGCGCCAATGGGATTATGCATCGGCGGCACGCGTCGATACCTTTGTCGCAAACTCGAACTTGGTCGCCCAGCGGATCGGTAAATATTATCGCCGCGATGCTACTGTCGTGCACCCGCCCGTGAACGTTGATCTTTTCGATCCAGCCGTTCACGGACTGAAAGACGACGATCTGTCCGACACCTATCTCTGGGCGGGGCAGCTCGTTCCCTACAAGCGTCCCGATATTGCGGTGAAGGCCTTCACGCAGATGGGCAAGAAACTGCTCGTCATCGGGACAGGTGAGGAAGAACGCCGGCTGCGCGCCATGGCGGGGCCGACGGTGAAATTCGCCGGGCATGTGTCCCTTGAAGAGCTACAGACAGCTTACGCCTCGTGTAAGGCGCTGATTTTCCCTGGCCTGGAAGATTTCGGCATTGTGCCCGTTGAAGCCATGGCCAGCGGCACGCCGGTCATTGCGCTAGGGGCGGGCGGCGCGCTCGACACGGTCGTCGATGGCAAAACGGGCGTCCTGTTTCCCTCAGCCACGATCGATCATCTGGTCGATGCGATCGAACGGTTTGAGCGTGAGGCAGGGGGCTTCAACAAAGAGACCATCAGTATCCACGCGAAACGTTTTGCCGCACCGTCGTTCAAATCGAACTTTATGGCGGCAATCGAGAGCGGTTTGTCAAAGGCGCGGCCAGGTAATCCGCCAACGGATTGGTGGACCCGAGATAATGCCGGTTCATCGCGTCGACCGGCACAAGTGGAGATGGGCTATTAGCGCTGCCGATCCAGTTGGACGGCACCAACACCCATTGTTCACTGTTGAATACGGATGCGTTTTATCCACAACAGCGAAAAGTTCTCCTGATGCCCATGAGTTTGACACTAAAAAAGGAGGGCAAATCTCTTCGTGATCCGAAGGCGATCCCGATCGTCTGCCCGGTGCGCAATGAAGAGTCCCTCCTTCCGCATTTTATCCGGCACCATCGTGGGCTGGGCATACGGAACTTTATCTTCATCGATAACGGTTCAACCGATTCAACGGCTGCTATCATCGAAGATGCGCCTGACTGCACGCTCATCGAAACCCACGACAACTATGTCGAAGCGAAGTTCGGCGCGACATGGGTCTCTGAAGTCTTGAACACCTATGCGTCGGGCCGATGGGGGATCTACCTCGACTGCGACGAGTTTTTGATCTTTCCCGAGATGGAGCAGGTCGAACTTGACGCGTTCATTGAAACGACGGCCGAGGCTTCAGGCGCCGATAGCTTCTGGGCGATGATGATCGATACCTATCCGGACGGTCAGTGGGAAGAGTTTAACCTATCTGACGACACGTCGATCCTCGATCAGGTCGGCTGTTTCGATAAGGACTATGTGGTTCGAAAGCCGCCGGTGCGCCCCTATGAATCGGAATCGCCGCACGCGATCGAGGTCCTTGGCGGCCCACGCATGCGGCTCGAAATGCCGCTCGAGCGCGCCCAGAGCCGTGGGTGGATGACCTATGCGGTCGCAGGGCAGGTGGACCGGTTTGTGGACAAGGTCCCCATGTCGCTGATGCCGGCATTGGCGCGGTATTGGCCAAGCCCGAAAATGGCCCAGTATAAAAACCCGCTCAACCTCATCACGCCGGGTTTCAAGTACGGATATTCGCATGGCAGCTCGAACCGTAATCGCGCGCCGTCCATGCTCGCGGTCATGCATGTGAAATTTTGCGATGACCTTTTCAAAAACATTGACCCCAACTTTGCCTATCATCACCACTATCAGCGCGGGCTGGAGCGTTTCCGCCTGTCCGAAGCATTGAAGACCTGGGGTGACCGGCCAATGGTATATGAGGGCACGCGGCAATATCAGGGCAGCGCATCATTGCTGGAGCACGGTCTCATCGGTGAGGCCCCCGCGGCTGTCTGGACGGAAGGGCTTCCGTCATTTCGCACCGGCCTTGGTGCACACTGATCGATGAAATACGCCCAAAGCACATTCTGGACGATTGCCTCGCGCGCCGTCGCGGTTGGGGCGCAGATTGGCTTTTTCCTGGTGGTGGCGGGCGATGTTGGGCCGGCGATCTTCGGCGTTTTCGCGCTCGCCTCGGCCATCGTTTATATGCTCACGCGCATCGCGGCTGCCGGATGGCAGGAATATGCTACCACCTATGCCGATGCGCCGACACAGCTCAGCGAATGTTGGCGCGCGGCGGCCCTGGCGGGCATCTTGGCCACGGCGCTGTGTGCGGCATTGGCACTCGGCGTAGCGCAGTTCGAGGAGCATATCCTCTTTGCCCTGATTGTGGCGGCGCTTCTTCCCAGCATGCTCATCGCACCGGTATGTTCGGTATCGATCGGGGTGCTCATCGGCCGTGAAAAGCTCGTTCCGCTGGCTTACGTGTCGATCCTTGCCGACGTTCTGGCCAGCATCTGTGCGGCGATCGCCTTCGTCATGGGGGCAGGGATTTGGACGCTGATCGTCCAAAAGCTTGTGCAGTCCGTCGTCAGCCTATGCGGATCGCACATCCTCGCGAGATTGGCGCCCGCCGGCCTCCCGGTATGGCCCGGCGCGACGCTGCGCCGTTTTTATCGCACTTTCTTCATCACCGGCTCGTTGGCGCAGCTGAGCGAGAATACGGGGCTGTTGGCTGTCGGTTGGCTTACGGGGAACGTAGCGGCGGGCATCTACCGCAGTGCATCGCGCCTTTCCTCAGCGGCGATCGAGTTGGCGAATGAGGCGGCCACACGCATCGCATGGGCGCGCTTCGGCAATCATGCGCGATCGCCGAATACCTCACGCGAAGGCTCGCTTTTCAGCGCCTTTGTCTTTGCCCTGACGGCACCTGTTTTTGTCGGCCTCAGCCTGGTGTCATCGCCGGTGGTGGCGCTCTTTTTGGGCCCCGAATGGGCACCTGCGGGCCCCGTGTTGGCCATGCTGGCCCTTGCGGGTGGCTTGCGGGCGCAGCTCGGCGCGCTGCCGCCCACGCTCACGGCGCAGCACCGTTTCCGCAGCCTTGTCTGGATTATGCTGCTGCCCGCCATTGCCGTGGTGATCGCCATGGTCGTGGCTGCGCCCCTTGGCCTCCGCGCCATTGCCGTGGGCGTTGTGGTGGCTGAAGGGGTCTCGCTCACGCAGCGCTTCATTGTTGCGCACCGGATCGGCCACCTCGACGCGGCGCTGGTGGTGAAACTGGTCGCGAAGCCCGCCCTGGCCGTTATCGCCATGGCTTTGGCTGTGAAGTTGATCGTCCAAACCGCGAATCCTGAGACGGCATTACTTGAACTTGTGACCGCGATGGGGACGGGCGCCGTGGCCTGGTCACTGGCCATGGCCGTCGTGTTCAGGAACGAGTTTAGAGGGCTTTTATCGGCCCAGCTGCGTAACGCCCGACCTTAGCGCCCATCTCATCCATCAGCCGATCCATCTTGGGTTGATGCGCGATCGCGGGTGCGACCATCTCTCATATTTGTATAACTTTCGATAAGTGATGTCCTGATAAACTAAGCAAACGGCGCTCTACTGTTGCCAAATTGTGGGTTTATGGGACTGATCGCTTCAACACTGGTCTTGGAATGGGTTTTTCCTATCGAGCGCGACTCTGGTCATACGCACCTTGTACCTGATTTATATAAGCTTTACCTATAGTGGGTGACAACACGACTGAACGCCCAATGGAGAGTGGGAAATGACCGATGGGTCAACGACCGTGAATGCCGCTGCATCTCAACTCGCAGCAACGCCAACGACTGAGCCGACCGGCGTGATGGCAGTGCTTGGTTTCCTGCCGGAGATGTTGGTCTTAGTGGGTGTGCCCATCTTGCTGCTTGAGCTCTTCAAGCTGATCCGCGGGCGCCAGCTGAACTGGCATCGCGGCTCGGGCATGTTGACGAGCCTTTTCTGTATGATTCCTTCCGCCATCACGCGCACGGTCGCGGTTGGCGCCGCTTTTGCGGCCTTCGCGGCGATCGCGGCGTGGACGCCTTGGTCGATTTCAACGACTTGGATGACGGCGATTCTCTGCCTGCTTGCCGTTGATTTCGCCTATTATTGGGAACACCGCATCGCCCATGAGGTGAACCTCATCTGGGCGGCCTATCACGCCACGCACCACTCGGCAGATCACTATGACCAGACGGTTGCGCAGCGGATCAGCTTTGTGTCCTACTTTGTGAAGTTCACGGTCTATCTGCCCGTGGCGTTTATGGGCTTTGCGCCAGAGCTGATCGTGATCTGCTTCTTCATCGTGCTCACCTGGCAACAATGGCTGCACACAGAGACCATCGGTAAGCTGCCCGTGATGGATTTTTGGTTTAATACGCCGTCGAACCATCGCGTGCACCATGGCCGCAATGAGCAGTATATCGACAAAAACTATGGCGGCATGCTGATCATCTGGGACCGCCTGTTCGGTACCTACGCGGCGGAAGTTGAGCCAGTGGACTATGGCCTGGTGGAGCAGAATTACAGCCGCAATCCGCTGGCGGTGCACTTTGCGCCCTTTGGCAAGCTGATGAAGGAGTGGGGAACGACCGAGACCCTTCGTGAGCGGCTCATCCTCCTCTTTGGCAAACCGGGCGCGTTGGCTGGACATCGCGCGCAAACGGCATCGCCAAGCGTTGGTTCAAATCAAACGCTCGCCGCGTAACGGCGAGCGTTATTCTGCTGGTGGGATCACACCGACCCGCACCAAGCTCGAGCCATGCCATCGTATGCCTCAGGCAGCGCTGTCCGCGCCCGACCAGCGCAAGGTGGCCGCAAACACATCGCCGTGGGATGGACGCGGCAGCCACGTCACATTGGCACCATTCATCACGGCACTCATCACCGTTTCGTTGATCGCGCGGGCATCCAGCAATTCGTCATTGGTGCGGAGGCGCACATGTTCTGAGGGTGCGCCGCTGCTCTTGGGTTCGAGCAAGGCGTGATCCAAGCCAATATAAATGTCGGCGACCTGCCCGCGATGGGCGGCCACATGCACAGCGTTTCGGTCAGACGTCACTTCACCGATTTCCGGCACGGGCTCTAACTGGCCGCCCAGTGCCTTGGCAATCCGCTCAGGGGCCAGCGCGTCCCCGGCGGCATTATGATGTTCGATCGTAAAATCATCTGCATGCACCAATTCAACGAAACGACCGCCGGTATGCGGGTCGGCAAAGACGTGTAGCGTTTCGAGTTGAGCAGGCAGTCCACGGTCAAGCGCGCTGATCAATTCGCGATAGTAAGCAATGTCGGTTTTCTCTTCCTCCTCCGGCTGACTGATGCCGAGAGCATGGAAAATGGCGGGGCCTTGATGCCCACCGACGCTGCCGCGTGCCCCTTGGTGGAAAAGGATATCATCCTGAACATAACGGCGATGTTCGATTTCTTCGTAGCTCGGTGCGTCTAAGCGATGCGTCTCGTCGGTGATCTCACCATTCCGGTAGTGGTAGAGTTTCGGCTCATCCTTATCGAGGGCAAGAGCCCATGCCGTCTGCCGATCTAAGTGATCTGCCAGGGCCGGGAGCAAGAAGGGTTGCGCCTCGGTCGTCAAAATTGCGATGGGGCGGTCAATCAAGTGCATGGTGCGGAAGGCTGTAGGGCTTTCAAAAAAGGCGATGCCAAGCCCCCGGAAATCGTGATTTTCCAGACCCTCAAGCGCGGCATAAATGCGCTCCGCCTTCGGCGCTTTCTCTTCCAGCGCCGTCAGCAGATTTTTCCGCAGGATACGCCATTTCTCGCCGCCGGTCTCAATCGAGGGACGCGGGACATAGAGTGACGTGACGTGATCGCTTTGGCCTAAGGCATCGATGGCGTCGCGAAACGGGGTGAGGGGGGTAGATTTCGTCATGCAACCTCCAAATCTTGCGTCTTTTCAGTAACGAGAGGCGCTAGGCCCCTGTTCCAAGAAAAACCGCCGCGTCGTTGGAGATCCGCTTGTCAGTGATGGGCACATGGTTCAGCCGCCTGGCCGCCGCCGCGCGCGTATCAGACTTAGTTCTTCTGTATCGCCCCCCAAAAATAAACCTGTGCCGCCTTCTGGCAAAGCAGTACCAGACAATTATGTACTGACTGTTCGGTACAAAAAGTGCCGCTCTTTGGAAATTGGAGATCAATCATGTCACGCATCAATCTTCCCGCCACCATCGACGCAGCGCCAGCCGGTGCACAGCCTTTGCTGAAAGGGGTCGAGCAAAAAGTCGGCTTTGCGCCGAACCTCTATAAGCTCATCGGCAATAGCCCCGCCGCGCTCGAAGGCACGCTCGGCCTATCTGGTGCCCTCGCGAAAGGGGCCCTCGATGCAAAGACCCGAGAGCGTCTCGCCCTCGCCATCGCCAATGTGAATGGCTGTGATTATTGTAACGCGGCCCACACCGCCATCGGCAAAGGTCTTCGCCTTGATGAGGCGGAAATCGCCGCCAATCGCGAAGGCCGTTCGAACGATGCGAAAGCAGATGCGGCCGCCGTTTTTGCCCGAAAAGTCGCACTCAACCGCGGAGAGGTCACCGACGCTGACGTGGAAGCGGTGCGTAATGCCGGCTATTCAGATGCCGAATTGGTGGAAATCGTCGCCCATGTGGCGCTCAATACACTGACCAATTACGTCAATGATGTTTTTGGTACACCGATCGACTTCCCCGATGCGGGCCGCGCACAACGCGTGGCCTAGAGCAATTTGCCTGGGTTCATGATGCCGTGCGGGTCAAGGCTTGCCTTGATCCGCCGCATCAGATCCATTTCGACATCGGATTTGCGCTCGGCCAGCTCATCGCGTTTGAGTTTGCCGATGCCGTGCTCGGCGGAGATCGAGCCTTCATGCGCGATCACCACATCGTGCACCAATCGTTCCATTTCGCCGGCACGGGCGCGCCAGGCTTGATCGTCGCCATCTTCCGGGCCCAGAATATCATAGTGGATATTGCCATCGCCCATATGGCCAAAGGCAATCACTCGCGCGCCGGGGGCCGCGTCTTCAACCACCCGATCAGCCTCAGCCAAAAAGGATGGCACCTGACGGATCGGCACGGAGACATCGCATTTCACGCAGAACATGCCGTCGCGCTTCATCGCTTCGGAGGCATTATGACGGATCCGCCAGAGTTCGTCCGATTGCGTACCGCTTTGCGCCACCGTGCCATCGCTGATGAGACCCGCTTCAAGGGCATCCTCGAGCAGGGTTTGCGCCATGTCGCTCAACTCGCCTGGGCGACCAGATGTCAGCTCGACCAGCGCAAAAAACGGTGCGTCCGCCTCGACGGGTCTCCGCAGCTCTGGAAATTGTTTCAGCACCAGATCGACCGTCGCGGCGCTCATCAATTCAAAGGCGGCGATCTGCCCACCCGATTTTCCCTGCACGAAGGAGAGCAGCTCGACGGCGCTTTCCGCGTTCGGCACAGCGAGAAATGACATCAGCGTTTCCGACGGACGCGGATGAAGCTTTAAAACCGCCGCGGTGATAAAGCCCAGCGTGCCTTCACCGCCGATGAACAAGTGCTTCAGGTCATAGCCGGTATTGTTCTTGCGGAGCGCGTTCAGGCCGTCCCACACCCGCCCGTCCGGCAAAACGACCTCAAGCCCCAGGCACAGATCGCGCGCATTGCCATAGCGGATAACGTGGACGCCGCCGGCGTTGGTGGAGAGAATACCCCCCACCTGACAGCTCCCCTCTGACCCAATCGAGAGTGGAAAAAGCCGGTCGTGCTTGGCCGCCACCTCCTGCGCCTCGGCCAAAGTGACGCCCGCTTCGAGCGTCATGGCAAAGTCTTGCGGGGAGACATCGCGGATTTGCCGTAGACGTTTCAACGTGATCAAAATTTCGCCCGCAGGGACCTGCCCGCCGACGAGCCCGGTATTCCCGCCTTGCGGCACCACGGCCAGATGATGCGCATGCGCATAGGCCATCACGTCGGCAAGCTGTTGGGTGTTGGCCGGTGAAAGAAGCAAGGGCGTGTCGCCCTGCCAACGCCCGCGCCATTCGGTCAGATATGGGGCCTGGTCATCGCCGGTGATCACGCCTTGCGCATCGACGCAGGCGATCAGCGCGTTGCGGTGTTCTGAAGTGAGGGGCGTATGGGCCATAGGGCGAATGTCGCGCGCCCTCAGCTTTGGGTCAATGTGACGAGTTCCGCGCGCAATTCGGCGAGCCCTGTGCCTTTCTCGCTCGATGTGGCGCGAACGGCGGGGTGTGCGGCGGGGTGTTTCACGATCGCTTTGGCGATCCGCTCTCGCGTGGCTTCCGCTTCGGTCGGTTTGATCTTATCGATCTTGGTCAAAACGATTTGATAGGGGACAGCTGCTTCGTCGAGAATGCTCATCGTCTCATGGTCAGTGTCCTTGAGGCCGTGGCGGCTGTCGATCAGCACACATACGCGGCGCAGATTGGCGCGGCCTTTGAGGTAGTCGCGCGTCAGGCCGGTCCACGTTTTCACCGCAGATTTCGAGGCGCGCGCATAGCCATAGCCGGGCAGGTCGACGAGGCGCAGCCGCCCGCCAAGATCGAAAAAGTTGAGCTCCCGCGTGCGTCCAGGTGTGTTAGAGGTGCGCGCCAGCGCTTTTCTATTCGTCAGGGCATTGATCAAGCTCGATTTGCCGACATTCGAGCGGCCCGCAAAGGCAACCTCTGGCAAATCAGGATTGGGTAAGCCGTCCATCGCCACAACGCCCAGCAGAAAATCGCAAGGGCCTGAGAACAGCACGCGCCCTTCCTCGATCACGGCGGCATCGAATTCGTTTTCGTCCGTTTGCGTCATTGCGGCGGCGCAACCGGGTCGAGCGGCTCGCCCTTGTCGAAGAAATGATTGATGTTCTCGAGCACGCGCCCGCCCATCGCCGCGCGGCTTTCGCGGGTGGCGGAGCCGATATGCGGCAAACAATATACGTTGGGCAGCACACGAAGCTCTTCGCGGATCGGCCCCGGCTCAGTCTCGAAGACATCGAGCCCCGCCGCGAAGATCTTGCCGGTCTTCAGCGCGTCGATCATCGCCAACTCATCGACCACGGGGCCGCGCGCCATATTGATAAGAACCGCCGTGTCTTTCATTTTTTCCAGCGCCGCCGCGTCGATCAGATGATGCGTTTCAGGCTTCAGCGGACAATGCAGCGACACGATATCCGCCTCGCGCAGCAATGTGTCGAGATCCACCGCCTTGGCGCCATATTTCTCATCGAATTCGGGCCGCGGGCGCGGCGTTGTATAAAGGATCGGCATGTCAAAAGCGCGGGCGCGCTGTGCCACGGCCTGGCCCATGCTCCCCATACCAACAATCCCGAGGGGCTTCCCGCTCACGCGAAGGCCCCAACTGTCGGGGGTGAGAAGGCCGCGCCCTTCGCCGGTCTTGGCGATGTCGAGCCCCTCGCGGAACCGTCTGCATGCGGCGATGATCAGCCCCATCGTCATATCGGCGAGGCAGGGCGTGGTCACATCGGGCGTGTTCGTCACGATGATCCCGCGCGCGGCGACGGCCTTCATGTCGATATGGTCAACGCCCACCCCGAAGGAGGCAATCAGCTTCAGCGAGGGCGGAAAGATGCTCACCGTTTCCGCGTCGAGATTGTCGAAGGCGGTGGCGACGAGGGCTTGGGCGCCGGCGATCCTCGCCTTCGTCTCTTCAAGCGTCGGCGTGCCCTCCCGCGGCGGCAAGCTCAAACTGAAACGATCGTCCAGCGCGAGCCGCAAGAGGCGGGGCAAGGGGCGCAAGGCGGCGATGATGGGTTTGTCCGTCGTCGCCTCAGCTTGCGCCATTCCTCAGCCCTCGTATCGTTATTTGCCTGCGCGGTTTTCATTCGCCGCGGCGGGCTGCATGCCAAAGCTTTGACGAATATTGCCGATGATATCCACGTCGGCGCCTTGCCGCTTCATGATAATATATTGCTGCGTCACACTGAGGATCGTGTTCCACGCCCAGTAGAGGACGAGACCAGCCGCAAACGGCGCGAACATGAACATGAAGATCAACGGCATGAAGGCAAAAATCTTTGCCTGCACCGGATCGGTGGGCGGCGGGTTCAGCTTCATCTGCACCCACATGGCCGCCCCCATGATCAGCGGCAAAATGCCAATGCCTAAGAAGGCACCGAACACGGGCAGCGCTGTGGGATCAAAGGGCAACAGCCCAAACAGATTGAAGATCGTGGTCGGATCATTCTCCGAAAGATCGGGAATATAGAGAAACGCCTCGTGCCGCATCTCGATCGTCGTGAAGAGCGTCTTATAAAGCGCATAGAAGATCGGCATTTGCGCAAGGATCGGCAAACAGCCGGCGGCGGGATTGATCTTGTGCTTTTTGTAAAGCGCCATCACCTCCTGCTGCATCTTCATCTGATCGTCTTTGTACCGCTCGCGAAGACGCTGCATTTCCGGTTGCACTTTGCGCATCCCGGCCATCGACTTGTAGGACATATTGGCCAGCGGGAAGAGCACGGCCTTGATACACAAGGTGAGAAGCAAAATCGCCACGCCGTAATTGCCGACAATCCCGGCAAAGAAGCGCAAGGTCGCCAGAATGGGCCGGGTGAGGAAGAAGAAGTTCCCCCAATCGACGGCCATGTCGAAATGGCTGATGTTCAGGCCGCCCTTCTCAATCGACTTTTGATAGTCGCGCAGCACGCCAACTTCTTTCGCGCCGATAAAGACATTCGCGCCGATGCGCGTGCCCTGACCATTCGGCACCGTGATCGGGTCGAGAAGGTAGGAGGCAACGAAAAGCGGGGTCGCGCCGGGGCGATGCTCGAGCTTGGCTTGGAAGGGCTGATCTTGTGGCGGGATCACTGCGCCCAGCCAATACTTGTCCGTGATCCCGGCCCAGCCGCCAACGCCGGTGGCCTCTAGGCCGCCATCGTTCAGGATCTTCTTATATTTCCGCGCATGCAGTTGATCGCCAACAAAGGCCAACGGCCCCTCGAACAGGATCATAAAGTTCTTCAGATCGTCCGGAATGCCATTCTGAAAGCTTGCGCCATAAGGCTGAAGCGTGACGTCTTCGCCCGATTGATTGATCACCTGGTGTTCGACATTGAACATGAACTGATCGTCGACGCGCAGCGTTACCGTGTGTTCGATGCCATTGCCGGTGTCTTGGCGGCGCAGCGTCACCGGTGTTTCCGGCGTGAGCGTTTGCGCATCGCCGACAACCTCCCAAAGCGCCGTGTTGTCGACGGTGCCATTGAGCAGAAGCCCCGCGCGGAGATATTGCGCGCCGGCCGTGGCCGAGGGGCTGAGCAGCGTGACGAGGGGGGAGTCATCTTTATAGGTGACGTGGTAATTCTTCAGCGTGACGTCATCGAAGGTAAGGCCGCGAAGGTTTAGCGAGCCGACAATCTCTGGCGTGTCGATCTTCAGCCGCGCGGCGCTTTGGCTCAGCGCATCTTCTCGGCTCAACCGTGTGGTGGGCGCTGTGGCCGCCAGGCTTTGATCCGCGCCGGCGGGCTGTCCCGCGGCTTCAGCCGCTGCGGCCGCCTCTTGGGCGCGGATGGCCTCTGCGGCCTCGCGCTTTGGCCCGACGACCATCATGTCCCAACCCACGAAGATCAGAATCGTCAGGGTGAGGGCGAGAATGAAATTACGATCCATGAGATACCGGTGACCCCCACGAAGGCGGGCCCTTTTTTCGTGCGGTCAAGGGTTGCGGGGGTCTACTAGGGCCCCCCGAAGATCGTCAAGGAGAAGCGGATAGGGCCGCGTCAACGCGGCTTGCCGGGCGATCAGCACATAGTCAGCGCCCGGGACCGCATGGTTGGGCATGACCTCACTCACGACTGCGCGCAGACGGCGTTTGATCCGATTTCGCGCAACCGCATTGCCGATCTTTTTTGTGACGGTGAAGCCGACGCGCGCCACTTCGAGCTCGGTCGGCCGGATCTGCAGCAGAAATGCAGGGGTCGATCTGCGGCGGCCTTTGCGGGCGGCGATAAAGTCGGCACGCTTCAGCAACCGCTCAACGCGCACGCCCTCGGCCATCGCCGTTTACGCTGACAGGCGTTTCCGCCCCTTCGCGCGACGTGCGGCGAGCACACGGCGGCCACCGACCGTCGCTTTGCGCGCCCGAAAACCATGCCGCCGCTTGCGGACAAGTTTACTAGGTTGGAATGTGCGTTTCATGACGAAATCCAAACGGCAGGAGACAAAAGGAAGTCGCGGCACATATAGCAGCCTTCCCGCCAGGTCAATTCAGATTTGCCACTGAGCTCACAGTCTCGTGTAACGCAGCCATGAGAGGCGCCGAACACTCAGTCAGTACCGCATGCGGCCCACTGCACAAATTCATCGCGGCCACACA